>JBCCVR010000016.1:0-58011 GCA_039194995.1 Cyanobacteria bacterium P01_E01_bin.42 | reverse complement strand
TACTTTTTTAACTTTTAGCTGTGTCAAAGGATTCTAGAAGATTCCCATCGTATTTATACGGTTGGCAAAGTCGGATAAACACAATAGATTGCTAACCCAGAAGGATAGCAGACCTTTGATACAAGAAATTGTCCCAGTAAATGGCAGCCAACAATACAGTATTTTGGCCTTTGTTTTGGTATGCAGATTTCTCTACGGACGTAAATTGGAATTGTGAAGTCCCATTGAATCGTCCCGACTTAAACTAACCCTATTTAACGTGGTTAAAATCGCACAAAAGGCAGAAAAATCAAGGTAAAACACTGTAAAATTAGGAAGAGAAATCAAATGACTTTTTCTCTTCTTTGATTTATTATTATCGCATTTTCATCTCAGAAACTTTATTATGTTGATAAAATTTAGGAAATACTCATTTACTTTTCATAATTCAACCTATGAGGTAACTGTGAAAATAAAAAAACTACTTAGGTAGCGATCGCTCAGATCGTGAATTGTGAAGAACCGTAAAGATAGAGAATGGAAAACTACCCATCACAACGCAGCCGTTCTAGGACATGATGCAGAAAATAATAACCAAGGCAACAACACGGTTTTTCTTGGCGATCGCGATGAGTGCAGAAATTAGCACGCTAGAGGAGCTCGAGTCTTGAAGGATCGTTGACTGTGCAATCTTCACCAAAGGCCTTTCTCGTTATATCGATCGCGAAAGAAAAAAATAGAGATGTCCCCAAGGACATCTCTATCTGCTCTATCTACTTTTTTTAGAGGGACGAGTTGCGATCGCCGCTTACTATTTCGCAGCAACGGGCTCGGGGGAGGCAGTAGGGGCACTGCCATTGGTTGCAGTACCATTGCTGGAGGAGGATTTTTCCTCTTTCTTGTCTCGATGCCAAGAGACCGTTGGTAAAATTTGTTGTTTGTCAACGCGGTTCTTGTACTTGGCGGCAAAATTCAAGAGAGAATCGAGTAACGATTCATTCAAATAGTGGGGTTGCAAGCCCAAATCGAGCAGTTTGGTATTCTTCGCGTTGAAATAGTGCTCTTCTAGTTCGACACGAGGATTGGGAAGATTGTTGATTGTCACGTCCAATCCTATTTTTGCCCCGGCTTCTTTAACCTTCTGAGCCAAATCGCCAACGCTAAAGAGTTCGGTGAATTGGTTGAATACACGGAACTGCCCGGGATCTGCGGGATTGGAGATCGCCAGTTCCATGCAGCGCACTGTATCGCGAATATCGAGCAAACCGCGCGTTTGACCGCCTTTTCCGTATACCGTTAAAGGATGTCCGATCGCCGCTTGAATGCAAAAGCGGTTTAATGCCGTGCCAAATACGCCGTCATAATCTAAGCGATTGATAAGCATCTCATCCATCGCCGTTTCTTCCGTTTTCACCCCATAGACGATTCCTTGGTTTAAATCCGTGGCTCGAAGTCCCCAAATTTTGCAAGCGAAGTGAATATTGTGGCTGTCGTGAACCTTGGAAAGGTGGTAAAAGCTACCGGGTTGCTTGGGATAGGGGAGTGTGTCCTTGCGTCCGTTGTGTTCGATCTCGATATAACCTTCTTCAATATCAATATTGGGAGTCCCGTATTCTCCCATGGTTCCCAATTTCACCAAATGACTGTCGGGAAACTCTTCCTTCATGGCGTAGAGAATGTTGAGAGTGCCCACCACATTGTTAACTTGGGTAAAGACCGCGTGTTCGCGATCGATCATGGAGTAAGGTGCGGCTCGTTGTTCGCCGAAGTGAACGATCGCCTCGGGTTCAAATTTCCGTAACGCTTTAATTAAGAAATCATAATCGGTAATATCGCCAATAAAGAGATCGATCGTTTTCCCGGTCAACTCCGCCCACCGTTGCAAGCGTTTTTGAATGGGGGCGATGGGGGTGAGAGTTTCGACTCCCAGTTGATTGTCCCAATGGCGGCGGCTCAAATTATCGAGAATGCCGACTTCGTATCCTTTATTAGAAAGGTGGAGTGCTGTTGCCCAACCGCAATAACCATCGCCACCAATAACCAGAGCTTTCATATTATTTCTCTAAACTGTATTTGCCGATACTGGGTAAATGTATCAGGTAATGGACATCTTTGGAATATCTTGAGCCTTTCTTCGCGTCCGAATCTGACAAGGTAACGTGTTTTGAGAGGGACAAATCTTTCCTTTTCTATCTTTCCTCGATTGTCAATTCTCGCTACCCTAGAGAAAGGAAAATGTTAGAGACATACAGATTGTGGCTTTTAAGATCGGGTTGTTGGGCTTGGGCACCGTGGGAACGGGAACGGCAGAAATTTTAGCGAACGCAGCCGGGCGCAATGCTTTACTGGGTGAAGTAGAGATTTATCGCGTGGGGGTTCGATCGCTTGATAAACCTCGAGATATTGCTTTACCCCGGGAAATGTTCACAACGGATTTAGAGGCAATTGTCAGCGATCGCCAAGTTGATATTGTCGTGGAACTGATTGGAGGAATCGAACCCGCGCGATCGCTCATTCTCAAGGCGATTGCCTCGGGCAAGCATATCGTTACGGCGAATAAAGCGGTGATTGCCCGTCACGGGGACGAAATTTACGAAGCGGCAAATGCAGCGGGTGTTTACGTCCTCTTAGAAGCGGCTGTGGGGGGAGGAATTCCCATATTACAGCCCTTGAAACAGTCCCTCGGAGCCAACCGCATTCAGCGCGTAACGGGAATTATTAACGGGACGACGAATTATATTTTGACCCAGATGAAGGAGGCGGGGCGGGATTTTGGCGACGTGCTGACGGAAGCGCAGGAGTTAGGCTATGCGGAAGCAGATCCGACGGCGGATGTAGATGGATTTGACGCGGCGGATAAAATTTCTATATTGGCTTCTTTAGCCTTTGGCGATCGCATTCGCTATGAGAATATCGAACGGGAGGGCATTCGCCAAATTAACACCACCGATATTACCTACGCCGATCGCTTGGGATTTGCCATTAAATTACTGGCGATCGCTCAAAAGGACAGTCATACTCGCGACAGTTTGCAAGTGCGCGTCGGACCTACCCTCGTTCCTTACAAGCACCCCCTCGCGAGCGTTAATGGGGTATACAATGCCATTTTTGTGGAGGGAGATCCCTTGGGACAGGTAATGTTTTTCGGTCCCGGTGCGGGAAAAGGCGCGACAGCAAGTGCGGTAGTGGCAGATATTGTTAATATTGTGGCGTTGTTGAAGAGCGTTGACACTAGCAAAGGCATTCATCCCCTCTATGGCTGTTTCCATCAAGATTATGCTGCCGTTACGCCGATTGAGGAGTTAAAAACCAAATTTTACGCTCGCTTCCTGTGCGGCGATCGCCCGGGGGTTCTGGGACATTTGGGGACTTGTTTTGGTAACAATGGCGTGAGTTTGGAATCTCTCGTTCAGATTGGTTTCCAAGGCGATCGTGCAGAAGTAGTCGTGGTTACTCACGATGTCCGGGAGGGAGATTTTCGCAAAGCTGTCGATGCCATCCATCAATTTGAGTCTGTGGATGATATCCAAGTTGCCAGTATTTTACGGGTGTTTTAGAGATTGAAAACTTAATCTACTCAAACAAACTCATAATTTCTTCATCTGTAAACTCAAATTGTCTCAAAACATGCAAGACATACGCAGGAGATTTTTCTTGTGGACTCACATCGATCAGATCCATGATTCCTTTTGTTCCTATTCTGCGCTCGTAAAAAGCCTTGTTTTGCTTTGCAGCAATGCAATAAACTTCCCCTTTTTCCAAAATTTTAATGAACTGTTCGACTGTTAAAGCAGGAATATTGTTAAGCATGAATTTTTGAAAATTAAACGGTCAATAGACAGAGCGATCGCCTAACTCAATAAAAATAAACTCGGATCGACATGGAAAAAGTCACCTAAAATTTTTGCTTGTTCTGGGGCGATCGCGCATTCTTCATTGACAATTTTAGCGACAAGTTCGCGAGAACCTAAAACTGACTCTAGATCGGATTGCTGTAAATTTCTCGCTTCCAGCAGATGAAGCAAGCGAGATCGCGGTGTTGAAGAATTAAGTTGATAGTATTTCTCCTCAAAATCTTCAATAAGTTTAACTAACAGTTCTAAAAGTGTATCTTCTTCTGGTGTTAAATTAGACCGAGAGAGAAGCGCTTCCACGACTGCGAGAACTTTTTCGTTATCTTCCTCTGTTTTGATAATTCGAGGTTGATGCTCGATTAGTAAATCGCTGTAAACTTTAGAATCAAAAGTAAGGGTCATTTTTCCAGTTTTCCTTGTCGTATTCGGCATGAGTTAAAACATATTTGAGATAAATTACCTGTTTGATATAGTTAATACTTGCTATTAGACGATATTGATTCCCTTTGATGTTAAAAACTGTGAAATCCCCTACGGCTTCAGCTTGTGGATAAATTTCTTGAACTTCAATAAGATTTGTCCAACTTGCTTGACAAGCAGTTTTGTACCAATCATCAAGAGATTCGCAAGAGTTGGCGTGTTTTCGACAAAATTCTCGTAATTTTTTACGACTGATAACGTGCATTAAAAATCCCCTCAATATTTGAGAGCGTGTCAGCACGGCATCATTTTATCAAATTTGCCAACAAATGCGATCGCATTAACTTCACCGCGATCTTGTCAAGCGATCGCATCTAACACCTCAGATCGATCGCAAAAAGCGCATGACGATCTCCCCGATTTCTTTGCCCCAATGTTCCTGCGGATAATGTTTGGCTTCTGGTAATTTTTCCAGCTTAATATTGTTATTGGTTTGAACCAAACTTTCCACCGCATCAAGTTTTAACCAAGGATCTGCCTCTCCCCAAATTATTTGGGCGGGTTTGTCCCATTTTTCCAAACCGTTTTTAATTTCTTCGGTGGCTTGGGCGAGGCGAAGATTCTGGACGGTGGCGTTTAATGCCCGCCCCGTTGCTGATTCTTTCAGGAAAGGACGGCGATAGATGTCCAAATCGTCATCTTGGACAACGAAACCGCTTCCCCCTTCCAAGGTGCGATCGATGAGTAAAGGATCTTGGGTCAACATATCCCCCACGTAAGGAATGCCCCATTGCCGCATTTTCCAAGGTAATTTTGCCGTTGGATCGAGAGGCGCATTGAAAATGAGCAAACTTTTAACGCGATCGCGATTTCGCAAGGCGTATTGTAGCCCCACCGACCCCAAATAGCCCTGTACTCCGATGTTAATCTCGTCTAACTCCCAAGCGTCGAATAACTGCCCCAACACTTCGATATAGGCATCGGGGGTGTAAGCAAACTCTCGCTTTTCTGGCTTATCGGAAAATCCGTGACCGATCCAGTCGGGCGCGATCGCCCGATAACCGCGATCGCACAGTTGGGCCATTAACACCCGCCAGCTATAACTTTGGGACGGAATGCCGTGTAACAAGACGAGGGGTGAGCGATCGCTCTCGCCTTCTGGCTTCTCCTCCCGATAAAACCATTCCAGCAAACCCACGCGAATACTATCTTTTATTAACACTCTTTTTCGATTCTCCTCAATAGATTGAAGTATAAGGGAAGTAAGCGCTGACAAGGGTTGCGCTTGCCCAATTTCGTAAACCAACGAACAGATTTACTCGAATTTCTTCGTAGAGTAATAGATAAACCACTCTTTAAGTATTATTAACCAAGGAGGACAAGGCGTGAACGCAGCAGAACAAGTAAGAAGCGTCAAAGTTGCCAGCAAAGTCGCTGCTATAGTGAACTTGTTTAAGACTGAGTTCCCCGATGCTAAAGCCGATCTCCAGCCTTGGTGCAACGACCCCGATACCCGCAATGGGTTGGATCCCGATTCTATCGATATTGGCTTTCACTTTCCGGGGTGGAGTCCCCGCCTCCAAGGACGCAGCATTCTCGTGCAGATTCGCTTTCATCAAGACTTCATCGAAGATTCCTATCAGTTAATTGGTATGGAAACTGCCGCCTTTAACCATCAAGGTGAGGCCTGGCGATTGTCCACGATCGCCAATTGGCAATTTGAAGGAAAATACCTCCCCGCCACTGATGTCGCCGAGAGGGTCAAGGGTTTTTCCCGTCAAGTTTTTGAATTGTTTAGAAGCTAGAAAAAAGCAGGAGGGAGTCAGACAATTCCCCCGTTGTTGATTGGTAGTCGTCTGCTAAGCGTCGATTGCCGCGATCGCATCCCTGTTAAAGGGCAACTTTGACGGGGGTGCGATTGGGTTTAAGCTCCAAATTGGTGGGTTTGAATAGCGATCGCCCGGTCATTTCTTCGGGTTGGGGCAGACCTAAAATTTGTAAGATCGTGGGGGCAATGTCGCACAGGCGACCGTCCTCCCGCAGTTGAACGTTAGCCCCGTGACCGGGAATCTTCAGTTTTTCCCCTTCAACTAAAATTAACGGCACGGGATTGGTGGTATGAGCCGTCCAAGGCTTATGCTCTTCATCCCACATATACTCGGCATTGCCGTGATCGGCGGTGATTAGCATCGTTCCTCCCGCTTTCGTCACCGCTTCCACGAGACGGGCAACACAGAGATCGACGGTTTCGATCGCTTTGATGGCTGCCTCCATATTTCCCGTATGACCCACCATATCGGGATTGGCATAATTCATCACCACGAGGGAGTAAATCCCCTTCTCGAGGGCAGCAACAGCAGTATTCGTGACTGCTTCCGCAGACATGGTGGGGGCTTTATCGTAAGTCGCGACCATTGGACTTTGAATCAATTCCCGATCTTCCCCAGCTAAGGGATTTTCTAAACCCCCATTGAAAAAATAGGTAACGTGGGGATATTTTTCCGTTTCTGCCGTGCGAAATTGTTTCAGGCCGCGATCGGCGATGACCTCACCGAGAATATTTGTCAGATTTTGGGGGGGAAAGGCGACCGACACGGGCAGTTTGGCATCATATTGGGTAAAAGTTACAAAATGTAATGGTTGCAAAAACTGTCGCTCAAAACCATCAAAATCTTTTTGGACAAAGGCCGCGGTTAATTGACGGGCGCGATCGGGGCGGAAGTTAAAGAAAATTATCCCATCTCCGGCTTCTACTGCTCCCGGTGCAATGCGGGTCGGCGGGATAAATTCGTCCGTGATTTTCTTTAAGTAATAATACTTAAGAGTTTCTACAGCAGTATATCCACTACCTTGACCATCTCGAGCGAGAATATTGTATGCCCTTTGGATGCGATCCCAACGGCGATCGCGATCCATTGCATAGTAACGACCGCTAATGGTTGCAATGCGTCCGATGCCGATCGCCACGATCGCATCTTCAATCTTTTGCAAGGCGTTTGCACCTTCTGTAACCTTCGTATCGCGACCATCGGTAAACGCATGGATACAAACATCATCAACGCCTTGAGCTTTGGCTGTTTCTAACAAGCCGATTAGATGCTGTAAATGGGAATGTACGCCACCTTCAGAGCAGAGTCCGAATAAATGTAATTTTGTACCGGCTTTCCTAACCTGTTGGCAAATTTCCACTAAAGCGGGATTGCGCTGAATGGAACGATCTTCAACAGCATCGGAAATGCGCACCAACTCTTGGGGGACGATGCGACCCGCACCGAGATTCAGATGTCCGACTTCCGAGTTTCCCATTTGACCGTCTGGCAAACCGACATCTTTCCCCGAAGTGCGAATTAACGTTCGCGGATAAGCCTGCCAAAGACTATCCATAATCGGGGTTTTCGCAACGGCAACCGCATTTCCATCGCTTGCTTCGCGATAACCCCAACCATCTAAAATGACGAGTACCGCAGGAGATACGGAAGAAAGAGATGAATTCTTAGACATATTCAGATTTTTAACCTCTATACTGGATGAGCCATCAGGTTGATGAATGTAGAGCTAGCTCGCTCATTGAGTCGGCAGTTAAGAATAGATATGGGGATGAGTAAGCATCTTGCATTGTACCTTACCCGTTCCTTCCTTCCCAGTACGCTATCATTGCTTCCGATCGGGAAAAAATAGTTAAATCCAAGGCAAGCGATCGCTATCTGGGTTTGCCTTAACGGGAAAAAGAAGGTATCCTAATCTCCTTTGAATTAGTCTGAAGTTTGCCGTAAACATTTTTAAGAAACTATTCGTAATTGCTTCACATTTGGACAAGAAAATCACAACATTTCGCAATCGAAGAAAAGCGATCGCGTTTTGAATGCGATCGCTAAATTCTCAACCTAATGTCGAATCAATAACTGGGGATCAATACGGCCACTTCCACTCGCGGATTTCGGGCTTGTCGATACCGTGGGTGAAGGCATAATTGGTATGTTCGATGATGCTATTTTTCATGCGCTCTTTGACATAAGCACCACGAGATTGCAACTTGGGAACGCGATCGATCGCGTCGATGACCAAATTAAAGCGATCGATTTGGTTTTCGATGGCTAATTCCAAAGGCGTGTTGATATTGCCTTCTTCCTTGTAACCCCGCACGTGAATGCGTTCTTGATTGGTGCGGCGATAGGTTAACTTGTGAATCAACCAGGGATAGCCGTGGAAGTTGAACATCACGGGCTTATCGGGGGTAAATAAGCTGTTGAAATCCCGAGTCGATAAACCGTGGGGATGTTCTCGTTCCGGCATTAATGTCAACAGATCCACCACGTTCACGAAACGCACCCGCAGATCCGGGAATTCTTCCCGTAAAATCGCCGTTGCTGCCAAAGATTCCATCGTGGGAATGTCTCCGCAAGAAGCCATGACAACATCGGGTTCGTCGGGATCTTTGCCTTGGTCGTCGTTACTGGCCCATTCCCAAATGCCGATTCCCTTGGTACAGTGAGCGATCGCATCTTGCATATTTAAGTATTGCAAGTGCATCTGTTTGTCGGAAACGATGACATTGACATAATCCCGACTCCGCAAGCAATGATCGGCTACGGATAATAGGCAATTGGCATCAGGAGGGAAATAAGCGCGCACCACATCAGGACTCTTGTTGACCACCAAATCAATATAACCGGGATCCTGGTGGCTGAAACCATTGTGATCTTGCCGCCAAACCAAGGAAGACAGCATGATATTTAAAGAAGACACCGGAGCGCGCCAGGGGACTTCTTTTTTACAAATATCCAACCATTTCGCGTGCTGGTTGAACATGGAATCGACAACGTGAGCAAAGGCTTCGTAGGTATGGAAGAACCCGTGACGACCGGAAAGGAGATATCCTTCCAGCCAACCCTGTAGGGTGTGTTCGCTGAGCATTTCCATAACCCGCCCATCTTGTGCCATTTCGCTGCCGTCTTCGTCTTCGGGGAGATAATCCGCCATCCATGCCTTTTTCGTGACTTCATAGACGGACTGGAGGCGGTTGGAGGCGGTTTCATCGGGCCCGAAGAGGCGGAAATTGTCTGTATTTTTCCGCATGATTTCCCGCAGGAAATAGCCCAAAACGCGGGTGTTTTCGACTTCTACCGTACCGGGTTTGGGAATCTCGACAGCAAAATCGCGGAAATCCGGCATCCGCAAGTCTTTGCGCACCCGACCCCCGTTAGCAATGGGATTGTCGCTCATGCGGCGGTGTCCTTTGGGGGCGATCGCTTTGAATTCTGCCAATAACGTGCCGTTTTCATCGAAGAGTTCTTCGGGTTTGTAGCTCTTCAACCAAGTTTCCAGCATTTGTAAATGTTCGGGATTGCTGTGCATCGCACCCATCGGCACTTGGTGCGATCGCCAGAAGCCCTCGGTCTTATGACCGTCTACTTCTTTGGGACCCGTCCAGCCTTTAGGACTGCGCAGGATTATCATCGGCCAGCGAGGACGCTTGGCAACTCCAGTGCTGCGGGTTTCGGCTTGAATGGCACGAATTTGACTGATGCACTCTTCCATGACGGTTGCCATCTTTTGGTGCATCGACTCCGGTTCTTCGCCTTCTACCACATAGGGCGTGTAACCGTAACCCCGGAACAGATTTTCCAATTCTTCCGAGGAGATGCGAGCGAGAATGGTGGGATTGGCAATCTTGTAACCGTTGAGGTTAAGGATTGGTAAAACCGCCCCGTCGCGAATTGGGTTGATAAACTTGTTCGAGTGCCAAGCCGTCGCCAAGGGTCCGGTTTCTGCTTCCCCATCTCCGACGACGCAAGCGACCAATAGATCGGGATTATCTAAAATTGCCCCGTAAGCGTGAGAAAGACTGTAGCCTAATTCCCCGCCTTCGTGAATGGATCCCGGCAGTTCGGGGGTGCAATGACTGCCAATCCCCCCCGGAAAAGAAAACCACCGGAAGAGCTTTTGCATGCCTTCTTCATCTTCGCTTTTATCGGGATAAACTTCCGAGTAAGTTCCTTCCAAATAAACCGGGCCGATCACCCCGGGTGCCCCGTGACCTGGACCCGCCATATAAATGGCGTTGAGATCGTATTTGTTAATCAGTCGATTGAGGTGAATATAGCTGAAACTCAAAGCGGGAGAAGCCCCCCAATGCCCCAATAAACGACTTTTCACGTGTTCGGCTTTGAGGGGTTCTTTGAGGAGGACGTTATCCCGCAAATAAATCATGCCCACGGCTAAATAATTGCAAGCCCGCCAATAGGCATGGATTTTCCGCAGTTCCTCTGGAGAGAGCGTTTCCGAAATGGCAGGAGGTTGGATGGGTGTTTGCGTCATGGCGATGAAATTTAATGAAAATGAAGTGAATGGAAAAGATAGCAACAGAGAGATTTTGCTCTACTGCCAATGGGTTCTCATGGTTTGTTTAAGGAATGGTTATCGATAACAATCGCAATTTTTGTGTCTTCTGTCATACCCAAAATCTATAAGCGATCGCTAGATTGAGACCGCATTTTTTTGTTATTTTTTTATGTTTGTCACATCTTCCTAACAAAAACAGAAAATAGCAATTGTCTAGTTGTCTAACACCTTGCTTCTTTTTCTTTTCCTTGCTATAAAACCTAAAGAAAGAAGCGATTGAATTGATTTTCTCTTTTCATTCCTCAAAGCTAAACGGCATCCCTCTCCAGTTAGAAATTAAACTCAAAAAATCTTTTATCCCAGCGCGATCGCTTTCAATCAATTTGTCATGAGCCTAAAGATTTACTTTTTACGCCACGGAGAAACAGCCTCCTCGCAAACGGGAACATACTGCGGTCGCTTGGACATCGACTTGACCGCAGAAGGGGTACAAATGGCAGAAGACTTTGCCAATGCCTATCAAGAGATTTCTTGGAAAGCCATCTATGCCAGTCCCTTGCAACGCACCATCGAAACGGCTAAACCCCTGTGCGATCGCCTCGAGATGAATATTCAACGCCGACAAGGACTCAAAGAAATTTTCTACGGGGAATGGGAAGGCAAAAGCCCGGAAGAGGTCAATCGAGATTTTCACGATGAATACGTGCGCTGGCTGGCAGATCCGGGGTGGAATGCGCCGACGGGAGGAGAAAAGGGCATCGATATCACCCGTCGCAGTTCGGAAGTTCTAGAAGAAATCGAACAAACTTATAAGAAGGGCAATGTTTTGGTGGTCTCCCACAAAGCAACTATTCGCATTATGCTCTGTTCCTTGTTGGGAATTGACGCGGGACGATTTCGCGATCGCATTGCCATGCCCGTGGCTTCTGTGAGTATTGTAGAAATGGCTGAGAGAGGCCCCTTGCTCCACAAAATCGGCGATCGCTCTCACCTGCGAGAAGAATTACGTCAGAGGGAAGGAACATGAAAATTTTTATTCTCAATGCTGGTTCGAGCACACAAAAAAGCTGTCTCTATGAGATCGCGGCCGAGACTTTACCGGAATGCTCGCCAGAACCCTTATGGGAAGGGACGATCGACTGGGGACGGTCTGGAGGCGCGGAATTAGCCGCCAAAGCCAACGATCGCAAATACAAGATTTCCCTCGAAACGGAATCGCGATCGCAAGCCTTATCGGAACTGCTGGCGACTCTGACTCGAGGAGAAACCTCCGTACTGGCGAATTTAGCCGAAATCGATATTGTCGGGCATCGGGTGGTCCACGGCGGTACGGAATACAGCCAACCCACCCGCATCACCCCGGAAGTTAAAGCCGCGATCGCCAAGCTAATTCCCCTTGCCCCCAGCCATAACCCCGCCCATTTAGAAGGCATTGAGGCGATCGAGCAGGTCTTGGGAGACATTCCCCAACTGGCAGTCTTCGATACCGCCTTTCACAGTCAAATCCCCCTCGCCGCCGCCGCCTATCCCATCCCCTACGATCGCCTAGCCAAGGGCATTCGCCGCTATGGATTCCACGGCATCAGTCATCAATATTGCGCCCGTCGTGCCGCGCAAATTTTGGGTCGTCCCCTCGAAACCCTCAAACTCGTTACCTGTCATTTGGGCAATGGAGCCTCTCTGGCGGCGGTTGCCGATGGCAAGAGCGTTAATACGACAATGGGTTTTACTCCCTTGGAAGGGTTGATGATGGGCACCCGTTGCGGCTCCATCGATCCCGCGATCGCCATTTACTTGATGCGAGAAGAAGGGTTGAGCGTCAATGACGTGGATCGCCTGCTGAATCGAGAATCGGGATTAAAAGGGATTTTCGGCCCGTCGGGGGATATGCGGGATGTTTTGGCAGAAATTGATAAAGATAGCGATCGCGCTCGTTTGGCCTTTGAGATGTATGTCCATCGCTTGAAAATGGCAATTGGTGCTATGGCTGCCAGTCTCGGAGGCTTGGATGCGTTAGTCTTTGCCGCCGGGGTAGGAGAGCGCTCCATTGCCCTGCGGGAGGCTGCCTGTGGGGGATTGGAATTTTTGGGCATTGCCTTGGATGGAGAGAAAAATCGCCGCGATCCCGTGGATGTGGATATTGCCGCAGATGAAGCAAAAACGAGGGTGTTGGTCGTCCATACCCAAGAAGATTGGGCGATCGCCGAGGCCTGCTGGGGGTATTTACACCAGCAGGCTACGTCCCTACCTAATTAACAAATTTGTTCGTCGATGGAATAACTCTGGCAGAATAATGATTAAGCTCCCCAGCCGAAAGGAAAATTCCTAGATACACTTTTTGAATGAACTTAAATGTAATGCCAAGATAAAAGAAGCAGGGAAACTAGACCTTGAAGGCTGTAGTCCGATATAAAGGGTGCAAGATTGTCAAGACTGCACGACCTTCTCTTGGTGCGCGTTCCCTTGACGTTCGCGTAGCGTCTCCAAAGGAGTTATGCGATGCTTCGACATCGCTCAGCAACCTTCGTCGGGGTCGCACCGCTCGTTCCTTAAATCCCGGTAACTGACCATGAAATTTATGAATATCAACGTCAAAACAGTTGGCGATATTACTGTCGTCGAACTGATCGGGGAAGTCGATGCCAATACCGCGCCCGAGGTACAACAGCAAGTGCTGCCTCTGGCTCTTCCCCAAAGTAAAATTCTGCTAAATATGAGCGAAGTCCCCTATATGTCCAGTGCGGGACTGCGAATGTTGCTCTCTCTCTACCGACAAGCCAGTGCCAAGGACGGGCAGTTAGTTCTTGTCGGCTTGGCTCAGGAAATCTACCGCACCATGTCCGTTACCGGGTTTCTCAACTTTTTTACCACCTGCGAAACTCAAGAGATCGGGTTGGAACTTTTACGCTAGGAGGAGAAAATAGAAGCGCCCCCGATCGCGATGCCAGCATGACAGAGGAAGAGAGACAAGCAGAACTAGAGCGAGAACTACAACGGCTGCGGCGACAAGTTGCCGAGATGGCAATGGAAAAAGCAGCCTTTGAAGCACAACGCAAACTGCTCGAAGGGTTTATTGCGATCGCCCGTTCCCCTTCTCAAAATGAGTTGCTGACCCAATTCCTTCGACAAACCTTGGACATTTCCGCCGAGATGACAGGAGCAGAAAAAGGCAGTCTTTTCTTGCTCGATGCTTCGGGCAAAATTCAGGATGCAATTCTCACCCGCGAGGATGCGGATCCCGAGGGGCGCTTTCGCCTCTATAACAATATCCTCGATCGCGGTTTGGCAGGATGGGTGTGCAAGCAGAGGAAAATTGGCTTAGTTGTCGATACGCGGGAGGACGATCGCTGGTTACAATTTCCCGAGCAACCCTATGTGGCGCGATCGGCTTTGGGTATTCCCATTCTCCGGCGCGAGGGCCTATTCGGCTTATTAACCCTTCTCCATTCCCAACCCAATCATTTTGGTTTTGATGAGGTCAGCCTCATGCAGGCCATGGCGGATCAACTGGGAATTGTTTTGGAAAATGCCCAACTCTACGGACAGTTGCAGCATTACACGATCGCTTTAAACGCCGAACTCGAGAAAGGACGGAATATTCAACTCAACTTCCTGCCCGAGCGCATTCCCCAATGGCCGGGATGGGAAATTGCCGCGTTTTTTCAACCCGCCAGACAGGTTGCGGGAGATTTTTACGATATTTTTGCCTTACCAGGGGAACAGGTGGGCTTGGCAATCGCCGATGTTTGCGATAAGGGAGTGGGAGCGGCTTTATTTATGGGTTTATTTCGCAGTTTGATTCGCATCTTTTCCGGGCAGACCAGTTTAGAAGGCTTGAGCTTTCGCGGCGATCTGATGGCGAGTTTATACGTAGAACCCTCCGAACTGGACGATGAGGGCTTGCCCCTATCGGGGAATTTTGGCGAAACCGTCAATCCCGCTCACCTCAACGCCCTGCGAGC
This sequence comes from Cyanobacteria bacterium P01_E01_bin.42, assembly GCA_039194995.1. Taxonomy (GTDB): domain Bacteria; phylum Cyanobacteriota; class Cyanobacteriia; order Cyanobacteriales; family Spirulinaceae; genus CCY15215. The sequence continues at coordinate 43,454 of JBCCVR010000016.1, read as the reverse complement.
GATTCGCCTGACCAATGATTATATTGCCATCAATCATGGAGATTTAGGGATGTTTGCCACCCTCTTTTTTGGCGTTTTAGACCCAAAATCGGGAATGCTAACTTATATCAATTGCGGTCACGAATCTCCCTTGCTTCTCGATCGCCGCGGCAATGTTCGCGAAGAATTGAGGGCGACGGGTCCAGCGTTAGGCATCTTGTCCGGGATGACTTATCGAGTGCGTCAAACCTATTTCGATTTCGGCGATATCTTGCTGGGCTATACCGACGGGATCACAGAGGCTCGGGCGGTAGACGAGAGTTTTTTTTCCTTGGCAAGATTAGAAGCAATTCTACCCACCGCAATGGCTTCCGCCCAAGGACTGCTGCAAGAGATTGCCGATCGCGTTAGGGAACACGCAATTGGTGCCGAACAGTTTGACGACATAACCGCGATCGCGGTGCGTCGCAAGGAGGAAGAATGAGATCCCTAACAGTGGCAGGAACCCTAGAAGCCCTCGGGGCGATCGCGAGCTACGTGAAGGCGGTGGCGGAACGGGCGGGACTGGATCGCCAAACTGCCTATAATTTACGTCTAGCGGTGGATGAAGTCACGACAAATATTATCATTCACGGCTATGGAGAGGCGGGAATTGAAGGGCAATTGCATCTTTTTGCTTGCATTGAAGACAATTCTCTAACGATTTTCGTGGAGGATACGGGCGTGACGTATAGTCCCCAACAGGTTCAAGCCCGCGCCCTGCAAGTCGTAGAACAACCGCCAGAACTGCGCCCGATTGGCGGGATGGGTATTTTTCTGGCGATGGAAAGCGTGGATCGGTTTGCTTACGAACGGGTGAATGGGTTGAATCGCACAATTTTAAGCGTGGATCTTGTGCCTTCTCAATAATTTTTTGGGTATTTTGGAATTAAGTCAATTTCTTTTGTAGCCAAGTCTGGTGTATTTATTGCAAAGAGACAGTTATGATTAAAACTTTTATTTTTACCGTTCTCGGTTTGGCTGTAGCTCTGCTGGTTGTTTTGAATTCCTCCCCCGCTCCCGCACAAGCCCCCGATCCGGCTGTCTATGCTTGGGAATATGTCAAACCGGGAAGCGATCGCCTCGTCTGTCAAAGAATATCGCTACAGGTCAAATCTTTGCCCCCGACGACAATCACCCATTCCCAACCCGTTCGGATTTGTTCGCAAATTGTGAGCGATCTCTTTTGTTCTAATTTAACTAAGCCGATTCTTTAGTAAATTAATTCTTCGTGTCCCGATCCGTCAAGGATTTTCAAGATTCTGTTGGTAAATGAAAAGAGGGTGCATAGTTTAGCCAGTCAAGGGCGAGAGAATATTTACCCTTGACGGGATAAACGCACCCTATACAATCCTCTCAGCAGTGTGAGAGGGAGGGAAAAGGGAGTACGTTCACCGCCAACAGACGGCATCATGGATGATGATTTTCTCTTATTATTTTATGCAAATTTGTATTGCAAATCCTTATAGGTGCTACAAAAGTCAACCTTGCAACTGTTTACCCTTGCTAGATACAATTGAGTAAGAAGTGAGTAACGTTGAAAAACACAAGATTGAGTAACACGCTAAAAGCGTTGATTTACTGGGATTTTTCATGTAATGGAGCTAAGGAGATTCGAACTCCTGACCCCTGCAATGCCATTGCAGTGCTCTACCAACTGAGCTATAACCCCGCGATCTTAATCAAAGTGCATTTATCAACTTCTCATAAAATGTTTGCTTTTGTCAACCCTTTCTGCAAATTTTAATATTTAATATTGTTTCCCTGCTCCATCTTTCCCCACTTGAAAACTTAACCCATCTGCGCTAGAGAACTCATGCAGTGGTTCATCAAAAAGTAAACAACCATCAACGCTCCTGCCGACAGGGAGACCAACAAACCCGCCAATAGCAAAGAAAATTCGCGCTTGTGAAAAGATTCCTGCATCAAATGGAGCGACCATGCCACCAGAGCCACGTCAAAAATTAGAATAGGAATCAGCATAATCTTACAATTTGTAAACTTTTTTCTATTCTAATACACAAATTTCTCAGAGATACAGAAAATCCCATAAAAAAATGTAGGCAATATTACGGATTGCGAATGGAGACGCGCTGCTCCTGTAAAAATTCTTTAATTTCTGAGATTGTTAATTGCCCGTAATGCAGCAGGGAAGCCAAAAGCGCCGCTTCTGCTTTCCCCTCATCAAAGGCTTCGTAAATGTGTTGTACTGTCCCCGCACCCCCCGAAGCAATCACCGGAATTTCCACCGCATCCGCGATCGCCCGAGTCAGCGTTAAGTCGTATCCTGCTTGAGTTCCATCGGCATCCATACTGGTTACGAGTAGTTCCCCTGCACCCCTCTGCGCTACCTCCTGCGCCCAAACCAGGGCATCGAGTCCGGTATTTTCTCGCCCGCCCCGCACGTAAACATCCCAGCCGGAATCCTCAGAACCCGCTCTGCGCCTCGCGTCGATGGCAACGACAATACATTGATTGCCAAAGCGATCGCTTGCCTCGTTGATAAAATCCGGATTTCTGACAGCAGCCGAATTAATACTAACTTTATCGGCTCCTGCTCTTAACAATTTTTTAATTGTTTCTAAGGAATCGATGCCGCCACCAACCGTTAAGGGAATGAACACTTGTTCTGCGGTACGATAAACAACATCGAAAATAATACTTCTTTCCTCATGGGTGGCCGTGATATCGAGAAAGACTAATTCATCGGCACCGGCTTCGTTGTAGGCGCGTGCCAATTCCACCGGATCTCCAGCATCCTGAAGATCGACAAAATTCACCCCTTTCACGACCCGTCCGGCTTTAACATCCAAACACGGTAAAATTCTTTTCGCTAACATCTTTTCAATTATCAGTTATCAGTTATCAGTTATCAATTTTATGGCAATTAAACGCACTGAAAATTGGCAGGAACCGCAGGGCGATCGCGGCAAAGGGAAGAAGCGACGCAAGAAAAAGGACAATTCTGAGGAAGAAAGTCTATTGCTGGCGACGGCGGGGATAGAAGAGACGGCAAGTAATGAGGAAACTATTCGACCGCGCTCCCTCAAAGATTATATCGGCCAAAAGGATTTGAAGGAAGTTTTGCAAATTTCCATTCAGGCGGCAAAATCGCGCGGGGAAGCATTAGATCACATTCTTCTCTACGGCCCTCCCGGTTTGGGGAAAACCACGATGTCCCTGATTTTAGCATCGGAAATGGGGGTCAACTGCAAAATTACTGCCGCACCCGCCCTAGAGCGACCTCGAGATATTACCGGATTGTTGGTCAATCTCAAACCCGGGGATGTCCTGTTTATCGATGAAATTCACCGCCTCAACCGCGTTACCGAAGAACTTCTCTATCCGGCCATGGAAGACGGTCGCTTGGATATTACCATCGGCAAGGGACAGACCGCCCGCACTCGCAGCATTCCCCTACCGCAATTTACTCTGATCGGCGCGACGACGAATGTGGGTTCTTTAACCTCTCCTTTGCGCGATCGCTTTGGTCTGATTCAGCGCTTGCGGTTTTATGAGATAGACGAACTCACGGAAATTGTCCGGCGCAGTGCTAATCTATTACAAATGTCCCTAGTTTTAGAAGGTGCGGAGGAAATCGCACGGCGATCGCGCGGTACCCCCCGTATTGCCAACCGCCTCTTGCGTCGCGTGCGAGACTACGCGCAGGTGAAAGGCAAACCGGAAATCGATCGCGACTTAGCCGGGGAAGCGATGGATCGTTACAATGTCGATCCGAAGGGCTTAGATTGGACGGATCGCCTTGTTTTAAGTACCATTATCGAACAATTTCGCGGCGGCCCGGTGGGGTTGGAAGCTGTAGCCGCCGCAACGGGAGAAGATTCCAAAACTATCGAAGAAGTTTACGAACCCTATTTGTTGCAAATTGGCTTTATCAACCGCACCGCACGGGGCAGAATGGCAACAGAAGCGGCCTACGAACATTTAGGATTTTCCGTGGGGTGAACAGAACTGGTAAAGCCTATAAAAAGAGAGCGATCGCTCGCTCTCTTGATGTATTTCTATTCACATCGATTGCTCTTGGCAAAATTACCGTCTGATGCCTTTCGCCATTTTCAGAAAATCGACATCGCCGGAAGATTGAACGGGACGAGAAGTCGGGGTTTTGGGTGCGGGCGTGTTGGCTGTGGGTGCGGGGGTGCTGGCTTGGGGTGTGGGTGCGGGGTTAAAACTAGAACGCGCGTCCATTACTTTTTCTTCCATTGCATTGACCTGCTTGGTTACGGCAAAAGAGCCACCATTATTGACCGTACCGGGGAAGGTGCGCTTAACGGTGTTGGGTTGGCGCATGTATTCAATGTCGCCAAGGGTTTTTGCTTCGTCGGGCTCGAGGAAGAAGTCTGCCATCGTTAAATCTCCTTTTCTTAAAAACTTTATTGAATTATATTACGAATATTATCAAAATTTATCAAAAAGATCGAAAAAAGTTAAGAAATTTTAAGGAGATGTTGGAAAAAGGGAAAAAGGATGCGATCTCGATCGCACCCGAGGGACTCCGCTTCTATTCCCTATCGGGCAAATATTCGGTTAACCTAGAGGGGAAGACCCCTCACCCCTTCTTTTTCATGCTGGAACTCGAACAAAAACTGGGTTTGTATCAAGTCTTTTTAAATCTTTATGAGAACGATCGCGCCCTACTCGAAGAAATTCTCCAGTTGGAGAATGCCAGCGATCGCGCCCTCACGCGCTCGCGAGGACGATACAAATATATTATGGGAGTCGTAGAAGAACAGCGCGTCTACCTGATTGCCAATTTGTTAGAGTCCCACAGTCAAAAACTCTTTCAACCCCAAAATATTTGGACTATCGGTCGGGGTAAAAAAGCCGGAATTTCTCTGGCTGACGATCGCCTCTCGCGCAATCATGCCGCCATTGAATACGTTCGCGATCGCGGTTTTTTCATCCAAGATCTCAACAGTACGAACGGAACTTACGTCAATCAAGAATCCATCGGCAGCGATCGTATTTTGCTGCAAGAAGGCGATCGGGTGCGCTTGGGAAGTCTCGTTTTCTATTTTTCCTATTGCCAAGAAGCTCAACAACTTGCCAATATTCCCGCAAACGTTGCCAATATTTTAAATGAAGAGAAGCCTCTTGCTTTTTCGTCAGAACTCATCGAACCCTCAGAACACCAAACCAGCTTTTTTCTTGCCTCAGAAGAGCGCGCCGCCAGCAACAACGCCCCCGCCATCGATAGCCAACGACAATCGGATATTCTCGATCGCTTCTTTACCCAACAGCGCCATCAATATTAAAAATTCCACAAAACGCTAAAGTATAAGCCGTCATCTTGAGCATTGGTTTGGCGATCGCTCAAATTAACGAGAGGATAGGCCAGATCGACGCGGATATTCAACCCCGGGACGGCCTCCCAAATTAAACCCACCCCAACGCCAGCAATAAAGGTTTGATCGGGGACGGGTTGAGGATTGGGATTATCGGGATTATTCCAAACCCAACCGAGATCGAAAAAGGGCGCGACGATAAATGTGGGATTGCCCGCTTCGTTTCTAACTAAAGTGATACGATCTTCCACAGAAAACCGCAAGCCATTGTCCCCAAAGCGAGCATTTTGCCGATAACCCCGCACGGATTGGCCGCCACCCACCACAAACTGTTGTGAAGAGAGTAAGGGTTCGGTCGATAATTGCAAATCGGCAGAAATAATCAAAAAATTGTTTTCATTCAGCACTTGCACGCGCTGAGCCTGTAAAAGCCAACTCAAAAAGCGGCTATCGGGAATCGAGCCGGTATTGATTGTCGCATCTAAAAGTCCCGTTCCCCAGCTAAATTGAGAGCGAAACGCCCAAGCCCCAGAAGTATCGCGGCGAATGTAATCCTGTCCGAACTTAAAAATACTGGTGGTTGTAGTTCCATTTGCTTCCGGGCCGAAACCGAAGGGAGTACCACCTAAAAAAGTGAAAGTTTGCCCGGTTTGGTAAGCAAAACCCGCAGAAAGGGCAAATTCCTCTCGGGGGGTTTTAACGAGGGGCTGGCGAAAACTAATCTCGTACAGGGAGGAATTCCCGCGAATATCGAGGGCGCTAAATTGTTCTTGAACAACATTATTGCGGTTAAAAGAGGTTCTCAAGGAGAGCGTCCCGTCCATCGCATTTAACGGCACGCTATAGCTGAAATTAAACGTATCGGAACCCCCTCGGGTGGTGCGCGTATAGCCCGCAGAAATGCTGTCGCCGATCCCCGTCATATTCAGCCAACCCGCGTTAAAGCCAAAACGTTCTGAACCGACGCTAGGAGGGGAATAATTATCGGACGTTCCACTGGCGCGGAAGGGATCGGCTTCGGTGACGCGGACGATTAAAATACTTTGTACGGGAGTGCTGCCCGTCCGCAAACTGGCTTCAATATTGTCAATGAGGGGATTTGCCCGCAATAAGCGCAATTGGTCTTCTAACTTCCCCGTATTGAGGGGGGCACCGGCTCCGAGGCGCACGCGATCTCGCACGTAAGCCGCCCTTAAGCGCTGCACCCCCTCCACCTCAATTTTTTCGATGCTCCCCTCGAGAATGCGCAAGGCAATATCACCACTGGCAAAAGAATTGGTATCGAGAACGGCGCGAGAGGTAATATAACCCAATTCTAAATAACGTTCGGTAATGCTATCGGCGAGGGTTTGCAGGGATTCTTCGCTAACACTGCGATCGAGGTAAGGTTGGAGCAGAGGCGTAAATTCATCCTCAGAAAAGAGAGTTCCGCCTTCGATCGTAATGGTATTAACTTGAATGTCTCCCGACTCGGGTTCGGGAAGGGTGGGGGCGGTGGGCGACGTTTCCGGTTCTTCGGGTTCTTCGGGTTCTTCCGGCTCAAAGGGTTCTACGGGTTCGATCGGCTCCGGCGGTTCGGGAATTTGGGCGAGTTGAGTATTCGTTCCCGGGTCGAATTCAAACCACTGCTCTGGATAAGACGAGACAGAAACGCGATCGCTAGAGGGCGTTTTCAGGGACTTTGTTGCGAGGGGGAAGGTGACATCTTCTCTTTCGAGATGGTATTTTGTCGCATCATCGGTGGGCAATGCTTCCAAGAGAGGGCGATCTCGCTCGGTCATGGCGATCGGCTCTTCCTCTGTGAGAGATTGTTCCGTTCCCTTCTCCGTCAGGAATTCTCGAGAAGATGTAAAAATGGGCTGAAAAGGAGATGTTAAATATTCGTCGGAAAACTGAAGATTTTCCGTCGAGTTGCGTTCTAAGGATTCTGTTTCTCTCGCCTCGGACATTTGCCATTGAGAAGGCGCAAAGGTATCGGGGATGAGAGGGGCGGGAATTTGTCGTTCTTCAGATTGGAGAAAGTGAGCCTCTTGTTTTGGCCAGTCTTGGAGAACTTCGGCGTTGGGTTGTAAATGGGACTGTTTTTGGAATTGGAATGCAAGGGGGCGATCGCGATCGGCCGTTTCCTCTGTTGAAGGTACAGCGAGGCTTTCTGAAACCGTCAAAGACCAGATGCTTGAAATGCAGAGCAATAGTAAGGAAGGATTGAGATGGGTTGAGACGTTTAGTTTCAAAAATGCCTTTAGCAGGGGCTGCATACTCTTCTTGGCTCCAATCTGAACGACTATTATAATCGCCTATCTTTGTTCTAACAGCTAGATCGCAGTTGCATCCGGATTGTTTGTTCCAAAGAGGGCGGAGAGGTCTGATTCAATTGGAACAGGCCACAATTCTCCTTCGCCAAGCTGGGAAAAAATGGAGAAGTTAGCAAGAGAAACAAAAAAGACATTCATTGTCATGGCTCTGGCTTCAATTCACACTAGCAAAAGTTTGTTTGGGAAGTTAGAGGAGTGGCGATCGCATCGAGGGACTACTCTTGAAAATCGCGGCACTGAATGGCTTCTTCAGTATTGGCAATCGAGGGTTGAATCGTGCATTTCAAGCGATGATTATTGGTGAAGAAACAGCAATTCGCGCAGGGAATGGCGTGCATTTGCCGACCTCGGGCGATCGCGTCGCGAATGGCGCTAAAGATATCTAAAATCGCGGCGATCGTCATTCCCCAAGCCACAATAAAACACACGGGAACGAGAATGGGATCGAAAACGTGGAAAACCGAGTATAAAAATTGAAACATTCGTAGTTATTGGTTATTGGTTGCCTGCACTGTACTTCGACATACTTCGGCTTCGCTCAGTACAAGTGCTCAGCAGCCGCGAAGTCGAAGTGTTGGTTGCTGCTTCTACTCCATTCTTCTACCCCATTGATAATTGATAATTGCTCATTGATATTACCCTTCTGCTCTTAGCAATTCTACGAGTTGAGACAATTGTTTTTTGTTAAAAATGTGTGCAAGGGCTTTGGCTGCGGCTTTCGGTTCGACGGGGATGAGAATTTGCGGCATTTTTGCACTCGCTAACTGCTTCAACGATTCGCTAACTTGAATATCTTCTCCTTTATCTAATACGATCGCGTCGCTACCTTGTTTGAGTTCTTTGATGACAATCGGGGCGAGGGTGCGATACGAAAATTTGGGATTTGCGATCGCCTTATGGCAAGCCTTCGCGACTTTTTGCCAATTCTTTTCCTCGGATGCTAATTTTGCCAAGCGCACGCAAAATCCCTGTAATGCTTTGCGTCCTTCGGGTGTTGCTTTTTGCTTGAAACCCGCCAGCATTTTTTTGAGCATTTCCTTTGAATCTCGGGCGAATTTTTCCCGTTCCGGGGAGATTTCCGGTTCGGAAACCGTCGCGGGGACTGCCTCGGGTACGGGGGCAGGCCCGCCCGCCAGCAAGTGATTGAGATAGCCTTCGAGTTCGACAAAATGGGGTTCGGCTTCAACAGTAATGCGATCGGCATCCTCATCTCGCAAGCCAAACGGACTTTCAAGCTGTTCGATCAGGGCGTGTAGGGTGTCGTACCCTTTTAAAAAAAGCGTTTCCAGCTTATGATCGGCGGGAACGTCATTTTCCTTGAGGATTTTAAATCCATCTTCTAAGCGGTGTGCTGTTTTCTGAATGCTGTTATAACCCAGCATGGCCGAACCGCCCTTCACCGAGTGTGCCGCCCGAAATAATTCGTTTAACTCTTCGGGATCGTTGATGACCTTAGACAAATCCATCAAGCCGTGTTCGAGGGTTTCGAGATGCTCTCGTGCCTCCTCAATGAAATAGCCTAAGATTTTTTGTTGATTGGCATCCAACGTCGTTTCTCCCAACTCGACACAACTCTATGGAAACAAGGCGATCTCCTTTTCAAGCAGATAACCCGCATTTAAACCCTATTTTTTCGGGCTTCGATCCAGCAAAAACGATTGCAGTCCGGCGGCTTTTGCCCCCTTATAATCATTTTCGACGCTATCCCCGATATGCCAAGCCTCTTTCGGGTCGCATCCGTGCTTTTTGAGGGCAATTTCAAAGATTTTCGCTTCGGGTTTGGCGGCTCCGGTTGCTGAAGAAATAGTAATGCTGGTAAAAAATTTCTCCAGTCCCAAGACTCCTAGTAAACCGTGAAGGCGAGAATCAAAATTAGAGATAACTCCCATTTCGATGCGGTCTTTGCGCCACTTTTCGAGAGAGGGCAAAATATCGGGGTAAACCACCCAAGGATCTGCCGTGGTGAAATAAGCGTAAAGTTGTTGAAAGAACGCCCCAAAATCATCAAAATGAGACAATGCACCGGTTTGGTCGAAAGTTGCTTTAACCAAGTCGTACCACCAATAGTATTCCTTCTCGGGAATATCGAGAATGCCCGCATCGGGAAACGTGAGGGGGGAAGACTTTTGAAAACATTGATAAAAAGCCAAGTTGAGGTCTTTGGGGGCGACCTCAACGCCAAAGTCCTCGGCGATCGCGCTATAGACTTGTCCTACGCCCCCTTTCACGCCGAATAAGGTGCCGACTGCATCTAAAAAAATGACTTTTGGTTTGGACATCGCACTCAATTCACCCTTTTAAGACAAAAATTCGATTAATGGTTGAGAAATCCAGTTAAACCCAACAGCAAGTTGATGGTTTAAGGCGGGTAGGCGATACAGATAAACCAATCGCCGCGCTAAATAGGCTAAGGTGCCATCTAATTTTATGCCCAATCCCGTCAATGTCGCATTATCAATTCCCAAAGCCATCATTTCTCCAAGGGAATTGTAGCGGAAGGGTAGCAAAGGGCGATCGCAGAGGGAAGCCCAAAGATTCCACGCACAGTAGTCTGCTTGCTGGATAGCAGTTTGAGCAGTGGCAGGAATTTTTTCTTCCGTCGCGGCAATATCTCCCACAGCAAATATGCCTTCATATCCTTCAATTTGCAAGCAGGGGGTTAATTTTATCAATCCGCGATCGCATTTGGGAAAAGGCAAGGAGTCAAGGAGGGGAGAGGCTTTCGTGCCTGCTGTCCAGAGGACGATCTCGGCGGCGATCTCGTCGGTTTGCCCTTTATAAACCAGAGAAAGGCGTTCCGGACTGATTTCCGTGACGGAGGTTTCTAAGTCCAGCCAAATTCCCCGTTCTTCCAGTGCGGTTTTGGCAGCTTGGCGATTAAATTCCGTCGCCGTTGTTAGGATATCTTCTCCCCGTTCGATAATCCGCAGGCGACCTCGTTCCCCGAGGCGATCGGCGAGTTTGCAGGCGAGTTCTACGCCGCTAAAGCCTCCCCCAACAACGGCGATGCGAATTTTGTCGCGATCGGATTCTTCGAGGACGCGCAATTTTTCTTGCAAGCGATAAGTATCTTCGAGGGTACGAAAGGGAATGGCGTACTCTTTTGCACCGGGAACGGGGTGGAGGGGGGTCGTTCCCCCGATGGCGACAACAAGGCGATCGCAAGAGAGACTGGGGCGATTTGCGAGGTGAACTTGTTGGGTTTGCGGATCGATGCCCGTAATATTGCCTTGAAGAAAGCGAACGCCAGTATTGGCGAGGAGTTCGGAAAATGGCGGGGCAATTTCCCAAGTTTGCAATTCCCCGGTTAGGAGTTCGTACAACAGGGGAGAAAAAAGAAAGCGATCGTTTTTATCAATCAGGACAATTTCCGGTTTAGAAGCGTTTTCCCAAGGAAGTTGGCTCAGGCGCAAAGCGGTATAAAGTCCGCCAAAACCGCCGCCAAGAATCCCGATCCGTTTGGGTTGTTCGTTCATGGAGGAGAGAGTTCGCAATAAATTTTTTCTTTATTTTAGATTGGTTATTAGTGATTGGTTATTAGTTGTTGGTTGCCTGCACTGTACTTCGACAGGCTCAGCAGCCGCGAAGCCGAAGTGTTGTTTGTTCGTTACTCCCCTCTTGCTCTCCCCCTCTTGGGAGGGGGTTGGGGGGTGGGTTTTTCTTGGTTATTGGTATAACGATCGCGGTGTCTTGCCATCCCGGGCATTTTTCGCTACATTTATGCTCACAGCGAACGAGTTGTCCTGTCGGGTGCCTTTGAATGTTTTGCCTAATTTTTACCCGCGTTACGGAATTGTGAATAAGTTACTCTCATTTGGTTGTTCTGGAATTATTGCTTTCAGTTGCTTCACTCCCGCTTTGGCGGAGCCTCTCGAAACGAAAATCGCGCAAACTCGCCCCAGTACCAGTACCTCTGCAAGGGATTTAGCGATCGAATCCCGCATGGGTGGCGGTGTTAGTACCTCGGGTTCGGGTACTCCCCGTTTTTCGTTTTTAGAAGGCTTTACACCTCTGTTGCAAACTCCGGGAGAGAGTATTTTATTTTTGGAAGGGCGTTTATCTTGGTTGGATTACGAGAGAGTAGGTACGAATTTGATTTTGGGACACCGCCTTTTCGATCGCTCGGGCGATCGTGTTTTGGGGGGTTATATCTCTTACGATAGTCAGGATACTGGCAATCATCGCTTCAATCAGATTGGCTTTGGGTTCGAACGCCTTGGAGAAGATTGGGATTTGCGCTTCAATGGCTACATTCCCATTGGTGAAAATCGCCAACAAGTCGGATCTGTGGTTTCGACGACGAGTAATTCCAGTATTACCAGTTTTGGCTTTCAAGGCAATTCATTGGTGTTCTCTGGCACCCAAACCCGGGAGGACAGAACCCAATACGAAGCAGCAATGCTGGCAATCGACGGGGAAGCAGGCGGAAAGCTCCTCGATATTCGCGATTTTGGTCAGGTGCGCGGTTATGGCGGTTTATATTATCTCAATGCCACCAATAGTACGGCCTTGGGATGGCGAGCCAGATTGGAAGCTCGCGGCTTAGATAATTATCGGCTGGGTTTGGGGGTACAACACGATGCAGTTTTTGGAACGAATTTCACCTTTAATTTTGGCGTGAGTTTTGGAGGGAGTTCCAAACGCGGACAAGACGAGAATTTACTGGCGAGAATGGGAGATTTCGTCACTCGCAATCATATCATTATTGTTGACGAACAAACAGAAATTAGCACCTCTTCAGAAACCTTTTCTGATGTTATCGCGACGAATCCGGTCACGGGAGAACCGTGGTTTTTCCAACATATCAGCAATACAGAAAGTTCTGGCGGAGATGGCACGTTTGAAAATCCTTTTGGCACAATTGTAGAAGGAACAGTCGCTGCCAATACGAACAGTACCGATAATCAAAATGAGATCGTTTACGTGCAGTTTGGCAGCAATATTACCAATGCAACTGCCATTACCATTCCCGACAGCGTTCAACTACTTTCGATCGCGCCGACGCAAACAATCGAGACGCAATTGGGAACGCTACAATTGCCTTCTTCAGGAGTGGGGACGAGTCAGCGACCGCAAATCAATGCAACGGTGACAATGGGCAATAATAGCGTTCTTTCTGGCTTTAATTTGACCAATATTACGGGAGATGCGATTACAGCGAACAATGTAAGTGGGTTTACAATTGAAGAAAGTGCTATCAGTTCGATAACGGGAAACGGACTATCTGCAAACAATTCAAGCAATTTTACGTTGACCAATATGCCTTTTAGTAATATTACCCAAGATGGCATTTCCGTAACCAATGGTTCTAACAATATTACGATCGGCAATAATACATTTAATACGGTAGGACAAGATGGAATTTCTGCTCAGAATACTACGAGTGTTACGGTAAGCGGGAATACTTTTAATAATATCACTGGGAATGGGATTTCTGATAGCAGTTCTACGGGATTGACATTGAGTGATAATACTTTTAATACTGTGGGTCAGAATGGAATTTCTGCGAGTAGTTCCACTGGATTAACCGTGAGTAATAATACTTTTGATACTATCACTCAAAATGGGATTTTTGCTGAAAATTCGACAGGATTTAAAATTCAAGGCAATACAATTTCTAATATAACTAGCACCAATACCACCAACTTAAAGGAGGGGAATGGGATTTTTGCTGAAAATTCAACGGGATTTACAATCGAAGACAATACAATTTCTGATACAACAAAATATGGAATTCGAGCAGGTGTTGATAATGGTAGTACGATTGGAAATATCGTTATTCAAAATAATACTTTAAGTAATATTGGTGGCGGAAGTAGTGCGGGGACACTTCAATATGATGGAATTTTTGTCGGGGCTTCAAGTATTAGCACGATTACTGATGTTACGATTTCAGGCAATACAATTAGCGGTGTCGATAACGACGGCATTGCTGTAGGTTCTTCAAATAACAGTACATTTTCTCTGGCAATAATTACAGGAAATAATGTTAGTAATGTTGGGCGTTTTGGTATAGGAGTGGGTGTTGATACTCCGGGTGGAGGTTCGGTTTCTTCGAGTGGGTCTACAGTTGCTAATGCAGCAATTACCAATAATAGTATTACAGATGCAGGACAGAGTTCTGTATTTTCTCCACCTACTAACATTGTACCCGGAGCGAGTGTAGGTGTTGCTATAGAAAGTACGAGCAGCCATGTTTGCTTCAATCTTTCTAATAATACAAGTATTAATCCTAATAATGCGGTGGTAACAGCTAATTTAGATTTATATCTACAAAAGACGGTTTCTGGCATCAGTGCAGCAAATTTTAACATCGTTAATCGCGATACGATAAACAGCAATAATACTCAGTTTGAAACAGTTACTATATTCGATCCTTTAGTAACATTAACGGCTTCAACTCTTACAGCAAGTGCGACAGATGCCACACCAAGTTGTCCCTAGAAATAAGCTGGTTCAATTATGATTTGCGATCGCTAATTTAAAGACCAATAGCTCCCGCAGCAATAGCGATTGCGAGATTTACAAGCATTGTGCGATCGCGTCTTCCAATTCTTTCTGACTCAACTCGGTAATAATAAAAACTTCCTGTACGCTTTTATTATGACGAGCAATCACTTTAAAGCCGCCACGAATGGGGACGGAAACCCGTAATTTTAATTGCGGTATATTTCCCCTAGCCCGACTAATAACCCCGGGGGTGACTGTTGCGACATTACCGAGGGTAATCAAGCGCTCTAAAACGGGAATGAGGGTCGGGATATGAGTCGAATGATTCCAAACTAAACGACCTTTTTCGTTATTTTTCCCTTGTTTTGACTTGCCGCTTTTCGCAGGTTTACCCATGAGATTATGTCGCCTCCAAGGGAGCCATGGTTAATCCTTCGCGACTCAACTGCTGATGGTATAATTCTGCGGGTTCTTGGGGTCCCACCCACACAGTTGCCTGGCCTTCAAAATGAACTCGGTTGGTTAAATCCCACGCACGATCGCTCGTCATGCCCGGAATATATTTCAGCAAACATTCGGACACATGTTGAAAGGTATTAAAATCATCGTTGAGGACGATAACGCGATAATTAGGATAGGGCTTGCGAACGGTTTGATTTACCCGATCCGGCGCGATTGTAGGGCCTGCTGCAAGAAGCGGACCATTCGCTGCGATCGTCCGATTGGATGCTGACATTGCAATACTCATGGGTTTGTGAAGTACCAGCTATTGAATCTTGAGTTCAACAGTAGTTTTCTGCTTCTATGGCTAAAGCCTCTAGAAATAAATTCTTTTGGTCTTACTTAGCGTCCGCAGCCAGAATCCCGCCTTCCACGGGATTATCTGTTTTTTTGACCTGTTTTTTAAGACGCTTAACTTGTGCGTTTAGAGTTGGTGTCCCAACAAACTTCTATATTTTATCACGTATCTTGGCTCGCACTTCATTTTCCGGAAGCCAAATTCTACCTGCTCTCACTGCTCGTTACTCTCCAACAGGCACAGCGATCGCCATATATTGCAAGAGAGTTAACGAGTTGAACTTAACTTCAGCGCCAGTGCCGCAAACTTCCGCATTAATGCACTGGATATCTTGCGTAAAATGCGCTCTAATTTTCTCACTACTCGCTTGAGAAAAGCCAGTAAAGGTTTTTTTTGGGGGGAGCGTTGGGGGAGTTGCTTGCAGAGAATCAGACAATTGCGATCGCCCCGAAAAGAAAGGTTGCTCTTATTTGCTGGAATGTACTGGCAATCGTCCATCACCTTATGAATTAAGCACAAACCGCGCCCGCCAACTGCCCAAGGATCCCCCTCTTGGCGCAAAATTGCCTTTAATTGTCCCTCCCAATCAAAGGGTTGCCCGCAATCCCAAATTCGTATTTCTAAGCCGCGAGGGAATAGGACAATTTCAAGATCGATCGGCGTGGTGGAGGGTAAATCTCGATGAGCGTGACGGACTACATTGGTGAAACTTTCTGCCAATGCCAATTGACATTCCCAATATAACTTTTGGGAAAGTCGAGGAGAAGCCAACTTTTCAAACCGATCCAACACTTCCGAAAGATTGCCCAAATCTGTTGGTAAAGACAAATGTATTTTTTGAAGGGGTCGGTTTCGTTTTTTGATACTTTTGTTAAACAGCACCACTATTCTTACGGAATAAAATCCAAATAGTTTTCCAAATTAATTTGATATCGTACATTAGACTCCAATTTCGCTGATAGCGCAAATCGAGTTCAATGACATCCTCAAAATTACGGATCTTCGATCGCCCGTTTACCTGCCATTCTCCCGTCATGCCGGGCTTGACATCCAAACGTTGCCATTCGGGTATTTTATACGATTCTACTTCTTTCGCCGTGGGAGGTCTCGTCCCTACCAAGCTCATTTCTCCCTTGAGGACATTCCAAAATTGGGGGAGTTCGTCGAGGCTGGTGCGCCGTAGATACTTGCCGACGCGGGTAACGCGAAAGTCTTTATCGTTTTTAAAAAATGCTCCTGAAGCCTGATTCTTAACCCTATCTTTAAGTTGTTCGGCATTGTCGCACATGGAGCGGAATTTCCAAATGCGGAATTTTTTCCCCAGCCAACCGCAACGCTCTTGACCGAAAAAAATCGGTCCTGGACTATCTCGCTTGATGGCGATCGCGATGGGAATAAATAAGATTCCCGTAATCGTCAAGCCGACCAAACTGCCAACAATATCGATCGAACGCTTTGTCCAAGAGCGCACCGAGGGATGGGTTTCGGGCAAGCGGCGATCGACGGATGCAGAAGCACGAAGGGAGGTAGAAGGAGCAAGGGAATCAATCGTGAGAACGCGATCGAGTCCCGTCATGGACAAAACAGCCATCACGGGAGGACTAACATTTTTGAGGATTAACTGAATTTCCCGGGTTTGAGCGGCTTTAAAACTGCTCACGAGGGCACCAACACCACTACTATCCATAAAGTCCGTATGCTGAAAATCGAGAACGATTTCATCGGGGATAGGGTCTGCTTCTAAGAGAGTTTGATAGGCTGTTTTAAAATCAACAGCTTCGAGAATACTCAAACGAGGAGGAAGAAAAATAACCGGAGTATTATTAGAGAAGACAATGGGAAATTGCTCGTTAGTTGGGGTCTCGGTCATCTCGGTCTCATACTCCGCCTTCGTTTTGGTTTCGATCTCTATTTTTCCCAGAGCCATTGCGGTTGCCACATCTATACACAACAAGAGTTAAGATCGTAGATGCCCCGTTGGAAAATTGAGCGCTAGAAGCTAAGCGTCAGCAAGGTTTGAAAGCCCACTTAAAGCACAAGTCTAAAGTGACGGACGTGCTCCTTGCTTGGACTCCATTTTTGCTTTTGCTTTTGCCGCACTGCGCCGCAGTGCTTGCAAGCGACTTTCATAATGCTTTCGCTGCTTGCGGTTGGGGGTTTGTTCGATTAAAGTTTTCAACGCACTCCCTAAACTTTTATAAGCATTGGGCAAACTGTAGCCAAAGCGGGTGGCTAACGCGATCGCCTTGTCGTCGGCCTCAATATTTTCAGCCAGACGTTTTTCACCGTTGTTTTTTTGCCAAAGGCGAAAACCGGAAAAGCCGCACAGTCCCAATGCTAACAATAACAGCAAGCCGTCTTGCACCCAAAGTTCTCCCACCGCACCGCCCAAACCGATGGCAAGGGCGGCCATTTCCCAACCCTCTCGCGGGATAGTATCGTTTTGAATGCGTCCGACTTCATGCCAGAACAGGAGATTACGCTGATCGATGGCCAAATTATCCCACTTGGTCAAATCGACTTGAATTTCAATTTCATCGCGTCCCAACTCTTCACAGCGAATGAGGGGAGGATTGATTTCCGTAGCGGATTCTACCATCACCCAGCTTTGCAATTCCGGGGGCAGTAGACTTTTTAAGCGCCGGAGTTCGCTCATCTCCGCTCTTGCTGAAGTAGCTGCATACGATGTCATAGGATTTGTACCGAATCAATAGCAATATTTTTATGGTTCTATCTTAACTCGAGAGTCGGGAGTAGGGAATAGAGATTGGCGAGTCGGCCAGAGAAAGCCCTTTCGTTAATCTTGTTGTGGGGTTGTCCAGATTGCCCGTTCGACTTTGGCGATCGCTTCTTCGAGGTCGTCGTTGACAATTTGTAGGTCGAATTCTGGGCTGGCGGCTAATTCAGCCCGGGCGCGGTCGAGTCTTTTGCTAATGGCGGCTTCGGACTCGGTGCCGCGATCGCGCAAGCGGCGTTCTAACTCTTCGCGAGAGGGGGGGAGAATAAAAATGCGATAGGCTTCGGGAAAACTTTTTTCGATCGCCCTCGCCCCGACCAATTCAATTTCTAGGAGAACATATTTACCGAGAGCAATTTGTTCCTCGACATTTTGCCGGGGGGTTCCGTAGTAGTTTCCGGCATATTCCGCCCATTCTAAGAAGTCTTCCCGGGCGATCGCGGTCTGAAAGGCTTCTCGTTCGAGGAAAAAATAGTCCCGTCCGTGGACTTCTCCGGGTCGTGGCTTGCGGGTGGTGGCGGAAATGGACAGATAGAGATCGGCATGGCGATCGCGCAAGGCTTTAATTAAGGTGCCTTTGCCTACCCCGGACGGCCCGACGAGAACGATTAAGCGACCGGGTTTGTGGGGTTGGGGACAATCTTGAATAAGGGTTCGCAGTTCTTCTCGATCGCTCGTCGGGCGATCGGTTGGGGCGAGTTCTCGAAGGAGAGTTTTTGTCATTTCCATTATTTTTTGAGTGCAAAACTGCGAATTATGAATAACTGTAAACGATCGAGCCAAGTTTATTGACCCAAATTTATTGACAGTGAGAGCAAATTAAGGAGGGTAAATTAAGGAGGGCAAATTAAGCGTTAAAGTTTTCTTCTTTATGAATTACAAAGCGATGGGCCACGGTTTCCGGTTGAATTGCCGATAAAACGACATGACTCGAATCAGTAATAATCACTGCACGGGTACGGCGACCGTAAGTCGCATCGATGAGTTGTCCGCGATCGCGGGCTTCTGTAATAATACGCTTAATCGGCGCAGATTCTGGACTGACAATGGCAATAATGCGGTTAGCGGCAACAATATTGCCAAAACCGATATTGATCGGGTGAATATCCATGAGAAACGAACGGCTTACCGTTTCACAGATTGGCGATTCGGTCTTCTTTCCATGTTATCGGGAAAAATTGGGAAACGGGGGATTTTAACAAGCAATGAACCCCGAGCGATCGTCGATAGTGAGAATATAAATTTTAAAGACAATGCAACCCGTAGACTTTACCACCCTAACCGCCGTTTGTGCGGACTTGCGATCGCTTTGGATTCCGGCGCGAGTCGAACAGGTTTATCAGCGCGACGTTCACACGATTTTTATTGCCCTGCGGACTCTGAAAGGGCGAGGATGGCTGACGATTTGCTGGCATCCCCAAGCGGCGCGAATTTGCTCGGGCAGTCCTCCCCCCCGCAATCGCGATACTTTTACTTTTAGCGACCAATTGCGGCATCAATTAAACGGCTTGGCTTTAACCGCGATCGCCCCTGTCTCCCCGTGGGAACGGGTTATCGATCTGCAATTCGCCCAACGCCCTGACGACGCGCCCCTATGGCATCTTTACGTGGAGGTGATGGGCAAGTATAGCAATGCTATCTTAACGGATGGGGGCGATCGCATCGTGACGGTGGCGCATCAAGTGAGTGCCAAACAATCTCGGGTTCGCACGGTACAAACAGGTCAACCTTACGAACTGCCTCCCTCACTCCTCGGAGATACACCCAGTTTGGAAGAGAGTCAAGAACGATGGCAAGAACGGGTGAGCCTCGTACCCGGGGCGATCGCCAAACAATTGGTGAAGATTTATCGCGGTTTGAGTCCGACTCTGGCTAAGTTAATGGTAGAAGCGGCAGGGATTGAAACCTCGCGATCGACGCAGGATTTAAGCGATGGAGAATGGGAGAATTTATGGCAATGCTGGCGGGAATGGTTGGAGGCGATCGCCAAAGAGAATTTTACTCCCGGATGGACGGAGACGGGCTATACAGTGTTGCCTTGGGGATTGGTTAAACCGGAACAAAACGTGCAAATCTTGCTCGATCGCTACTATAGCGAGGGTTGGAATCGCCAGCAGTTCCAACAGTTGCATCACCAAATCGCCCAAAAACTCAAAAATGTGGGGAAAAAATTGTCCCAAAAAGCCCAAGGGTTTCGCGATCGCCTTGCTCAATCAGAAGATGCAGAACTCTATCGCACCCGTGGGGATTTACTCATGGCATATCTGCACGAATGGAAACCGGGGATGAAATCGATTTCCCTTGCAGATTTCGAGACGGGAGAACCCGTAAAAATTCCTCTCAACCCGGAAAAAAATGCCGTTCAAAATGCTCAAGCATTATACAAAAAGCACCAAAAACTTAAACGCGCCCGAGAGGCGATCTCACCGCTTTTGCAGGAAGTCGAAACGGAAATCCAATATTTGGAGCAAGTAGAAGAGGCGTTAAGTCAGTTAGATAGAGATCGCGGCGAAGAAGATTTGCAGACTTTAAAGGAGGTTCGCGAGGAATTAGTGCAACAGGGGTATTTAGAAGCGAGAAAGGGAGAAAACAGCAAGGGACGCGATCGCCCCAAGGAATCCCAACCCCATTATTATCAAACCCCCTCGGGTTTTGAAGTTTGGATCGGGCGCAACAATCGCCAAAACGATCGCCTCTCGTTTAACATTGCCGGAGATTACGACCTTTGGTTTCACGCCCAAGAAATTGCCGGGAGTCACGTCTTATTACGCTTAAAACCGGGAGCCGTAGCAGAGGATGCGGATTTACAGTATGCGGCGGACTTGGCGGCATATTACAGTCGGGGAAGAGAGAGCGATCGGGTTCCGGTGGTTTATACTCGTCCCAAGTTTGTCTATAAACCCAAGGGAGCCAAACCGGGAATTGCCATTTATAAACGAGAGCAAGTCGTCTGGGGGAGATCGCAAAAAGCGAAAGAATATCTCAAGATATAACGATATAATCTCCATACACGAACTGAAATTGCAAGACTCTATCGCTTCAAATATCCCTTGCTCGTGTTTACTCATTGAGTTTTACTATCTTTACTTATGTCTTCAATTGCTTCAAGATTATTGCGCGGGGTTTGATAGTCCGGATCGAGTTCGATCGCCTGTTGAAATTGCTCGATCGCGGCTTCTAAATCTCCTTGTTTTGCTAATGTAGATCCCAGATTATTGTAACGAATGGCATTAGGTTCGATCTCTACAGCACGGCGATGGGCGTTAACCGCTTCTTCAAAACGCTCGAGTTGATTAAAAGCATTTCCCAAATTACTATAAATAAAAGGATTATCTGGCTCGATATCTAATGCCCGTTGATAGATTTCCAATGCTTCCTCGATCTGAGCATCTGCTTCTAAGGCCAAACCCAAACGAATATAAGTTTCAATGCGATTTCCATCCCATTCTAACGATTGTTGGTAGGCTTCGATCGCGCGATCGTAGTCTCCTCGCGTGGCTAAAGCAGCGCCTAAGTTATGATAGCGAATAGCATTGGGTTCGAGTTGAATTGCGGTGGCATAAGCCGTAATTGCCTCATCTAATTTGCCCCACTCTCGCAAAGCATTCCCTAAATTATTATAGGCTTGGGCGTAGTTTGAATCCAAGACGATCGCCCGTTCGTAGGCAGCGATCGCATCCCGCAAGCGTCCGTTCTGTCGTAGAATAACGCCTAAGTTACTATAAGCAATAGCAAAGTTTGGATCGATTTGCGTGGCTCTTCGGTAAGCGGCAAGGGCGACCCCAAATTGACCTTGTGCCTTATACGCATTGCCCAAATTATTATAAGCTAAAGCATTATTAGCATCGAGTTCGATCGCTTTTTGATAGGCTGCGATCGCCTCTTCCAATTTTCCCTGCTCCATCAAGGCTAAACCCAAATTGACGTAAGCGGCAGAATTATTGGGAAAGCGTGTAATAATTTGCTGCCAAATTGCCTCGGCTTCTGGATAATTTCCCGTAGAATAGGCGGCGTTTCCTTGTTGAAATGCACGTTCTAAATCTTGTGCGGCAACTTTGAGAGGAGGACTAATGGCAAATAATAAACAATGAACGACAAGTAGTAGCTGAAAAATCGTGTTGCGTCTCACTTTTGCTCCGTCTCACCCTGATAACAATACTCCTCTAGAATAGCAAGACAATTAGCGATCGCTCCCAAATGGGCAATTTCGTAACCGTGGGTATTTTCCGTGGGGAAGCCCAAACAGGCAGCCCTCGCGACGTGACCGAATTTCATGGCAATGGATGCGTCGCTACCAAACCCGCTAATGGCAGCAAATTGGAGGGGAATACAAGCGAGATCGGCACTCATTTTCAATTCCCGGTTGAGTCCTTCATCGTAGATTCCATAACCATCTTGAGATAGCAAAACGGGCAATTTTCCGTCTTGGATGGGATATTCGAGAGAGAGGGGACAAATTTCTAAGGCAATAAGGGCATCTAAGGGCTGATTTTGGGTGAAATAAAGTGCCCCGATCGCCCCGACTTCTTCTTTTGCCGAAGCAACGAGATACACATCTTGGGGGGGATTTTTCACCCGCTCGGCTAGGGCGAGTAAAATGGCGACGGAGGCTTTATTATCGAGGGTATAACTGGCAATATAGTCTTTGATTCTTAAAGGTCGCTTACGGTGTTTTCCGACGACAACTCTCGTCCCGGGACGCACTCCTGCCTGCGAAAGTTCGCCCGATGTGCATTTCGTTTCAACCCATGCTCTTTCCCATGATAAAGGGGCGGTGTCTTGCAAGGCTTTTTGAGGAGATTCGTGGGAAACGTGACGAGATCCGAAGGAAAGAATACCGGGAAGGGTTTCGCGATCGCCTAAAATATCCACGACTCCTTCCCCGTAAACCCAAGGAAATGCCCCACCCAAGGGACGAATTTGCAAGCGTCCATTTTTGGCAACGGTTTTGACGATTGCGCCGATTTCGTCTTTGTGTCCCGTAATTGCAATCGCGTTTTGGGAATCCCGTCCCGGAATTTTCACAATAATATTTCCCGCCCGATCTTGCCAATGTTCGACTTGCAAATCTGTCAGGCGATCGCGCAAAAATCCATCCACTTCTCCTTCAACACCACTGGGAGAATGATGCAGAACCAATTCTTCAATGGTATTAAAAAGAGTATCATAATCGATTGTGGTTGCCACCATCGGAGTAAAACCCCGTACTCTAATATTTCTTAGTTTACTGTGGAACGGGCATCTTGCCCGTGTTTGATGAAGAGAAACAAGCAGGTGGTCACTGAGCAATGCCGAAGTGATGCTTGTTCCACATATTTACAACTCCTTGAGTTTTGGTTCAGTTTGGTTATCCCCGATCGTCAAATTGTTTTTGCCAACTTTCGTGATTTTCTTTCGCTTCCTGAACGATTGGGGAAGACGCAATTAAACGATTTGCCAACCAATTGACTAAAGACATGGGAAAGCGTAGAGGACGGGCAACATCGAGGAATAAAACCACGCGATAATCGTCGGTTTCGTTCCATGCTTCGTGAAGGAAAGTATCGTCAAAAATCAAACTTTTTCCCTCTTCCCAATGGGCAACACGATCGCCGACACGAATGCGACAAGCTGAAGCAGGTTGGGGAATTTTCAATCCTAAATGATAGCGAATCAAGCCTTTATGCTTGCCTCGGTGTTCGGGGATGTGCTTGTGAGGGGCTAAAATTGAGAAAAAAGCCGCTTTCAAATTAGGGATCTGCTCCAACAATTTTGTTGTTTCCGGACACTGCTGACAGTTTTTTTCGGCTTTGTAACCAAACGCATAAAAAAAGTAAGTTTTCCAGCGATTGTCATCGGTAATATTTGCCTGTCGGGTTGAAATCTGTTGGTAATTGGGTAAATCGTTGACGCGATCGAGAACTGCATCGAGTTCTTGTCTAATTATCAGCCAATTGGCCTCCAAATCTTTTGCCCAAGGAAATTGCTCCACCTCGAAGAACATCCCGTCGCCAACGAGAGAATGCTGGGCAACTAAATCTTCGAGCCAAGTACCGCTCAAAACCGTTTTTTCTAAACTTTTAACTAAAAAATTAGCAGGATTGACCATTATTTTTATTGTTTTTTAGGCAAACTATAGCGAGGAAGTCCTCAGAACCGCCAAAATTGGCAAATCGACTCAGATTATATCCGAGGGGCGATCGCACTGCAACCTTCTACTAGGCAAATATATCAAAACATGAATTTCACATTTCTCGACGATCTCCCATTCGTCGAATTCATCCCAGAAACCTCAAATACTCTCACCAGAGCGGAGATCGTCGTCTGTGAAGCGATCGCCAATCGCAATTTCACTTTAACAAGTTTTTCAAAAAGAAAAAAGATTTCTGGATTTTAAGCGACCTGAAATTTGGTTCATCTATTCTTATTCCTAAGAATTGTAGGGCGAGTAATCAGATGGAGCTAAAATTATACCGCGACCACTCTATTTCACTCACCCTACAAACCACTTTGATTCTGGTTAATTCTCGAATCGGGTCTTAGCTTTTTTTACCTTCTATCCAAAGCACAACTATCCATTGATTGCCAATACCCGTACTCCAAGTAGTGACTCCTTGGGCAGAATCGGGACGGTGTAAGGAATCTCCTTTCCACGACCCGAGTTCGATTTTGCCATTACTATCCGCGATCGGTTTCACAACCCATTCGTTGCCAATACCCGTATTCCAAGTAGTAACTCCTTGGTCGGAATCGGGACGATGTAAATAATCTCCTTTCCACGATTTTAGTTGAATCGTATGTTTTTTACCTTTAATACATTCAACAGTCCACTTGTTGCCAATTCCCGTCCCCCAAGTCGTTACCCCTTGAGCAGAATCGGGACGGTGTAAATAATCTCCCTTCCATGACAACAAAGAAATATCCTTATTGCAGAGTGTTTTTATACGCGAGGCATTGGCTACATCGACATTAACAAAACCAAAACTTGCTAGGCTAACGGTCAATGTTACTAACAGTGCAATAACGATCCTACGACAAAAATTCATATCGATCTTAATCATTCAATCCTCCTAAATAAAATATTCAACCCTATCCTAATCTAAAGCTCTCTTTTGCTCTTTTCACAGAGAAAATTGGACAAGAATAAAGAGTTGATATTACATCGTCAATCTAGAGTAAGAAAGGAAAAACAAAGCATTTTTTTAACAATAATTAATAATAATCTCCTTGCTGGTATGATTACCTAATTCTACCTCCGACATTGATAGCCTCCACGTAAAAGTGAGGAGAAATATCTCCTCACGATTTTTTTGCCTGATTTCAGTGGGAATGACGATCGCGATCGCCACTCTGATAAATTTTATTGCGATCGCTAACGACAAATCACAAACTTCTAACACCTAATAACAAAATTTAACCTTACTTCATCTTCTCAGCCCCTTTTTTTACAAGACATTGCAATTTTCATTAGCCACTCTTTAAACACGATAAGCTCGTAAATATCGAGAAAACACAACGATTGGCACGAAGCCGAATATTGCGATAGATCGTCTTTTCCCCGGTCGAAATGCGAACCGGAACTCTAGGTAACTCAATAAAGACATCGCCCCCAAATACCCGATCGTGTCAGTCGGAAAATGTTAGCGTTACATAGGGGTTAACTTATGAACCAGATATTAGACCGCGCTCGTAATGTTGCTATTGTCGGACCTTACTCGTGCGGTAAAACCACACTTCTCGAAAGTCTCCTCTCAGTGATGGGCGCGATTGCTCGCAAGGGAAGTATTAAAGAAGGCAACACCGTTGGAGATAGTTCCGCAGAAGCCCGCGATCGCGCGATGAGCGTTGAAGTCTCTGTTGCTGGAGGCGAATACCAAAATATTAATTTCACCTTTCTCGACTGTCCGGGATCCGTCGAATTTCTCCAAGAAACCTATAACGCCCTCACGGGAGCCGGAGCCGCGATCGTGGTCTGTGAAGCCATTGTCGATAAGGTTCTCACTCTTGCCCCCTTATTCAAGTTCCTAGACGATTGGGAAATTCCCCACCTCGTTTTCGTTAACAAGCTGGATCGCTCCAAAGACAGCTTTATGGATATTCTCCACGCCCTGAAAGTTGTCTCTAGTCGTCCCCTCGTCCCCCAACAGTATCCCATTCGCCAGCAAGATGAACTCATCGGTTATATCGATTTGGTGAGCGAACAGGCTTATCACTATCATCCCGGCAGCCCCGCCGATCCCGTCCCCCTGCCAGAACACCTGCAAGCAGAAGAAAAAGCAGCCCGGGATGAAATGCTGGAAACCCTTGCAGATTTTGACGATCATCTTTTAGAAGAACTCCTCGAAGAAATCAATCCGCCTCAAGAAGAAATTCTACAAGATCTGAAAAAGGATTTAAGTGCCGATCTCATCGTTCCCGTGTTCCTCGGAATTGCCGAACGGGATTATGGCGTGCGCCCCATCCTCGATGCTCTGGTAAAAGAAGCCCCCAATCCCGGTATTACGGCAGGACGGCGGGGACTCGAACCCGTTGCCGATGGAGAGACTCTTGCTCAAGTTCTGAAAACCTATTACACGCCTCAAGGGGGTAAACTCTCCCTCGCTCGAGTGTGGCAGGGTAAATTAACCGATGGCATGACCCTCAATGGCGTGCGGGTTGGTGGACTCTATCGCCTGACGGGAGGCAACACGGAATCGATTAATGAAGCAACTGTCGGGGAAATTGTCGCGATCGCCCGCATGGAAGGCATCCAAACGGGAGAGACCCTCAGCAGTGGCGAAAATCCCCAAATTCTACCCGTTGCTGAAAAATTAGAATCGGTTTACGCCCTTGCCATTACCCCCGAACGACGCAAAGATGAGGTCAAACTCAGCAGTGCTTTGAGCAAATTGCTAGAGGAAGATCCATCTCTGCATTGGGAACAGCACGGAGATACTCGCGAAATTATTCTTTGGGGTCAAGGAGACATTCATTTGCAAGTATCCCTAGATCGCCTGCGTCGCAAGTATAATCTTCCCATGACCACCCATTTGCCTCGCGTTCCCTACAAGGAAACCATTCGCAAGACCACCACATCTCACGGACGCTACAAGCATCAGAGCGGCGGTCACGGTGCATTCGGGGATGTTTTCTTGGATATCAAACCCTTACAGCGTGGTGGCGGTTTCGAGTTTAGCGATACCATTGTCGGCGGTGTCGTCCCCAAACAGTACATTCCGGGGGTCGAAACGGGGGTGCGGGACTATTTGAGCCACGGTCCGCTAGGATTCCCCGTTGTCGATGTGGCAGTGAATTTGAGCAACGGTTCTTATCACTCCGTGGATAGTTCCGAACAGGCTTTTAAACAAGCTGCACGCATTGCCATGACAGAAGGGATGCAACAATGCGAGCCAGTGTTATTAGAGCCAATTTTGTCGATTAAAGTCGCTGCCCCTGCGGACTTTACCTCAAAAGTGTTGCAATTGGTATCGGGACGGCGGGGACAAATCCTCGGTTATGAGTCTCTTTCCGGTTGGCAGCATTGGGATGAAGTGACGGCTTATTTACCCCAAGCCGAGATGCAAAACTTTATTGTCGAGTTGCGATCGCTAACGTTAGGGGTGGGTTTCTTTCACTGGGAATACGATCGCCTGCAAGAGGTTCCCGATAAGTTAACCCAAGGCGTTTTAGCAACGACTGAGTCATAATTGCGATCGCGTTGCGTTTCATCTCGAAGGGTAAAGGAATTTTCTCCTTTGCCCTTTTACACGATCAAAAGAATTAGGGTCTCAAGCCTCCTCCTTCAAGCGGAAAAGCCAAAAACCTGCCGAATTCCAAGCCTCCCGCTTGAGCCGGAGGAACTGATAACTGATAACTGATAACTGATAACTGATAACTGAAATGACCATTCCACGGGTACAATATAAGGCTAAGTTAGGTTTCCCATTGTCTTGCCATGAGCCAGAGTGGATTCAATCCCAAAACGAGCGATCGCCAAGTATCCGCACAAACGCGCATTGCCAATAGCTATTATGCCCGTTTGGGTCTGCATCCTTCTGCTTCTGCTATCGAAATCAGACGAGCATATTGGCAGTTAAGCAAGCGCTTTCACCCGGATACTACGGAATTACCGCCAGAAGTCGCGAAAGTCAAATTTCAAAAGCTCAATGAGGCTTATGCCACCCTATGCGATCGCGAGCGTCGTTCCCGCTACGACAATCAAATTGGTTATTCTCGGGTTTATGTGGTACAACCGCGATCGCCTTTCTCTTGGGAAGAAGAACAGGAGGAAGAATGGAAAAATTCCGCCTATCTCGACCCGAGCGATCGCCCGCTTTCGGCAGGAGAATTATTCGCGTTATTTATTTTGGGCGTGACGTTTCTCGGTTGCATTCTGTTGGCGATCGCAGTAGGCTTAACTCGAGGGGAAACGGCTTTACAAATTCCCGTGGCTTTGCTTTTCTACCCTTTACTAACATATTAATTTAAAAACTGTTTATGGTACTTCCCAATCCCGATACACCCCTCTACAATCATCCCCTTCCCGAAATCGAAAATTGGCTGCTCGACTTGGGATGTCAGCAAGATCGAGAACAATTAAATTGCTGGAGTATCGAGTGCGCAACATGGCAGGCAGAACTATCGTTAGAAGTCGAAGAATTATCGGTGCGATATCTCAAAGCTGGCGAAGGAATGCGCGATATCGTGCGATCTTTTAAATATTCCCTCAGTCGTGCCGATGTAGAAGCGGCAGTTTTTTCCGGGCCGTGATTATCAATCATCAATTATCGATACTGCCAAAGTTTAATCGTTTTATCTCGGGAAGCGGTGGCAATTGTGCGATTGTCGGGAGCGATCGCAATGGCTTCTATTCCTGCTGTATGCCCTTCGAGTTCGTGTAATAATTGACCCGTACCGAGATGCCAAATGCGACCGATGCGATCGCCTCCACCGCTAACCAGTAAATCCCCTTCTCCATTCATAGCCAGAGCCTCAATTGTATCGGTATGACCTTGCAATTCTTGCTGCACGATTCCCTGTTGTAAATCCCAAATTCTAATGGTTCGATCGTCACTTCCACTCAACAGAATACGACCGCTCGGACTCATCGCTAAAGCATTGACTGCTCCAGAATGACCTTGGAGAATTTGTCGGGTTTGAGGGCGATCGACTTCCCAGACTCTAATCGCCCGATCTGCACCACCTCCAATTAATAAATTCCCTTCGGGATTGAAAATCAAACTGCGAACCTCTCCCTCGCATCCCCATAACGTTTGCTTTAATTCTCGCGTTTTAATATCCCATAATTTAACGGTTTTATCTGCACTGCCACTGGCTAAAAATTGACCGGATTTCGCGATCGCTAAGGTTTTAATCCAACCCGTATGTGCCTCAATTTCTGTCAATTCCTCCTCATAATTCCAGAAGCAAATTCGGTAATCCCAGCTACCACTAATTATTAAATTTGTTTGCGGTTGAAAAACAATTGCTTCAATAATGCTAGAATGTCTCTTAAGAATATTAAACTGGCGCTTACCCGTGTCTGTATCCCAGAAGCGAATGACGCGATCGGCTCCCCCACTGGCCAGTATTTTGCCATCGGGATGAAAAGCAAGGGCACAAACGGAACTGGAATGCCCTTCTAAGGTGCGAAAACAAGACCAACTGGGTTGTAAGGTCTCTAAGGTAGAAAAGGCAGTTTTCGAGCCAATTTGCGAAGGCGATCGCGGTTGAACGACGGTAGGAATCAGAGTTTGTCCGGGGTGTAAGTCGCGGTAAATTTCATCGGCTGATTGATAGCGATCGCTGACTGCATCCGACAGCATCTTATTCAAGACATTCCTTAAAACAGGTTGAACGGGATTCGCTAAATACTCTTCCCAGTGCCATCGTCCTTCCCGACTATCGAACAAATCGAAAGGATGAAATCCGGTGAGTAAATGAATGCAAATTACGCCCAAACTGTAGAGATCGCTGGCATAAACGGATTTTCCTCGCAGTTGTTCCGGAGCGACATAAGCAGCAGAACCTACCATCGTTCCCGTTTTAGCAAGGGCAGTTTTGGCCGTCACTTTCGCCGTACTGAAATCAACTAAAAATAACTGTCCTGTGGGAGTGCGAATAAAGTTTTGTGGATTGATATCTCGATGTACGATATGACAATCATGGACGAATTGTAAGATCGGTAAAATGTCTTCAATTAGATTTTGAATCGTTGTTTCGTCGTAGATTTCTTTGGCAATATTTTGACCCTCGATAAACTCTTGAACAAGAGTGGGAGGAAAATGATGAATATTGGCAGCCGTCTCAAAATAGGCGAGGAGTTTGGGAATATTGGGATGTAATCCTAATGTTTGCAATTTCTGCGCTTCATTGCGAAAATCGGCTAGACTTTCTCCCTCATTTTTTACTGTAATTTGTTTGATAATACAACGAGACCGATCGCGATCGATTCCCAAAAAAGTACGCCCGCCACCTTCTTGAATCATCGGTTCTAAAGCACGATAGCGATCGCCGAGCAGAAGTTTCGAGCCACAACTCGAACAAAATTGATAATTATCGGGATTTTGCGGCCGGGAACACTGGGGATTTAAACAAAATGTCATTAATTGTTAACGGGTGACGGGTGACTGATAAATAATTGTTCGCTGATAACCTAACCGATCGCAGGGATTCGCTAGAGTCTTGGGATAATAAAATCATGCAATCTATAAGACATATCTATGCGGATTGAGCAATTGCAGGCATTTTTAGCCGTAGCGGATGCGGGAAACTTCGGACAGGCGGCCAAACAGTGCGGGATTACGCAATCCACCATCAGCCGTCAAATTCAGGCATTAGAAGGCGAACTGGGCTTACCTTTGTTCCATCGTACCGCTCGCGTTAAATTAACTGTAGCCGGAGAACAATTGCTCTCGAGAGCCAAACGCATTTGTTTGGAGTGGCATAACGCGACGCAGGAGTTAGCAGAACTGCGAGACGGCAAACAACCCGAACTCTGCGTTGCTGCCATTCATTCCGCCTGCGCTCATTATCTGCCGCCTATTTTGCAACAATTTTGCTGGGATTATCCAGATGTGCAATTGCGGGTGACTGCCTTGGGAAGCGATCGCGCCTTGAAAGTCTTGCGGGATAACTTAGTGGACGTTGCGATCGTCATGAATAATCAATTTTTAACCGCCTCTCCCGAAACCATCGTCGAACCCCTCTATGACGAACCCGTACAAATTCTCATGGCGGCCGATCATCCCCTGACCCAACACGATCGCGTCCCCTGGTCGGAATTAGTGGGCTATCCCCAAGTGGTTTTTAAAGATGGATACGGGATGCAACGCTTGGTACAAGAACGGTTTGAGAAGTTCGGCGCAACCTTGCACGCCGTGATGGAACTCAATACCCTCGATGCCTTTCGCGGGGTTGTCCGCCAAGGCAACGCCATCGCCCTGCTGCCCCAAGGTGCCCTCATCGAAGCACAAAATGATTCCAGTCTGGCTATTCGCAGCATTGCCTCGACTCAAGCGAATGTAGGGGCAATTGAAGAAAGCAATTTAATCCGCCAAGTCGTTCTTGTCACCACTTGCGATCGCCTTCTCATTCCGCCCATTCAACATTTTTGCAATTTAGTGCGGCAAACGTTGCAAAAACAGCAAAAAAAAGAGGAAGAATATATCGCCTAGTCACATTTGGCCGTAAAAAGAAGGAGACAATAAGTAAAAAGTATCTGTTTCCCCTTGCCCCATGAGTAATGCTTTTCGAGAACTGCTAAAAAAAGTGGGTAGCGGTCCCCATACCAGCAAAGATTTAAGCCGACAGGAAGCGGCCGACGCAATGCAGGCCATGTTAACCCAAGAGGCAACCCCCGCTCAAATCGGTGCATTTTTAATCGCCCATCGCATCAAACGCCCCACTAGCGAAGAATTGGCGGGGATGCTGGACGTATACGATCGCTTGGGATCCCGCTTAACATCTTGGGAGAATGCGCCTGTTGTTACCATCATGGGAACGCCTTACGACGGGCGATCGCGCCTCGCCCCCGTTACAGTTCTCACCGCGTTGATTCTAGCCGCCGCAGGGATTCCCGTCATCCAACACGGGGGAGGGGTAATGCCCACAAAATACGGCATTCCTCTCGTGGAAATTTGGCAGGAGTTAGGGGTGGACTTTACCCGACTCTCCCTCGAAAACGCCCAAAGTCTTCTCGAAAAAACGGGAATGGGATTTCTTTATCTACCCCAAAATTTTCCCCTCGCCCACGCCTTGACGACCTATCGCGATCAAATTGGCAAGCGTCCCCCTTTGGCAACGTTAGAACTCATTTGGCCGCCCTATGAGGGGAAATTTCACCTTGTTGCCGGGTTCGTTCATCCCCCCACAGAACAGTTCATGCAAGGGACGATGGCATTGCGAGGGGCGAACGATTACACTTTGGTGAAGGGTTTGGAAGGCAGTTGCGATCTGCCCCGCGATCGCACGGCAATTATTTCCCATTTCCAACTCGGTAATCCCGAAATTCAGCGCCTCAAACTCAATGCAAAAGATTACGATCTGGGAGGGAAAGAAGTGCCTTTGGAGTCGAAAGTGCAACTCATCGAGCAAATGCAGGCAATTCTCCAAGGAAAAACCCCGGATTTGTGGAAAACAGCGCTTTGGAATGGAGGATTTTATCTTTGGCGTTGTGGGAGTTGTGCCGATTTAAACGCGGGATTGGCGCAAGCAGAATCTTTGTTCGCCTCGGGCAAAGTCGCTCTCTATTTAGCAGAAATTCAAAAAGCGATCGCCTCTTTTAATTAAGCAAAATGGGGTAATATTTGTTCACCGAGAATAAAATTCCATCGCCTTGAGTGCATTGCAAGACACCAAACGATTCCCCCGTCAAAAACGATTGACCCCCCGAGAGTCTCTCGTGACCGAACATCAGGGAAAGCGGCAAATCATCCGTCTTACCTCTCGCGGATCGGACTCGCGATCGCCAACGCCCCCAACCAGACGGCGAAATTATGGCGGTTGGCGCTTGTCTCTTTTTGTCCCCATCGCCGCTATTATCGTCGCCGCAGGGGCAGGAATTAGCGGATTGTGGCTCTTGCAGCGCCTGCCGTGGCAAAATTGTCAAAATCTCGCGCCGATGGCTTCTGATAGCGAAAGGTTCTATTGCGCTCAATTAGCGGCCCAGTCGGGACGGGAGGAGGATTTAATCGCAGCGATCGCCCTTGTGGAATCTTGGGATAGCGATCGCTCTCTCTATTGGGAGGCGCGAAAGTTTTTAGATAGTTGGTCGGAACAATTTTGGCAGCAAGCAGAGGCACAGATCGACAAGGGAAATTTACCCGAAGCCATGCGCCTTGCAGGTTTAGTCTCTCCTCGCAGCGTTCATCATTCTCGCGCCCGTAGTGCGATCGCCGCTTGGGAGGCAGAATGGGAAAAAGGACAAGAACTAACGCGAGAGTTCGATCTCGCCTTTCGGTCGGGAAATGGGCAACAAGCGCTTGCGATCGCCCGTCAGCTTTCCACCTTTGAGAGCAATTATTGGCGGCAAGAAAGAGCCGATGCCTTGATGTTGCGCTTGGCACGGGGAGAACAAATCGACAGTATTGCGAACGAGGATGATGTGTTTATTCCGCCTTTTTCTTTGAATCCGCCAACGCTTTCTCCTTAATACTTTCCTTCTTTTCTAAAGCGCGTTTCATTCGTTCTTTGAGTTGGGCATTGCGATCGCGAATTTCGGGATTATCGGCACACCAAGGGGGAAGATCGTCATAGTCGGGAATCCCGTCATCAATCAAATAGCGGGCGTTGGGATTTTCGGGATATCCCTCGGCAACGCCTCCCGTACAAATTACAAAAAGAGGGCGATCGCAAGCTGCTTTTAAAGCGCGTTTTGTACTGGGAGAAACCCGCACGATATCGCCCCGCGCGATCGCAATGAGTTCCCCATTTAATAAGATTTCGCCGCATCCTTCAACAACAATATAGACTTCTTCTTGTTTGGCATGAGAATGGGTGAAAGTATACCCCTCATCGGGCGGCAGTTTAATTAAACCCAGAGAAACGCCGTGCAATTCGAGTTTGCGCCAAGGATTGGTTAAATAGGGGAGATTGTTGAAATCAAAGGAGGCTTTTGTATAAGCGGGATGGGATTCTGACATCTGGGCCAATCCTCGGTGTATTATTTGAAATATCAGTATACTACAAAAATAATTGTTGGGTAAAGTTGGTAGGAGCGATCGCGTTATAATAGACCAATCGAAAAACAAGCAGGCGATCGCTTCTTGACAGCAAACCCAAAAATTTTTAGAAAGAACTCTTTCAAGAACCTTTTAATCATGCAATCTCAACAAATCAAGCCTACAGAAATTTACTCGATTTTGGAACAAACCCAATGTTTGCGAGTCAGTGATGGCAAAATTTCATCCTTTTTAGAAGGTCGCGTGCCGAGTTCAAAATTGCTCGTCCTCATTTGGTCGCAGTTGGGGGATTTTGATAGTCTAGAGTACGCTTGGTGGTTGCAACGAGAACGAGAAATGCTGGAAGAAAAGGCAATAACCCTACGCGCGATCGGGATTGGCGATCACTATTCCGGTCGCAAATTTTGCGAATATACGGGCTTTCCTCCCGAATGTTTGTTTATCGATCCGAGAGCCGAAATACACGCTTCCTTAAACCTTTATCGAGGTCTAAATATTAATTTTCCCCTCTTATCAACGGGTCAAAAATCTTGGTTGAATTTGATGCTCATGTGTGCGGGAATTTCCAGTCCGGGAACGTTAAAAGAAGTTTTTCGCGGCTACACGGGAGATAAAAAAGCGCCCCAATTAATCGCCGACGAAGAAGTTATCGAAGGTACGCCCCTCCCACCACTCAAAGGTTCATTTTTCGCAACTGCTGGCGGGAAAGGATTTCAACGTCCTTTTGAATTGGCAACCTTACGCTTGCGCAATATGACCGAAGTTTTGAGTCATTGGAAAATTTATGTACCCGATTCATCTTATCTAACACAACGAGGCGGTACTTTTCTCTTTGATACCCAAGGAGAATTAATTTATGAATATCGCGATCGGGGGATTCTGGGTTTTGCGGAAAATATGAGTAATCCCTTATCTTTTCTTTCTGCATCTCTTGAATAAAACCAAGAATATAGTTTTTACAAAAGTGGTATATTTGTGTTAAAGTCCGCGCTCAAAGAGATAAAAATATTATCTTGAATTTATCCAATAAGCCGCATTCATTTTAATCTTACCAAGATTATGTAACTCCCAAAAATCAATAAATGGGATTGGCTCGAATCGCTTAGTTGAATTTTGACAGAATTGATAATCTGATGTAAATATAACTTGTTTGACAGGTGAGGATTGTACTAGAGTTTCAAGAATAGAGCAAACATGGGGTGCAATCCCTTCAACAAACTTCGCCGATTCAAAAATGAAACGCAACACTGGGGAGTAGCCTAAAGGAGACTCATCGGGTATACTCTGATGTTTACCACAACATTAAAAGTAAAACCAATGAGTCATCAACATCTTAGCACAGAAGAACGTCAAAAAATTTATGAACTACGAGAAAAACAGAAATTCTCAATTTCTGAGATCGCGAAAATCTTACAACGCCATAAAAGCACAATATCGAGAGAATTAAAAAGGAATAAAGACAAGTCAGAAAACTATAACCCAGAGAAAGCTGAAGAGATGATGAAGAAAAGAAGAAAAGAGTCAAAAGAAGCATTTACTGGAATTGGAGAAAAGACAATAAAACAAATAAAAGAAGGGCTCAAAAAATATCATAGTCCAGAGCAAATAGCAGGGAGATTAAAGAAAGAAGGAGAAAAAAGTGTGAGTCATGAAACAATATATAAAGGATATAAAGAGCTAGATAAATATCAAAAATATCTGCGCCAGAGTCGCAAGAAAAGAAGAAAAAGAAAAAGCCTGAAGTCAAAGCGAGGAGAGATACCGGGGAGAATTGGAATAGAAGAGAGACCCAAGAGAGTAGACGAAAAAAAAGAAATTGGTCACGGGGAAGGAGATACAGTAATAGGAGGGAATCATCAAGGAGCAGTAGTCACGTATGTCGATAAAAGTTCCAAGTTTTTAATCGGTGGACTGTTAAAAAGAAAAACGATGGAAGAAGTGAACAAAGTAACGCTAGAAAAATTCAATGTCCTCGAAAAAGAAAAGCGAAAAACAATCACGTATGATAACGGTAAAGAGTTTAGTGGACATCAAAAAATCAGTGAAGAATTAGGAGTACAGTGCTATTTTGCTCGCCCATATCATTCATGGGAGCGAGGATTAAATGAGCATACAAATGGATTGCTAAGACAATTTTTTCCTAAAGATACAAACTTTAAAATAGTGACTGAAGAGGAGGTTCAAAAAGTTATCGATTTAATCAATAATCGACCTAGAAAATCTCTTGACTATCGTACCCCTTGTGAGGTATTCTATAATCACACATTAGAGCCTGTTGCATTTCAAGATTGAATGGGCGCTTTAAGTTATCTTCCAACCCATTACTATTTCCAGCATCATCATACCAGTCGCGTTCGAGTAGCTCGTAGGCAGTTATTCCTTTATTTGCAAGTAGATGATAAATACAGCCTTTAAGTTTGTCAAAGTCCGATTGAAAAAGAGGAGAGGGACTCCGATGAGAAATTAATTTGTTTTCTACTTCTATTTGAAATGGCAAATCTGTAAAGTAGATCGGTTCAATTTGCTCGACACAAACAATTTCGATGGATGGCATCAGCAATTTAAATATAGTACAAACAAGCTCATTTCTGTAGAATGCACTTGTTAAGTATTTTACCAAACGAAAGTTGAGGATGATATATATCGAGCTACTTCAAGAGTTGTAAAAACTTAACCAGATTCTTTAATTGTTCGTGCATATCAATGCAAATACCAATCACAGTTTTCATCTCGTAATTCTTCTGCGATCGCTGAAATATGAAGACAGTAAGAGTGAAGAAAAAACAGGTTTAAATCTCCTAGATAAATACATGGGTATCTATCTAGGAGATTTTTATGTGTCATCACCTACTCAAAATTCATCGGGTAAAGAATCATTAAAATCTTCACTCATCCAAATTTTCCCTTGATGTAAACCCGGAATACGAGGTAAATTTTCTGAATTGGAGATATTGCTAGAAACAACTTTATTCTCTTGGATAAAATCGAGAACTTGTACAAGCAATGGTTCTGGTGCTGATTCCAATTCAGTTACAATTTTTTCTAAAAATGTCATAATCTACCTCCAATATTTATAGCGATCGCTTCTGTAGGATAGTCTCTTTGTGGTCTTATAGAGATGAGTCAATTGTCAAATTTTACATTAAAGCATAACATTAAAGAACGAGCAATCGCACCGAGGAATAATGCTAAAAACAATTTGGGCTACAGTTCGGCAAGGAAAAATAGAACTATTGGAATCCGAGGAACTTCCAGAAGGAACAAAAGTTCTAGTAACGATTCTCCCAGAAAATGAAACCGAATTTTGGTTGCAGGCAAGCCAAACATCGCTAGATTCAGTGTGGAATAATGTTGAGGATGACGTATATACCGAGCTACTCCAAGAATGAAGTTATCTTAGTTCGCTATCCATTCTCTGACCTATCAAGTTTCAAAGTGCGTCCTGCTGTTGTTACGAACGCGCCGCACATTTCTCTAGATGTTTTAATTGTACCTTTAACAAGTAAAACAACATCTCTGCTAGAGGGTGAATTTGTTCTTTCTGAGTGGTTAGCAGCAGGGTTAAACGTTACAACAGCAGTCAAACGAGGTGTATATACAATTCATGAGAGTTTGGTTATCAAAATAATTGGCAAACTCGCTAATAGTGATGCAGAGCAACTCGATCGCGCCCTACAAGGTTGGTTGGGATTGTGAAGTAACACCACAATTACCAATTCCCTTACAATATAAAATGCAACTTTTCCAACCCAGCAGGAGCAACAGTCGTGGAGTCCCGATACAACGCAGCAGAGATAGAGCAAAAGTGGCAGCAAACTTGGGCGGAGAAGGGGATCGATCGCACCCCCGAAGACTCCGAAAAGCCCAAATTTTACGCGCTGTCCATGTTCCCCTATCCCTCGGGCAACCTGCACATGGGTCACGTCCGCAACTATGTCATTACTGATATCATCGCCCGTCTCAAGCGCATGCAGGGCTATCGGGTATTGCATCCGATGGGTTGGGATGCGTTTGGACTTCCGGCGGAAAACGCTGCGATCGATCGCGGAATTCCTCCCAGTGAGTGGACGTATCAAAATATCGCCCAAATGCGGGAACAACTCAAAACCCTCGGGCTTTCCCTCGACTGGGATCGGGAAGTGACGACCTGTTCCCCAGATTATTACAAGTGGACGCAATGGATCTTTTTGCAATTCTATGAAGCGGGTTTAGCCTATCAAAGAGAAGCGGCGGTGAATTGGGATCCCGTCGATCAAACCGTATTAGCCAACGAACAGGTGGATGGTGAAGGGCGATCTTGGCGATCGGGTGTCAAAGTCGAACGCAAAATGTTGCGTCAGTGGTTCTTAAAAATTACCGAATATGCTGATGAATTGCTCTCCGATTTGAGTCAATTAAAAGGCTGGCCGGAAAAAGTCAAAACCTTACAAACCAATTGGATCGGCAAATCCGTCGGGGCGCGAGTAGAATTTACAACAGAAGCAGGCGATAGCATCCCGGTATTTACCACGCGACCGGATACCCTTTGGGGAGCAACATTTATGGTGCTTTCTCCAGAACATTCTCTCGTCTCCAAATTAACAACATCAGAACAAAAAGAAGCCGTAGAAACCTATCAAAAAGAAGCTGCTTCTAAAAGCGAAATCGATCGCACCGATGACACCAAAGAAAAAACGGGAGTCTTTACGGGCAGTTATGCCATCAATCCGGTTAATAATGCAAAAATTCCCATTTGGATCGCCGATTATGTCTTGATGGGTTATGGGACGGGGGCAATTATGGCAGTTCCCGCCCACGATCAGCGAGATTTTGAGTTTGCCAGTAAGTTTGATTTAGACATTAAACAAGTTGTTTTTTCTGCCGAAGATACACCAGAAAAAGTCGAACCATTAACAGAAGCCTTTGCAGACAATCAAACGGGAATTCTCAATAATTCTGATGTTTTAAACGGGTTAAGCGTACCCGATGCCAAAAAGCGAGTTATCGAATATTTGGAAGAGAAAAAAATAGGGACGGCACAGGAAAATTATCGTCTCCGAGATTGGTTGATTTCCCGTCAGCGTTATTGGGGCGTTCCCATCCCGATTATCCATTGTCCCAGTTGCGGTGCCGTTCCCGTTCCCGACGCAGATTTACCCGTAAAATTGCCCGACGATGTGTCTTTTAGCGGACGCGGCCCTTCTCCTTTAGCAAAGATGGAAAATTGGGTTAATGTCAAATGTCCCAATTGCGATGAAGATGCCAAACGAGAAACCGATACGATGGATACATTTATCGATTCTTCTTGGTATTTCTTGCGCTATACGGACGCACAAAATGAGGGACAAGTATTCGATACCCAAAAAGCAAATGATTGGATGGCAGTGGATCAATACGTGGGTGGGATTGAACACGCAATTTTACATTTGTTGTATTCTCGTTTCTTTACCAAAGTATTGCGCGATCGCGGTTTATTAAACTTCGACGAACCCTTTAAAAAGCTCTTAACCCAAGGGATGGTTCAAAGCATCACCTACAAAAACCAAAAAACGGGCAAATATATTCCTCCCCAACAGGTCAACGCCAGTAAACTCAATGAAACTTATCATCGCATGGTGGAGGAAAATGCGATCGAGGAAATCACATTCCAAAATCCCAATACGGGTCAATATATTCAATATATCCCTCCGAAAACCTCCGGGAAACAAGCCGACAAAGGAAAAATCAATCTCAAAGATCCCAAAGATCCGCAAACGGGAGAATCTTTACAAATCTTTCCCGATCCCGAGACGGGAGAACCGTTAAAAGTCTTCTTTGAGAAGATGTCTAAATCAAAATATAACGGGGTCGATCCTAAAGAGGTTTTAGATAAATACGGTGCGGATACAGCACGGATGTTTATCTTATTTAAAGCCCCCCCCGAAAAAGATTTAGAATGGGATGATGCGGATGTCGAAGGACAATTTCGCTTCTTAAACCGCGTTTGGCGTTTGGTAGATGAAGCTACTACAAATAAAGCGAGTTCTCAAAAGACAAAGGAACTTTCTAAAACAGAGAAAGATTTGCGCCGTGCCATTCATACGGGAATTAAGGAGATTTCGGAAGATTTAGAGGGAGATTATCAATTTAACACGGCGGTTTCTGAGTTGATGAAACTCAGTAATGCGTTAAATGATGCCAAGTGCAAAGATTCTCCCGTTTACCGAGAAGGAATCGAAACTTTACTCATTTTACTCGCTCCCTTTGCCCCCCACATGGCTGAGGAGTTATGGCAGAAAATTAGCGGAAAAGATTCCATTCACCAACAAGCATGGAAACAGCACGATCCGGCAGCTTTAGAAGTCGATGAAATTGCGTTAGTGGTGCAAATTATGGGCAAAAAACGAGCAGTGATTCAAGTGCCTGCGAGTGCCACAAAAGCTGAATTAGAAGCCTTTGCCAAAGCCTCAGATAAAGTGCAACCTTATTTAGAAGGGAAGGAAATTAAGAAAGCGATCGTCGTTCCCGGTAAGTTGGTCAATTTTGTCTTGGGTAAGTAAAATATCGCAAAAAAAAGCGAGGGCTTATCCCTTATTTTTAATCGTCATGACTTCAACAATTTTGCTAACTTGTTCTTGAGGAATATTTAACGCCCGACAAAGACTATTTAATAAATCTTCCTCTTCTTTAGAAACATTCCCATCAGCCAAAACTAAATCCGTCGCGACGGCAAAAGTCGTATCGTAAAGATCGTGAGGGAGAGTGGCAAGGGCGGCCTCAAAAAGGGCGGCACCGCCTTCTCGTCGCAATGTTCCGCCGAGGGTATCGAACATCTTTCGCATGACATCGACCGAATAGCTGCGGAAGAGTCTCATGCGACCTAAAACCGTATTCAGCAAGCGTACTTCATCATCGGCTAAATAACCATCTGCTGCCACGACTAATAACATAATTGCAGCAAAGGCATCAGCAGGCCCGAGGGTGATTTGCCCGGAGTTGACCATGCCACTATCGCGAAATTCATCAAATAATCCCATAATTTCCTCCTATGCTAAAAAAGGACTGTTGAATTCAAAGCTCAAAACTCGTCATTTTGAACTTTGAATTTCTCATTTCGCCTTGATTCGATCAGCCTTTGTTTTTAATGACCATAACCTGAATAATTTGATTGACTTGATCTTGGGAAATATTTAATGCCCGACACAAACTTCCCAATAATTCTTCCTCTTCCTTCGAGACTTCACCATCGGATAAAACGAGATCGGTGGCGATCGCAAAGGTCGTATCGTAAAGGTCGTGAGGTAGGGTTTCAATGGCTGCATTAAAAAGCACATCAGCCCCATCGCGGCGTAAAATCCCGGAAATATTATCGAACATCCGGCGCATGACATCGATAGAATAGCTGCGAAAGAGCCTCATCCGTCCCAACGTCGTATTCAACAAGCGTACTTCGTCATCGGCGAGATAACCATCGGCAGCAACCACCAACAGCATAATAGCAGCAAAGGCTTCGGCAGGCCCGAGAGTCACCTGTTTTTGGATGCTTCCACTTTTGCGGAATGCGTCAAATAAACCCATTTAATTTCTCTCCACGATCGATGGTTTCCCGATCTATGATGAACGACAAGAGAAGATAATGGGAAGAGTGTAAAGTTCTGTTACCATAGAATCCCCAGTAAATTATTAGTCACCAGTCACCGGTTACAGCCTCCATTCGACCCCGAGATCGTTGGCAAGCAATTGGTTAAACTCGGAGATCGCATCTGGAGAAACATCCCCCAACGCCGTCATTAATTCATTGAGATTTTTCTGGAGCAATCCGCCCGGGGCGATGGTCTCAGGTGCAAAAATCATCCACCCCCCCAAAATGACCTGAATTTCCGCTTTTTCGCGCTGCACGATGGGGTCGTCTGATTTTTTGGCGATCGCGTAAAGTTGGGATGTCATTGTCTTAGAAACAAAGATTGCGGGGTTGAACGAAGCAATCTCCTCGGATTCTAGTTTCGGCTCTGGCTCTGAGGGAATCGCTTCGATCTCCCACTTATCCCCACTCTCATTAAAAATTGCCCGCATCCCCTCGGGAATATTAGAAGGAGGGGGGATTTTGGTGGCGTGTCTGGGAACGAGAGGCTCTCCCGGTCTGAGGGGGTTAGGGCGGGCAGGAGTGCTTCCGATGTATTGTCTCGTGATTGAGTGATAGTGATAGATTTCCATCTTTTTTAGTAACTGATGATGGGTAAGAGAGCAACATTTTTCATGACAGTTTCGTGAGAAATTCGAGGCTCTCCATTCATACCATCATTTATGGGTTGTTGAATTACATTACTACTTGTAATAAATACAGAAGAATTGCCAGAGCTATTACCGGGTCCGAAAGCCGCACCCCCACCGGGAACATTGGGTTTTTGCATGATGTGCCAGTGTCCTTGCATGGCATCGTCTTGGAATGAGCCGAGGACTCGCAGGGGATCGAGTGTCCGAAACAGGTCTAACCCGCGATAGGCAACCCCTCTCAAATCGGGAATGTTAAAGGTCGAGATTCCGTCCCCTGCTCCGTGAAGCGTGCCGATCGCGGCAAAAAGCCTGTCAAATAGATCGCGCTCGACTTCGGAACCATCGGCAACGAGCCATCCCTCGGGAGGATTCAGACCGGCATAAAAGCCGGGAATTCCCGGTGGAATTATCGCCCCTCGGGATTCAATTTGTGCCCTGACCCATTCTTTAACCATTTCTGCAGCCAGCGCCCTCTCGATGCCTCCATCCCAAGAGCGGATGGGTTCGGCTTCTTCATCGGCAAAGCCACTAATCGAGAGGGATTCCCCTTTTTGCAGAGGGCGATCGAGCCTAACGATTAGACGCATCTCGCTGGAAACCTTCAGGAACGGGAAATTACGCTGCCGAGGCAAACTATCTCTCATAAAAGAGAAAGAGATATTACCGGGCTGCAAGGGAGCGGGCTGAGACATGGCGACAGGAAATGACTCGATACCAACTTTAGAGAACAATTGCAGGGTTGCAGGTTGTGTTAGCTCCCCGATCGCCCACAAGTCGGGGATTTGCCCGAAATCAACCGCCCCCGATACCAAATTGGACGGATCCAAAGAACCGGGGCGGTAAATTTCAATTTCTGGCAGGTTGAAAAATTGAGCGGCGATGGAAACGGAACGGCGAATGACCACTAAAGCAAAATCCCAAAATCTTCTCTAACCCTTAAGGGGTTCTACAAAAATTTTACCCGGGTCGGGGCGGTTACAGTCGAGTTATTGCAACACTTTGAGACATTTTCAAGATGACCCCAGCATCAAACTTACTCGCCAAACTCCAAGAAGCCGCCAACTCCCCCGTTAAATCGGAATTTAACGCCCGAGTTCTCTTGGAGCGAAGTTACCCCCAAAAAATCGCCACGGCAAAAGTGCGATTGCCCTACGTGCCCGTTTTCGATGAAACGCTCGGAACCACGACCTTTGCCGTCCCGGACTGTTTGGGCGTGGATGGTACGCCGTCCACCTTAACCGCCGAACTCGAAGCGGAACTGATTGCCGCCGATAAAGCCACGGTCAATCAAGGCTTTTCCGTGAAAAAAATTGTCGAGCGCAGTTTCACCGGTCAAATTTTAACCGCCGATATTTCGCTCCCCCTCGAAGAGGCGATCGATGCCGACGGCGTGACGACTTTTACCGCCGCCGATTCTTTGACGGCAGCCGCTTAATTTCAGTTATCAGTTATCAGTTA
>JBCCVR010000015.1:0-58347 GCA_039194995.1 Cyanobacteria bacterium P01_E01_bin.42 | reverse complement strand
CCTGTGCGATCTAAATTTTTATATTTCTCTTTTCCCTCTTTTTTGCCGGATATATCGCGCCCCTCTTTGTTTTTCCTGATGGGGCGAGCGCGATCGCCCAATGGACTCCCTTCCCTTATTTTCTCTATTTTCCGGCAGCTATTTTTGTCGGCTTTTCCGTCGATCTCGGACGTGGTTTTGCAGTCATGCTCGGTTGGGGAATTATTTTATATACAATCAATCGCTGGTTGTGGCGAAAAGGCTTAAAACAATATTCGGGAATGGGAGCTTAGTCAGTTATCAGTTATCAGTTATCAGTTATCAGTTTTAATCGGTATGTTTGGGTAAGTTTGAGGGCGCAAATTTTGCGCCCTCAAGAATCAAATTACGTTGCTGTTGCGGGGTTGGTTCGTTTGGGATTTTCTAGGGAGAGTTGACTTGCTTTTTCATCTTCCTCTAAGGGTAAAAACTCAATGCGATTGAGTAAAGTCGTGACAAAAGCAAACAACAAGAAAGGTAAGGAAAGAACGAGAATAATTCCTACAGTCAGAAATGCGTAAGCCTGACGGGTACCGCTCCATAATGCAAGGGTTGCCGCAAGACTAATGAAAATTACAATTAGCCAGACAATAATTTGTCCGTAAATATCTCCAAAGCTGAGGCTGCAACTCAAGCGATATTTAGGAAGTTCGTTATCTATACTCAGTTTTGCCATGGTAACTCCTTAATTGGATACAGGTCAATCGAATATTAAAGATCGTATACTGTTTTTTATACGATTTTTATCGCTTTT
This sequence comes from Cyanobacteria bacterium P01_E01_bin.42, assembly GCA_039194995.1. Taxonomy (GTDB): domain Bacteria; phylum Cyanobacteriota; class Cyanobacteriia; order Cyanobacteriales; family Spirulinaceae; genus CCY15215. The sequence goes on along the minus strand of JBCCVR010000015.1, from coordinate 57,575 downwards.
TGAAGAGATTTAAAAATAATTTTACATTATGTCGCAATTCCGTCACAAATCGAGAATATAACAAGGTATTTCTACTCATGACTGCGATCGCCAATCCAAAATAATCCACCTCCTAATTCTGACCTCCAACCCACCTCACCAAACCTGACCCACCCCCCAACCCCCTCCCAAGAGGGGGAGCCGGATAACTAATAACCAATAACCAATAAAAATTATTGCTCGACAATACACCATTCGTGTAATTCGTATTGAACGCAATGATTTTGTACGAGAGGATCGTCGATCGCAATTTTTTGGGCTTCTTCCAAAGAGTTGGCTTCAAATAGAAGCATTCCGCCCCCATATTCTCCCCAATACCCCGTTTTAGCTTGATGTCCTTTAGCAATTAAGTCGCGGACGTAGCTGCGATGAGCGGGGACGTGGCGATCAAAGGTCGCTTTGTCAACAATTCCTTTTTCAATCTTTGCAAACCAAGGCATTTATCAAATGTTTATAATATTGACTATGACACAGAAAAATTTACCTAATTCAGATCGGCAACAGCAATACACGCTAAAACAACACGAGCCAAAACAGCACGAGCGCTCAAAGATTGCTCGCTTTTTTATTGCTCTGTTGCCCTCGCAAACCGTTCAAGATGCAGCGAATCAAATCAAACAGCATTTTGCTGATACGTATAACAGCCGTAAAGCCTTCAACTCCCCTCCTCATATTACTGTACAGCCTCCCTTTGACTGGCCGGAAGAGAATCTGCTGATTTTGGAACAAAACTTAAAAGAATTTGCAGCAGAGCGATCGCCGATTCCCGTAACTTTGTCAGGATTTGGCGCTTTTGTCCCCCGCGTTATCTATATCAATCCCCTGAAAACTCCGGAATTAATGGCTTTGGGGGAGGATTTACCCAAGCATTTGCAGGCAACGTTAGGAATTCGCGATCGCGATCGCCGCCCGTTTGCCCCCCATTTAACCGTTGCATTTCGAGACCTAAGCAAAGCCAACTTTAAACGAGCTTGGCCGGAATTTAAAAATAAAACTTTTTTTGCCGAATTGTTCATCCCGCAATTAACGCTACTGATTCATAACGGCAAGCAATGGGAAATTTATCGAGAATTTGCCTATACTGCGAGTCAGCCTCGGGCAGACATCACCTAGATTGTCTTGTCTCGTACTAGGTCTCTAATCTTTGGCGATCGCAGAATTGGGCAGATCCGAGAGGCAAGTTAAAATGGGCAAAAAATACTCACTCGGATGATTCTAAAAACCGATGAATTCTCCCGATTTCCCATCTCCTCCCACAACAATTCTAGCGATCGACGACGATCGCGATCGCTGGTTGGCAACTTTCCTCGGTAGGTGGGGCTATCGCGTCTGTTATGGGATGACGGGTCGAGAAGGATTGGCTAAGGCCACAGGGGAATGTCCCCATCTGATTTTGCTGGAAATTGAAATGCCGGATCTCGACGGTTATGAAGTGTGTCGCCGTTTAAAAAGCAATCCAGAAACCCAAGCCATTCCCGTAATTTTGATGGGTAGCTTGGAAAAAGACGCATCCCGCGATCGCGACATGCTCAAAGGGTTTGCCCTAGGTGCGACGGACTTTATCAGCAAACCTTTTCACACTAGCGAAGTTCTCGCCCGCATCAATCATCAGCTCAGCTTGCGAGCGCTTCAGCAACAACTAGAACGGCAAAATCAAGAATTGCAACAAGCCAATCGAGAATTGCGCCACACCCAAGCAAAATTAGAAGCCAGTCAGGCCAAATTTAAAGGCATTTTAGAAATTGCCGACGAAGCGATCGTCTCCGTTGACGAAAATCAAACTATCCAAATCTTCAATCAGGGGGCAGAACGAATTTTTGGTTATGCGGCAGAGGAAGCAATCGGGCGTTCTCTCAATATTTTACTGCCTGAAGCCTTCCACCAGAGTCATGGCGATCGCATCCGGGATTTTAATCGCTCCCGAGAAAAGCCCCGCAGTATGGCAGAACCCGCTCGGGAAGTGCGAGGCCGCCGCCAAAACGGGGAAGAATTTCCCGCCGAAGCCTCCATCTCTCAACTGCAACTCCCCGAAGGTTGGTTATTTACCGTCATGCTGAAAGATATCAGCGATCGCCTGCGAGTCGAAAGGGAACTCAGGGCAGCGAAACATAACCTTGAAGACCGCGTCAAAGAACAAACCGCTCGGCTTCTCGTCGCCAACGATCGCCTGCGTCAAGAAATCCGCGAAAAACAAAACAGCGAAGAGAAATTTCGTCAACTTGCAGAAAATATTCGCGATGTTTTCTACATTCACGAATTCGATGCGAACTTTAAAATCCTCTATATCAGCCCTGCATTTGAGAGCATTTGGGGGCTTCCCCGAGAGGAGTTGTATCGCAACCCTTACACTTGGCTGGAATCCGTCCATCCCGACGATCGCGATCGCGTTGCCAGTCAAATTCCCCAACCCGAAAATTTTCTCGATTTCGACTGCGAATATCGCATTGTACGACCCGATGGGAATATTCGCTGGATTCGCGATCGCGCTTTTCCCATTCGCACCGAGGCACAGCACATTTACCGTCTGACGGGGATTGCCGAGGATATTACCGACCGCAAACAAGCAGAAATTAACCTGCAAAACCTCAACCAACGCCTCGAAACCCTCATTGCCGAACGAACGGCGCAACTGCAATCGGCTAATGCCGAACTGGGGGCGCAAAAATATCAGTTAGAAGCAATTGCGGCCAACATTCCCGATGGTGCAGTATATCGAGCCATTATCCACACTGATGGCTCTTTTTCCTTGGTTTATATCAGCGAAGGGATCGAAAAGATTTCCGGACGCAATCGCGATCGCATTCAAGTTCATCCCGAAGTCTTTCTCGAACTCCTTTCTCCCGAGACCCGCGCCGATCTCGCAAGACATCTGCAAGCGGCTTTAGAAACCTGCGAACCCAGTCGGGTTAACTTTTGCATTCAACCCGATGACCCGGAAGAAAAGTGGTTGCAGAACCACAGCAGCTTCTACCAATTGGAAAATGGAGACATTATCGCCGATGGTCTGATCTTGGATATTAGCGATCGCATTGCCGCCGAAACCGCTTTGCGAGAAAGTGAGGAACGCTTTCGCATTATTTTCGAGCAAACCCCGACCGGGATTTACCTAACCGATTCAACGGGGCGTTTTCTCTCGGTCAATTCCAAATGTTGCGAAATTTTCGGTTACGATCGCGCCGAACTCCTCAAGATCCGCTTTCAAGATATTACCCATCCCGAGGATTTATCCGAAAACCTCCATCAAAAAACACAACTGGCAACCGGAAAACTTTCGAGCTATTCCCTCGAAAAACGTTTCCTCCGACAAGATGGCACAGTACGCTGGGGACGGATCGCCGTTTCCATCATTCCCAATGCCAGCTATCGATCCCAATATTTCCTGACTGCTCTAGAAGACATTCAAGAACTCAAAGAATGGCAAGCAGCTCTAGAACATCAAATTCAGCAGCAAGTCCTCCTGCGGGAAATTACCTCGGAAATTCGCCGGAGTTTGGACAGCGAGCATATTTTTCAAACCACTGCCAGCAAAATCGGCGCAGCCTTTGCCGTCGATCGCTGTGTCCTGCATCGATATCTATCCGCACCCCGGCGGGTTCCTGCGGTGGCGGAATATCTCGATGGGGAAACCCATTCCGCCTCAGATTGGGATATTCCCGTTCGCAATAACCCCCATTTAAAACGATTGCTGGGAGAGGACAAGGCGATCTCCTCCAATGATATCGCCCGAGAGCCCCTCCTCGAACCGACCTTGCCCATCTACACCCAACTCGGGACTCAATCGATGCTGTCCGTCGCCACCTTCTATAATGGCGAACCCAATGGTGTTATTTGCCTGCATCAGTGTACCTCTCTGCGTTACTGGACAGAGGAAGACATCGCCTCGATCGAAGCGATCGCCGCTCAAGTGGGAATTGCCCTCGCCCAAGCGAATCTGCTCGAGCGGGAAAAACAGCGTCAAGAGGAACTGGCCTATAAAAATGCCGCCCTCAAACAAGCCTCTCGCGTCGCCGAGGCTGCGAATTCAACAAAAAGCGAATTTCTCGCCAATATGAGCCATGAAATCCGCACCCCCATGAATGCAATTTTGGGATTTTGCGACCTGCTGCAGGAAAGAGTCACCGAAGCGCGATCGCGTTCCTACCTCGAGTCGATTAAAGCGGGTGGCAAAACCTTACTCACCCTCATCGACGATCTGCTAGACCTTTCGAAAATCGAAGCGGGAAAATTACAGTTACATTATGAAGCGATCGATCTATACGGATTGGTTGAAGAAATTGGGATTTTCTTTTCCGCACAAACTCGTCAAAAGGGATTGGAATGGAGCATTGATATTGCGCCCAACGTTCCCCCTTTTCCGATTTTTGATGAGGTTCGCTTGCGCCAAATTCTCTTCAATGTGGTGGGAAATGCCCTCAAGTTTACCGAAAGCGGTCATATTCATATCTCGCTCACCAGTCGCCAACGATGCGCTGAAGTCGTTGAGCGGGGTCGAAATGAGCTTGCCGAAGCGTCACCAATCACCAGTTTCCGTTCTCTCGAAATTGCCATCGAGGATACGGGGATTGGTATCGCTCCAGAACAACAGGATATTATCTTTGAGGCTTTCAAACAAAATGAGGGACAGAGTACCCGGAAATATGGTGGTACGGGACTGGGACTGGCTATTACCAAGCGTTTGACAGAAATGTTAGGGGGGGAAGTGCGATTGCAAAGTGCTTTGGATCGGGGTTCTACCTTTACCTTTATTTTTCCCCAACTTCAATGGGAAACTCGTGCTCCTGCTTCCCGCTTGCCATCGATGTCGGGCGATCGCTTCCAGCAATTTTCCCCCCTCGCGATCTTAGCCGCCGATGATATTCCCTCCAATCGCAATCTGATTGCCAGTTACTTTGCCGAGACCCAGCATGATGTACTGTTGGCCGAAAATGGTCGGGAAACTTTAGAAATTGCCGACAGCCGCGATCTGGATCTCATTTTGCTAGATTTGCGAATGCCCGATCTCGACGGATGGGAGGTGGCTCGCATTTTGAAAACAAACGACAAGACTCGCAATGTTCCCCTGTTGATTTTAACGGCAGTCACTTGGCTGGACAATGAGGAAGAATTGCGATCGCTATGCGATGGGTTTCTTCGCAAACCAATCGATCGCGATCGATTGGTTGCCGCGATGGAGGTTGCATTAGTCGATCGCAAAGAGCGAGAAACAACTTGCAAACCTTTGTCCGTCCTAGAATCTCTCTCTCCTCCTCTTGGAGAATCGCCGACAGATCTGCCAGAATTATTAGAAAAGTTAAAGCAATACGAACAAACCACTTGGATCGAATTGCGTCAAACCTTAAAAATGCGAGATTTAAAACAATGCGCCCAACAAATGAACCAATGGGGAAGGCAATATCGCTATCAACCCGCGATCGAGTATGGGAATCTCTTACTCTGTCAACTCACTGCATTTGACTGGCATAATATCCCCAAAACGGTGGAAAATTTTTCTAAATTAAAGGATAATTTAAAACACAATCTTTTGCAAGTCAATCGCGAATAAAATCAATTGAGACTGAATCCTCAAGCGATCGCATTTTCATCTCTTCTCCTGCTCTAGTTTGTCAAAATATAATGAACGAATTTAATGCCAGTAATTTTTTAATTTTAATTGTTGATGACATTGCAAGTAATTTGCAAATTATTGGGGAGATTTTAGATGAGGTGGGTTATGCAACGACTTTTGCTATCAGTGGAAAACAAGCATTAGATAGAATTTTTACCGCGCGTCCCGATCTAATTCTTTTAGATTTAATGATGCCGGATATGAATGGCTTAAAAGTTTGTGAAATTTTAAAAGCAGATCCTACTTATCAAGATATTCCAGTTATTTTTTTGACCGCGAGTAATGAGCAAAATCATCTATTACAAGCCTTTGAAAAAGGAGCAGTAGACTATATTACCAAACCCTTTAATCATCAAGAGTTATTGGCTCGAGTCAAAACCCATCTGGAGCTAAAATACACGCGAGATGAACTCAAAAAAGCACTGGCCGAACTCGAAAAATTAGCCACAACCGATCCCCTAACGGGAATTGCCAACCGCCGCTATCTTTTAATTCTTGGAGAACGGGAATTTCTTCGGGTTTGTCGCTACGATCGGCCTTTATCTATCTTAATGCTGGATCTCGATCGCTTTAAAAATATTAACGATACTTACGGTCATTCCTTGGGCGATGAAGTTCTCAAGAAAATGGCAGAAGTTACCTCAAGTGTCTTACGGGCGATGGATTATTTTGGTCGGTTTGGTGGGGAAGAGTTCGTCATTTTACTACCAGAAACAAACCTAGAAGAGGGACGAGATGTTGCCGAACGTATCGGACGTGAAATCGCGGAAATGCAATTGACTCACCTCGAAAAAATCATCAAAATTACCGTGAGTATAGGCGTCGCTACCTATCAAGTCGGCGATACAACCATTGATGATATCTTGCGTCGTGCTGATGATGCTCTTTATCAAGCTAAACGTCTGGGACGCGATCGCGTTGTTGTAATTGAAGAATTGGGCTAGAAATTCAATTCAAAGTATTAAAAAACAGTGCCATCACTTTGGAGTGAGAGAGGGGGGTTGCCTTGCGATCGCAATTCCCGAGCGATTCTTCGTCCCGCCATCCAAGTTCCCCCTTGCAGGACTTTAACTAAGGGGAGTTCTCTGGGAGTTAATGCTAATTTTTGTTGCATTTTTTCGGCAATGCGATCGAGCAGAATAATCGTCAAAGCACGCCATTCGACAATCGGTTCAGAACTGGGCAAATGAGATTGTTCTAACAGTTCCGATCGCTTAATTTCCAAGACACCCAAATCGAGTAATAATCCCCCATTGCGATATTCTGCCAGTCCGGTTAAGGTTTCTAAACCTTGGATTTTAATCCCCAAGTCTTCTAGGGGTTCGAGGAGGGAATAAGTCAACCACTGAGATAATTTATGAAAGGGGATAAAGCGATCGCCGCCAATGGCTTCATGTTGCCAAACATCCCCCAAATTAATCTCTTCCAGAGAGAAGCGACCCGGCCAAATTTCGCCAATACTGGCTAAGATGGCTTGTAAAACAATGGATGCGGCTAAAGTGTTCTCCTCTGTAATTTTGGAAAATAAAAAATCGACTAAATTTCCCAAACGAGGGGAATCTTCGCCAAAAAATTGCGGTTGTTTGAGCAGAACCGATCCCAATTTTTGTAAGAGTTGCAGTCGCCCGCTTAATCCAACTAAAAGATTGATTGTATTGACTTGAAAGCCTTCTGCAAGTTTCTCTAGGGTTAAAGTTTGCAAGCCTTTTGCATCGACTTGTAAAGGGCGATCGCGATCGCTCGAAAATAATCCCTGTTGAAACATCCGAAAACTAGCCACCGCCAACCCTTCCGATCTGCGAAAAATCTGCCCGGTTTCTGCTTCTCGATACTGCCATTGGAAGCCGGCTCCTGCATCAACTAAAACGCTAACAATCGCCAAATCAAATTTAATTTTGGCTTGCTCTCGAGGGGAGTCAGCCGCGATCGCGGTTTCCAATTCTTGCAAGCGGGAAATATTACCGACTTCAAAATGTCGCCAGCGACTGTGAAAGGGAATCTGGAAATCGGGATAGGATTCTTTCGTGATAGCAATAACAAAATCTGCGACTTCATCGAGGCGATCGCCATGATAGCGAAAATAAGGCGATCGTCCCCCTTCAACAAATTGAAATAAAAGATGGCATCTGTCTCGGATGGCTTGAGGAGATTGCAGATAGCGAACTAAACGATCGGTCATTTTAGAAGCGGCTGAGAAAGATCGGCGATCGCTCGATTATACCAGCCCGGCTTTTGCCGCGTCTTTTTTCTCTTTCGAAAATATTTTAAGTGCGAGATTATGAGAGAATAATTGAGATTAGGCTATTTTCTCAAAACAATCTCTTTTACTCTCGCTAGTTCTTGTTTGGTTTGTATACTTGTAAATCTTGCGATCGGGAGACAAATTATGGCTTTTCCAACCTTTAAACGCCCCAATATTGCGATTCTCATGACAGATTAACAGAGGGCAATTCAGCATTTTCCAGAGGACTGGGTACCAAAGAATTTACCAAATCTCAATCGCCTCAAACAAACGGGAATCACTTTTAAAAATGCCCAAACCAGTACCTGTGCTTGCTCTCCAGCCCGTGCGACCCTGTGGACGAGTTTGTACCCTTCAACCCATCTCGCCTATCGAGTCGGCATGGATTTGCCCCCAAACTCGCGCAACCAACTCAATATTATCGGGAATGTTTTGAAGAGTGCGGGCTATCAGGTTGTTTACAAAGGAAAATGGGATTTGACCGATTCTTTACTGGCTACGCCTTCTTGTACGATTTCTCGCTTAAATTCTTAACCTCCGAGCAGCAACAAACCCTCAAATCCGAGGATGACTATATGCTCCAAAATTGGCAACTTGACGGATGAGATCGCTAAAGCTGATTGGTTTTTGACAGAGAGAATGCCCTAATTTTAACCCTAATCCTAAAAAACAGGAGATTCAAACAAGATTAAAGAGAGGAAAAAATCGAGAAAGAAAATCGCGATCCACGTCGTTACAACGGCATTTGTTGCCGATTGTCCCACCTCCTTCGCTCCGCCTCGGGTCGTTAATCCCCAACTGCAACCGATCGCAGATACCACAATCCCAAATAAAAACCCTTTCAACAACACCGCCAGCAAATCCAAAGGCATCAAAAACGATCGCACCGATCGCAAAAACAGCCAAGGATTAAGATTGTAAAATTGCCGTGCCGTTAGCGTCCCCATGCCAATTCCCACCGCGATCGCGCAAATGGTTAATAATGGCAACATCAAACAACAAGCGATCGCCCTCGGTAACACTAAATAATCGATCGGATCTGTCCCCAACATGATTAACGCATCGATTTGTTCCGTGACCCGCATCGCACCCAATTCCGCCGCATACGCCGATCCCACTTGTCCCGCTACGATACTCGCCGTCAGCACCGGGCCCAACTCCCGACAAAATGCCAAAGCAAACGCCCCACCCAACGCCTGTATTGCCCCAAAGCGATTCAATTCCCTCGCCGTTTGCACCGTAAAGATGGCACTGGCGGCGATCGCGATTAAAATAACAGATAACAGGGAACGAGGTCCGGCTTTGGCAAATTGTTCGAGAAAAGCACGCGGGTAAATCCTGCCCTTAACGAGGCGAAAACTCAATTGTCCCACGAGGAAGAGTGCCACGACCAATCGCCACAACCACGATCGCTCGAGAAAATGTTCGGGTTTGAAGTTGGACATCAAGTAAAAAGAAATAGGGTGCGCGGACGACGTTTATTTTTGTGCGAACAAAAAAAATAGGACACGGATGATTACGAATAGGCTACACCACGGCACGGCGATCGCGACGAACACTATGACACGGGCAAAGACGAATATTTTATCGGCAAAAATCCTTTCGGGATTGTTGGGATTTTGCGTGGGAGATGCCCTCGGGGTTCCCGTCGAATTTTGCTCGCGATCGCAACTCGAAGAGGCTCCTGTCCGGGAAATGCGGGGATACGGCACCCACAATCGCCCCACGGGAACTTGGTCCGATGAAAGTGCGGTTATGTTTTGCGTTGCGGAAGCCCTCTCTCGGGAGGATGTCACCGCCGAGGCATTCCTCAACGTGACCGCCGATCGCCTCGTAAGCTGGTACGAGGGGGAAATTTGGACGCTTCCCGATTGGGATTTCGAGATTGGCGCGACGACTGCGAAAGCGATCGCCCGCCTGCGAGAGGGGATTTCCCCGCGATTATCGGGGGATATGGACGAAATGAGCAATGGTAACGGTTCTCTCGTACGGACGCTTCCCTTCGTCTTCTGCCATCATTTACTGCCCTTCCCAGACCTGCTCGATCGCATTCACCTCATCTCCGGCATTACCCACGCCCATCCACGATCGCAAATGGCTTGCGGCTTTTATATTAGTATTGCCATCGCCCTACTCCAAGGATGTCCTCCCGAGGAGGCATACTTACAGGGTATCGCCCGGGTCGAACCCTTTTATTGGCATCCCCCTTACAGCGATCGACTTTTCCATTTTCATAACCTGATCGGGGGCGCGATCGCAGAATTACCCCGAGAAGAGATTGCTTCTGGCGGTTATGTCATTCATACCCTCGAGGCGGCGCTTTGGTGCTTATTGAACGCCTCTTCCTACAAAGAAACGGTTTTAGCCGCCGTGAATTTAGGAGAGAGTACCAATGCGATCGCTGCTCTCGCGGGAGGATTGGCAGGCTTACATTACGGCGTAAAAGATATCCCCGCCGATTGGATTCAACAAATTGCCGAATTTTACAAAATTTTGGCTTTATGCGAGCAACTGACCGAGAAGATTTTTGACTGAAAGACGGGTATGATAAAAACAGGTGAGAATTGCAGGGATTAAAAACGGGGAAAGCAATTTCTCGTTTGAGGAGTGAAGAATTTGCAAGACGATTGCAAGCAAGAACGGCATCCCTGCGAGGACTGGAACAAAAGCACTGCTGAATGAATTTTTTGAAGTAGAGTTGGGTTCCATCAAATTCAGGAAAACCAAAATCGATCGGCACTTTTAGCAAGGAAGTGCGGGAGGTCAGTGCATCATGACGGACGCAAAAAAAATCGCTGGCAATTGCCTTTTTGTATTGTTAATATTAAACCTGCTGTCTCTAGGAATCCACCATCTCTGCAACACCCCCGAGGAGCAAGCCAGGCCGGAAAGATTGACGGTTCTAGAAGAACCTTTGGCTTTAATCGTCAACGAATTAGCGATCGCCGATAGCCCATAATATCAAATCCGCTTGAATCACTATACTTCCCGGTGGGGGAGCATTGGGAGCATCGGGAGCAGAGGAGATCCCAAACTGGTGACTGGTGACTGGTGACTGATAACTGAATCAACCCCATCCTTGAGTCTCAGAACTGGTCAAACTGCGACCGAGTTTGAGATATTCAGTCTGCGCCGCCTGTTTGACGTGTTTCATCATCACTGCTTCCCCCGCATCCGCCGCTAAAAACGCCGCATTGAGGGCGATCGAGCGAATATTTCCCCCCGCCACGCTCAATTGTCCCAACTTTCGATAATCGAGATTGTTCGTTGGCGTTTGCTTCGGGAAAATCCGCCGCCAGATTTCTCCCCTCGCATCGGCTTTTGGGAAGGGAAAATTGAGAATGAAACGGATGCGCCGCAAAAAGGCTTGATCTAGGGAGTCTTTTAAGTTCGTCGTCAACACGGCTAATCCTTGATAGGCTTCCATTCGTTGGAGGAGATAACTCACCTCGATATTGGCATGGCGATCGTGAGAGTCTTTCACTTGAGTTCGCTTGCCAAACAGAGCATCGGCTTCATCAAAGAGTAACACTGCTCCTCCTGCTTCGGCTGCGTCAAAGATGCGTCGCAGATTCTTTTCGGTTTCGCCGATATACTTGCTCGTTACGGCACTGAGATCGATACGATAGAGGTCGAGATTGAACTCTTTGGCAATAACCTCGGCTGCCATAGTTTTCCCAGTCCCGCTCGCTCCAGCAAAGAGAGCGCTAATGCCCAAACCGCGACGACCTTTACCCGAAAAGCCCCATTCTTCATAGACGCGAAAGCGCTGTTTGACTTGTGCAGAGAGGGCGCGTAAGATGCCTTTTTCCCGTTCGGGTAAGACGAGATCCTCCCAATTCGCATCGGATTCAATGCGCTGAGCCAAATTGTCCAAATGGGGGCGAGCTTGCAGGCGGCAAAAGTCCCAGAGTTGGGACGGCAAATCGCGATCGCCTTCACCAGCCGAAGCGCAAGCAGCTTGAATGATGTGGCTGTTGAGGTTGAATTGGGCGATGAGGGGTTCGAGATGTCCGTTGAGTTCGGCGGCGCGATCGCCGAGATGGGTTTCCCAAAGGTGGCGTTTTTCGGCGTGGGGGAGTTGGGAAATTTCGAGACTGAGGCAGTTGCGATCGGAAAATTGCTGTCGCAGGTTGCCACTGAGGATAGTGGGAGAATTAACCCGTTCGAGAAATAATTTGAGGCTTTGACCGGGGGGAGAATCAGCAAGGATGTCATCGCAATCGATCGCCAAAACGGCACGATGTAAAAGGGCTTCTCGTTCCCAATGGCGGCAGAGTTCGTGGAGTTCGCTAATATTGCTCGGTAGGGAACGGGCGCAGAGGGTGTAGAGGCGCAAATTAAAGCGATCGCCGACGGAGCGAGCAATAGCGGCGCGATCGCGTCCGTCGATGCCGATGAGATGCAATTGAGGCAGTTCTGTGGCACTCTTGGCTTGAGTCCAAGCGGTGGTTAGGGTGGAAACCAACTTTTCGCGAGAGGGTAGGAGGGACTCGGGGGACTGCCGATAGGAGAAGGGGACGATAAAATTTTCTAAGATTTCATCTAAACTCGGCTGACCCAGTAAATAGCTGAGGATGTGGCGGTCGATTTTAAATGGAGCGTGGGTAAGCGCGTTGCTTTCTTTGCATTGAATCAGCCGCCAGTAATGCAAGGCACTTTGGCGAGAGACAACCTGCCATTGAGCCGTAGGGAGCGCCGCGATCGCTAAACTGAGAGTTGGATAGTTGAGAGTTGGTTTTCCCTGTGCTTTGGCAAAGTAGAGATTAAAACTCGGGTCGATTTCCAATCCCGCAGCCATCAATAACACATCTCGCTCGAAGCTGGATAGATTAAACGTTGCCACGAGTTGCCCGAGGCGGGATTCGGCGGGTAAATCCTCTTGCGTACCCTCCGCATCTGCTTCGCCCCGTTCGATGTAATACAGCAGGAGATCGCGAATGCGATTCACTTCTCGATAAAGGATTTGGAGATTTTGACGATACCAATTGTCTGAACTCATATTTGATGAATTGCTCTAAATGAGAATAAAAGCCGTATTCGATGATTCGAGCGATCGGGGTTGCAGGCTGTACGCGAGAGTAAAGATAAAGGCAAAAGACAAGGTAGAAAAACAATAATAAAATCCCATTGTCTTTTATCATTATCTGATTCGAGCGATCTCGAGTTTAAGAAAACGTAATCGTTCAATTAAGAAAACAAAAATATCAAAATGATTGGAACGAGAAATTTAAGTAATATTGGATAACACGATTAAAAACACTAATTTTCTCTAATTCGAGTTATTTCTTTTAGACTTTTGTCTAATAAACTGGTGGAATTATTTTGCTTATACTCTTATGGAGTATGCTCCCCAAATTTCCTTTCAGAACTCCAGACCCATGGCTAAGAAAACTGCTCAAAGTGTTAGCGCCCCAGAATCCACGCCGATCGCAGCCTCTTCGATGCCGGTGCGACGTTGGCAAGAAAATGAATCTGCGGGTGAAACCGACGAGCAAACCGCCGGTTTGATGTTTGCCAATACGAACGGGGGAGGAATGATGGATAATGTGACGCGATCGCTTGAAACCGCGCCGCCTTCTCCCTCATCCCTCGAAATTCCCCTACAAACCAAACTCACCCTTGGAGAAGTGGGCGATCGCTACGAACAAGAAGCAGATCGCGTCGCCAGCGAAACAGTTAATATTCTGCACCGCAAGCCCGATATTTCGCGCATGGGAGAGAAAGACACGAATAATACCGAGAGTGCCAATCATGTCATTCAACGCAGCCCCCAAGTCCAAACCTTTCGAGAAGTACATTCTCTCGTACAACGGGATGGCGAAGGGGAAGGGGTAGTTTCTAACGATATCGAACGCAATATTAACAGCATGAGAGGGGTGGGGAGTGCATTACCCGGACGCGATCGCTTTGAGAAAGCAATGGAAGCCGATTTCAGCAATGTTAGAGTTCACCACAACTCCCAATCCGACCAACTCAATCGCCAACTCTCTTCCCGCGCTTTCACTACAGGGAGCGATATATTCTTCAAATCGGGGGAATTGAACCCTGGCACCCCAAGAGGAGATGAACTTCTCTCCCACGAACTCACCCACGTCAAGCAGCAAAACCCCAGCATTAATCTCAAACCCACTGAGGAATCGATAAAGTCCCGCGTGAGCCGAGCTGTTGATGGAGTGATTCAGCGCGAAACTCTGCTACAGGAATATGAGTATGCCATTGATGACGAAACATCCATGAAAGGGACGACCTTCAAGATTGTTAAGGAACTATTAAAAAAGTTTTCCGATAACCAAGGAGAACCCTTTCGCTATCTTTACCTTCAGAAGGTTTACCGCCTACTAACCTACAAGTTAGAGCGCGGAACTATCAAAAGTAGTCCGGACATGGGAGGAAATCCCAAAGCGGATATCAGGGATTTTGTTGAGAGAAAACTCAAACCTCTTGCAGAACGCGAGCGGGCTATATTTGAAGTCTGGATGGAAGACAAAGCAAGCAGTCAAGATGATTCTGACGGTTCCCTAGCAGAAGCAAGAAACCACCATATTAAGCTCAAGAATTTCCTCAAAAGCAATAGTGAAGAACTACCAGATAGCGATTTAGACAAAAGATACAGCGACTTTTTGTCATCGTCTCGCGGCAAGACAGGATTGGCAGGTTTGGCGAATTACTTCAAGGAGAATAAAAAAGGGGGTAAGGGATTTACGATAACGAAGGTGGACTTAGATGCACTCGACCAAGCTGCCGACCAAGGCACGATTGACTTAATTAAGCACTTCCGCAAGAAAACCTATAAAGGTTTCTTGCGTCAACGCGGCGAATTATTCAACGCAACGGAACACTTTTTAGCTCGGGCAATTACACATATTAAAGAGGCGAAGGAAGCTAAGACAAATAGAGATGCTGATAATGGTGCGGCAATGAAAGCGTCAGGACAGAAAGCTGTTGCTTTGCTGAATATGGGGCGGGATATGTTGGATATCTGGCTGCTCAAATATGGCAGAAAGGTTAACAAAGCGAAAGGAAAGGTGATGGACGCTCAAGCAAACCTTGAGGCTGCCAGTCAGGACAAGAAAAATGAGGCAGAGGCGGCGGCACAGAAGGCAAAAGACAAGCAAAAGAAGGCAGAGGAAGACTTTCGAGCCTATCCATACGTTCAACGATTTCGGGATGGGATTAACAAGGCTGTCCAAGACCATGCAAAAGCATTTGAGGTACTCGCAGAAGACAAAATTGCGACTGATGCCAGCAAGATTGTGCTACCCGATCTAGGTCAAGCTGGTGCAGACGATCGAACGGCACTCGCACAACTAGACTATGAGCATGTCATCAAAAAATATGGCAACAAATATAGTGGGGATTGTGGTTTCTTCTTTGGCACATTTTATCCGTCGATTCTGAATATGCTTGCTCCGAATGTAGGAATGAAGAGCAAGTTTGAAGCAGATGTTTTATTTGAAGTACCCGGGCCTTGTCCTCCCCTTGGTTTCCACCTGAAAATTGATGTCGAGCGTAAAGATGCCAACGAACTTAAAAACTGGACTGATATCGAGTTTACCACTGGTATTCAGTGGGGAACAGGTAAAGCAACAGTAGGAGCGGGGATGTATTTTGAATTTACCGCCAACACCGCCCAGAAAGTCGGTCAACTCTTTTCCTACACTATGTACCGTCGCTTCCGAGAATCCAGAATCGTTCCTGCCTTCATGACAAATGCGCTATGGGGTGGTGCTGGTACAGATCAAGGTCGATTTAATGCTGAAGCCTGGGCGATCGGGGTTGAAGAGAAAGTCTTTGCGGGTGCGGGGAAAGCCGAACAAAAGGCCTATGCAGAGGGGGGCTTTATCGGACGTGCGGCGATCGAAAATGCAGCCGGCAAAAACGCTGTTAAAGTAGATGTTTTGGCTGGTATGGGCAAACGCTACTCTCAAGAAACTCTGGTTGCAACAGGAGCAATGAGTGCGATCGACAAAAATGGTCGGGAGATTAAATATCCAACCAATAAAGACGAATTCCAATACAGTGCTATTGCAAGTACCAATGATGCAACAACAGAGCAAAAGAAAGGCATAAAAGGGGTTCAAGATGCCTTGGATGGCTACAAAACAAAATATGGAAGCGATAAAAACGTTCATGACGTTAAATGGAAGCATCCCTATCTCAAATATATAGAGAATCGAGAGAAAGCAATCAAAAAAGATAAAGATAATGCCAAACAACTGACTCCACTAGAAAAGGAAATCAAAGGCTATGTCGAAGCCAATTATAAAATTGTCAAGTTTGCCAACAGCGACACATATCAAGGGACGAAACCCGGTGCTTTCAAAGCCGAACGGCAAAAGGGCTTTGATACGGGACGTGCAGAGGTCAACGGTCGCTTTCAAATGGGTGACTTTGCTGCTGGCGCTAAGGTTAAATTAGAATTTGTAGGAGGGGATCGAGCGCTAGTATTTGGTGCTGACAAAGGATCGAATGTCCAAGAACGTCCCCGCAGAGTCCTCCGAAAAGTTGAGACAGAAATCAAAGTCAAAGTATTTGGTACTCTCAGCCAAATGGTTACTAATTTCTTAGCTCCGACTACGGGGGTTGTTCTCCTTGGAGAGAAGATAGCCGCGTGGTGGCGAGATTCCGAAAATAAAAAGGCTCGCAAGCAAGAATCGAAAGATAAAGGGAAAGCAAGCCGAATTTTTGGTGAAATCATGGCAACATCGGCAGCCGGATTAACAGGATTTGGCTCTTACCTCAACGAAGGCGCTCGGGACAATGCCACTTTATCCGCGATCGGTTTTGGTGTGGAATCGGGAGCGCAATTTCGCATGAAAATGGCGACGGAAGCAAAAAATTTACTCCAACAAAAAAAGGGTAGCGTGATTGATAAAGGTAAAGGAGAAGCTCACATCGAACTTATTGCCGGTCTGGGGTTGGGCATGGACTCATCTGTCACTAAAGATATTGGTGTTGAAATTGCCAAACGATTAATATCATTAAAGTGGGAAGGAAAAAATAAATGGGCGGGTATACCTCTTGCTCATGCCTTTAAAAAAGTTAGAAAAGACGCGGCATGGAAGCGCGTGGAATTGGGAATGGGACTATATGATAAAAAGCGAAAACGCCCCAAAGACGAACCCGTTAGCGATGAGCAAAGAGCAAAGATTCAAGGGACGCTTTTAAAGAGTGGAGTTGCACTGTTGGCAAAACTTTCATCGGCTTGTGGCCAATTACCGGAGTGGGCTGATGCGAGTACGGAAGAGAAAGCTCAAACTTGGCAACGCGCAGTGGAAATGCAGGCGAACAAAATCATAATCAGCGACCTGAAAGAAAAAACGATCGCCAAGGATATACCCGGTGATAAATGGCGGGATGCCTTCGCCAAAGGAATTGGGGGATATGGGAAAGTTTACAAAAACAATCCAATTAAATATTTTACTCAGGGAGAACAATTAGATAACGGACTTATTAAGGATATGTTAGTAACGGGAATGGGAGGCGCTCAAGGTTGGGGAAACATCTATCGAGAACTATTTAGCGACGAAACTAAAACCCCCAATCTCGTAAAATACTATGCTGGCAAAACAGAAAAGAAAGATGGATATTCTAAAGGTGATGCTAAGACAGAAGCAGATGTAATCCATAAGCTGCTCTTAAAATTTCTCGAGTCAATGAACAACTATAAACCAATCTTTGTCAATCTCAATTTCTCTGGAGATGATGACGGCATGGTACCTGCCGATGACGTGAATCTCGCGAATGCCAATGAGGAAATCGTTCATGACGATTCCGATCTGGGGGCTAAAATCGAAGAGGCGATCGGCGATGCTCCGATACTCAATGTGGGACAAAATGAGCTATTAGGAGGTAAGGGGGCAAAAGAGCCGGATTCTCCGAAGGACTTGCCAAGGCCGGTTAGTTCTAGGGCGCTGGTTCCTTATCAATCGGTGGATGACTTTGTGGAGGATATTGTATTGAAAGAAATGCTGGCATCTACAGAAAGTTTGAGAAAGGTTGTTATGATAGCCTTTAACACGACCCACGAGTTGCTGGTGAAAACTGTAAAAACGGTGGTTGTTAGCGGTGCTAAAGTTGAATGCAACTCGGCGATCGCATCAAAAGCGCCTGTGTATGGCAATGTCATTATCGGCTTTATCAACGAGTTTGACGATGAAGAGACTGTAGATTCAAATTTGAGTGCTCGGCGTTTCTTAACCAACGTGTTGGCGAGTGACGAGACATTAAAGCAATTTTATGATGACCTTCAAAGCAAAGATATCTCTCAGATGACTTTAGTTCAACTCAAACAGGCCGATGCGGCGATCGAACGTTTCTACAACGAACTGGAGAGTGCTGCAAATGAGGTAACAACTCAGTTACCTTTGATCCTCAAACAGAAGGAACTCGAAGAGGCTCAGAAGGATTTAGCTAACGCAATTATTAAAGAGATTGGAAATGTTAAGAGTTCTAAACAAACTTACAAAAAACATCAGTCCAAAACTCAAGAAGTTTACAAGAAGTATAAGAAACAACAGAAAGAGAAAAGGAAAAGGCAAAAGGAAATGAAGGCACGGGATAGTATATTTCTAGACAACCAATAAGCGATATCATGTCTGTCTAGTGTCTAGTTTTAACTGAATTACTCGTTTATTTTTCTCAAGCTATGCTTTCTACCGATTCTTTTGAACTAGATATTCCTTTCCATTTTCGAACTGAGGATAATGCGATCGCCATCCAACTCCAAGAATTGGAACTCTCCCGCTTGGATACGGAACTCCCCGACTGTAAAATTACTTTTGCCATGTCCGGCGAGGAATATCGTCGCTGCGAAGAACGGGAATACCTCTACCTCGACCCCGCAACCAGTCAAAGCCCCTTTCTAGAAGAATTAGACTTTGAAAAACCCCTCGAACTCGAAGCGATCTTGCGGCGAGATTTGGTTTCAGTGCTGCTGGAGGGTGCGGGAGACGTGGAGGAGTTCGAGCGCTCTCCCGCTCGAGCCGTCGCGATTTTCCTGCAACAACTCACGGCTGAAGATTCTACAACGCTTTTTCTCTCCGAGTCCAGTTGGGGCGTGACGGCGATTAAACAAGAAATGGCGCTACCCGAGGAGCTAGACGATGGGGAATCTTCAGTCAAGATGGGGATAACCACGGCTCTAGGCAAGCAATTAGAGCAAACTGCCGAGGACTTCGATCGCCAAGAACAAGAGCAAAAAACCTTGGCTTTGAGCGAGGAAGGGGGAATTTATGGGATGATGGAAGCCTTTTTCCAAGAGGAAGAATTGGACTATCAACCCGTCCCCGACGAAGGGGCAATTTTGCTCTCTATTCCGGGAGATTGGGGAGAGTGGATGTGTTATTGCGAAGCCTTTGAAGAAGAGGAATATTGCCGCATTTACAGCGTTTTTCCCGAGCAAACTCCCCCACAACAACGGGCAAAGATGGCCGAGTTCGTGACGCGGGCAAATTGTCGCTTGACAATCGGTAATTTCGAGATGCGCTACGAGTCGGGTGAAGTTCGGTTTCGCACGGGCATTGATGTCGAAGGCGATCGCCTCTCCTTGCCTCTGATGCGGCAATTATTTGCGGGTAATGTCGTCACCATGGAACGGCATTTTCGGGCTATTGGCTTAGTTTTAAATGGCATGGCAACCCCCGAACAAGCACTGAGTTTGTGTTATGAAGAAGCGAAAGAGTAATGAATTCGCTAGAGCGAGCAAGGTGATAACTGATAACTGATAACTGATAACTGATTCAAACCCAATCTTGTACTTCTGCACTGGTCAAACTACGACCCACCTTGAGATATTCGGTTTGTGCCGCCTGTTTGACGTGTTTCATCATTACCGCTTCCCCCGCATCTGCCGCTAAAAATGCCGCATTGAGGGCGATCGAGCGAATATTTCCCCCCGATACGCTTAATTGTCCCAACTTTTCATAATCTAAATCCTGCGTGGGGGTCTGCTTCGGGAAGATGCGCCGCCAAATTTCTCCCCTCGCATCGGCTTTTGGGAAAGGAAAATTGAGGATGAAACGAATGCGCCGCAAAAATGCTTGATCCAATGAATCCTTTAAGTTTGTGGTCAGGATGGCAAGACCTTGATAAGCCTCCATTCTTTGCAATAAATAGCTTACCTCGATATTGGCATGGCGATCGTGAGAGTCTTTCACTTGCGTGCGCTTGCCGAAGAGAGCATCGGCTTCATCAAAGAGTAACACTGCTCCCCCTGCTTCGGCTGCGTCAAAGATGCGTCGCAGATTCTTTTCGGTTTCGCCGATATACTTGCTCACGACAGCACTGAGATCGATGCGATAGAGGTCAAGATTGAATTCTTTGGCAATAACCTCGGCGGCCATCGTTTTCCCAGTCCCGCTCGCTCCAGCAAAGAGAGCGCTAATGCCCAAACCGCGACGGCCTTTACCTGAAAAGCCCCATTCTTCATAGACGCGAAAGCGCTGTTTGACCTGTGCGGAAATATCCTGCAAAATCTTTTTTTCTCGTTCGGGCAACACGAGATCGTCCCAAGTGGCGCTAGATTCCATGCGCTGTGCCAAGTTATCCAAACGGGGACGAGCCTGCAAGCGACAGAATTCCCATAGTTGCGTTGTCGGATCGACTTCGGGATGTTGCATAGATGCACAAGCCCCGCGAATGGTTTGACTGTCGAGATTGAATTGAGCGATGAGGGGTTCGAGATGTCCGTTCAATTCTCCTATCGTTTCTCCGAGGTGCATTTCCCAGAGATGGCGTTTTTCTGCGTGGGGGAGGCCTTGAATATCAAAGGAAATCGTGTCGCGATGGCGAAAGGTTTTGCGCTCTTCGCTGCTAACGATCGCCCGGGTGCGAAACTGGGCGATCGACTGGAGTAGACTGGCTTCTTTGGCCACATCGTTACTGGATAGATCGTCGCACTCGATAAAAAGAACGGCATTACTCAAAATAGCTTCTCGCTCCCAACGCTGGCGCAATTGGTACAATTCCTCTGCTCCTGAAGGTAGATTTATTGTTGATATCGGCATGAGACTAAAATCGAGGCGATCGCAGGCATATCGAGCAATTTCATATTTTGCCTCACTTTCATAACCGCAGAGTTGAATCAGAGGTAGAGGTGCATTGCTTTGAGGATTCGACCAAGCGGCAACAATTCGCTCGGCAATCTCGGCACGAGAAGGAGGTAGAGATACATCAATGAGATTCCTTTGCGGAATAGTATTGAGCCATCCTGTCAAGCGTTCGTCCGTGGCGGGTTCTCCCAGAATATAACAAAGAATGCGGCGATCGATGTGAATGGCGGCTTGAGTGAGGGAGATTCCCGGAGCAACTTCAATTAATTGCCAGTGACGGAGGGGACTTTGGGGAGAAAGCACGCGCCATTGGGCATTGGGACAGACAGAAAGGGCCAAGCCGAGGGAAAGATAGTTTTTCTGGGCATTCCCTTGAGCTTGGGCACACAGGGAATGAAAATGGGGCTGAATTTCCATTCCCATACAGAGGAGAAGAATATCCCGCTCAAACGGCGAGAGACTGAAGCGATCGCACAGTTGCGCGAGGGTAGAGGTGGGCGGAAGAGGCTCGAGTTCGGGTTGAGAAGGGGTTTTTCCTTGCAAATAGCATTCGAGGATATCCCCCATGCGATCGATGCCTTGACGCAAGACTTGTTGACTTTCCCAATACCAGTTTGTTTGTTGAGTAGCTTCCATAAGTAATTGTGAGATTGCGATCGCGAAGTACTAAGGATTGTAAATTCTAAACCGGACGGGTAAACAAAAGGTTAACTTTCACACTCAAAAGAAATTAACCTTCTCCAAATTTTTTGTTGCTCATTTGGTTTTCGCCTTATTGAAATTCTCCTTCGATTTCAACTTTGAGCTGTCGTGCTTCTTCAAATTGAGGATAGAGTTCTAAGGCTTTGTCAAGTGCTTTGAGGGCTTTGGCTCGAAATTGTAATTTTCGGTAACATTTTGCTTGGTTGTAAAAAATGCCGGGATCGTCGCCATAGAATGCGAGGGAACGATCTAAATAAGCGATCGCTTCCTCGTAAAATCCCATTTTGTAGGATAGCATGGAAAGGTGAAAGGGTAAATCTTGTTCTTCACCGATGAAATAGTACATCTCCCAGATGTTTGCAATCGCGCGATGCAGTTCGTCGCGTAAAGATACGGAGATATTTTCGACTTGCATCATGAGATTGTCAAAGCAACCCAAAAAGAGTTTATAATCCCAACCGCTAAAACGCAGATATGCAAGGATCTGTTCTAAACTTAAGGTCTGAAAATGGACTTCTAGCGCTTTTTTCAATGTGAAAAAATCATCGGGACTCGATTGCGCGATATTGGTTTGATAGGCGTGACGGGTTTCGAGACAGTTGCGATTGCCGAAGAGGAACGCACAGATGGCAATGCTGCGATGGCGATGTTGGGGAAGGAGGGGAAGTCCGCCTTCGTTTTCGACGTAACGGGCGATCGCGGGATAGTTGGCCATGAGAGAAAATGCGCCGTGATGAAAAGTGAGTTTCGGATTGCCTCGTCCTTCCAAGCGTTCTTCGCGATCGTAACCTTTATCACCAGAGAGGAATAACAGGCGATCGCCACTCAATTGGCGCAGGTTTTTTAGGCCGTTGAGAGCAGTGCAAGGAAAGAGTAAAGCGGTGGATTGTAAGCGGGTTTGATAATCTTTGAGGACTTGGTTGAAGGCGGGATCGTCGTAGTAGCGATCGCTATCAATTTCTACGTCGGTATAAGTAATTTTGAGATTTTCGAGGAGTTGGCGGTCGCCTGAATTGTTGGAGGCAGTAATGGTCAGTAATGTTTCGTAGATTTGCCCGTGATGAATGGTAAATAGATCTTGGGGAATGCTATCGAAGAAGTAATTGGCAAGGACGACAAGGGGATTTTTTAGGGTTTGGGCGTTGAGAAGTTCGCCGGAATGAAGAAGAGCGATCGCTTTATCGTTAGTAATATCAAAGCAAGCAAAATCGAGCAAGTTTTCTGCGATAAAAGGACGCAAAGCAGGATGATTTTGCCAAAACTCGATATTCTTTTCAGCAAAATCCATCATGATATATTTGATCGGAATTTCTTTGAGGACGGAGCTACTATGAGACTCAAAGAATTGTTTGAGAAAGTGATAGGAAAAACGCCCCGAACCCGATCCCAACTCGATAACATACAAGGGTTGACTCGTATCGATTTCTGCTCGATAATCTCGTAAAAATCCCGTTGCTACTTTGCCGTAAGCCCGAGCAATATAGGGGTTGCTGGTGGCGTAGTGGGGAACTTTTCCGGTATTCCACGCTCCTATTCCCTCGCTTTGGAAGAAGTCCCGTTGCAGTTGCCAGAGAAGGGATTGTGAGAGGCGTTGTTTTGTCTCTAAGGTTGAGAGGGAAGAAGTGGTTGCAGTGTCAGTCATTTCAATGAAAAACGATCGATTATGGGCGATCGACGATCTCGGGTTTACGCAGGAGGCTTGGCGATCGCATTAGGGCTAATCCTTCTAATTTAAGTCTAACTTTAGTTTTTGTCCGTGAGGTTAATAAAAATTGGCCGCTTGAGTTGATAAAAGTTGACCTCTTGAGAGCGATCGTATTTCCGACCCAATATTTTTATGTGAGAACGCGATCGGCTGTGGAATCACCAGGGGTTGCCAATCAGCGTAAAACCACTCCAATAATAGGGATGGGTAAAGATGCGATCGCCCAATTCTCTCAGTTCTGGCGTGAGCGGAAAGCGCTCTCCTCTAACGATCAACTCTCCCCCCTCGATGCGGGTGTCTCCCCGCATCAAAGAGAGTTGAGCCTGTTGCAATGCCTCTGCTTTTAGGGAAGATTCCCGCAACCGTTCGTAGAAATTCGTCATTAAACCCAACGTGCCAACATCGCTCACATACCACAAACTACCGATCGCCGATCTGACCCCCGAAGCCACCGTCAACCCCGCAAACCCCAACTCGGCTTCGGGAGAATTTACCGCCGTTCGACAGGCACTCAACACCAACAGTTCGATCGCCGCAGAGTTAAAGCCGACTTGTGACAATTCATCAAGGGCGAGTCGGTCATCCCAGAGTTGGATATAAGACTCGGAGGGCTTTCCGGGGCGAATGTCGGCATGAGTGGAAAGATGGACGATGCCATAGGGGGCATCATCTTGAGCCTCGATCAGATTGGTGCGAGTAAACTCTTGGTTGAGGTAGATATCTCCCGGCCAAAACCGCTCGGTGATGGTGGCCAGTTCCACAGGGACGGCAGGTAGGGGGTCTTGTTCGACGAAGCGTTCCGCCCCCATGGCCAAGATGTCTGCGTTGGTGAGGTTGGGGGGGCGCAGGTCGAGAAAACTGAGACTAGGGGAGATGCTCAGACTGTAGCGGGCGATCGCGAAATCATTGCCATCGTGGAGGGCGGCGAGGGGAAGGGTACGCAGGCCGGTATCGAGAATGTAAATCAGGCTTTGAATCTTGGCGTTTTGCAATGCGGGTTCGAGGGGTTCGAGCAACCAGCCATACATCTGTCTGGCAGAATTAAAGTAAGCTGAGGGACGACGAACATTAGTAATGTTACGGCGGAGCGTTTCGGCAACTGGGAGGGCTTCGGCGCGGGTCGTATTCGTCGATTTACGGAGGGGATTTCCTTCTGGGGGAATGAGAATCAGTTCGAGACGGTCTTCAGGACTGGGGACGGGCGATCGCAAAAAACTGGTGTCTTCGGGTCGGATTTCAACTCCCGCGCTACTTTCGGGGACGGGGGGAAGTGTGGAGGGGACGAAAACCGCATAGATAGTTGCAATGGGGATGTCGGTTGCGGCTGTAATACCTTGCAATCGCTTTTGAATATCTCTAAGGGTGGTCGCTTGAACCGGATCGGTCTCAAAGTGAGTTTCAAAATCGCTGCTGAGAACGCCATCGATCGCGAGTTCTTGCAGGGAATCGGCAACCAGTACGGGCCGCATTCCAAAGAAGTCAAGGGATTGCAAGTGTGTTAAATCGCGATCGTCAAAAGATATCAAGGTCGCAGAAGAGATGAGATCGATTAACGTCGTTGTCGGAGATACGGTGCTACTCACCAGTTGAGAGGGTGAATCGTTCGTTACCGTTGCGGTTGTGGAGTCTTCTCCCGTCAAGTCAATATTGGCCACTTGAATGGTAGGCGTTTCCGTAACGCTCGTGTCGGCGAAGATGCGAAATATTAATGCGCTCGAAGTCGGAGCGCCGTTTGCAGACAGCAGACTACTACTGAGGGTTCCCACGCTCCAAAGATTGGTACTAGAGTCATAGCTTCCCAAATCCGGGATGACATCGGTGACGGAGATTCCGGCAGCATCGAAAAAGGCTTCGAGGGCAACATCTCCCACGGGATCGGGTCCGTCATTGGTTAACGTGAGGGTTAAATCATTCGTGCCCAGCAAAAAGGGATCGGGATTCGTTTGCGTTAGGTTCAGATCGGCGGTCACTTCAACCGCGCCAATATCGGGCAGACCACTCGATGCGCCTCGAGTGTAGCCCCGTTGATCCTCTGAAGTTGCCGTGGCGGTATCGGCAGCATTAATGGCCGGGCTACCGGGTAAAGGAACGTGAGTTTGGGTATCGCCCGTATAATCCCCAAGGGCAGAGAGCAGGGGATCGACTCCGATAAGGGTACTTGAATCTAATGTTAGGTTACTGACTCCGGTAGTATCATCGATAAGGCTGGCAGTGAAACTAACAACAACGTTGCCACTAGAGTCATAAAGATTATTTCCCGTCCCGCTTGCCACATTATTGGCGATAATCGTATTCTTCGAATCAAGAATCTGTCCAATTCCTCCAGCCAAATTGATACCCCCGCCATTCGTTGCGCTGTTATCAACAATCGTACTATTGTCTGATACAATTGTCGGAGCATTAGTGCTAATGCCGCCGCCATCGTTCTCAGCCTCGTTCCCTGAAACCGTACTGTTGGTTAAGGTTACATTGCCAGTCACGCTCAGTCCTCCTCCAAATCCACCTGCCTCGTTCCCCGAAACCGTACTGTTGGTTAAGGTTACATTGCCAGTCACGCTCAGTCCTCCCCCAAATCCACTCGCCTCGTTCCCCGAAACCGTACTGTTGGTTAAGGTTACAGTGCCGGTCGCGCTCAGTCCTCCCCCAAATCCACTCGCCTCGTTCTCCGAAATCGTGCTGTTATTAATTGTCAAAGTCCCGCCTATGGTGTCGTGAAAAATGCCACCGCCATCGCCTGTAACATTGCCATTGCGAATGGTGACATTCTCGATCGCAGCAGTAGTCGCGGTAATATGAAAAATGCGATTTGCATCGCCGCCATCCAAAATCGTGTTGCTTTGACCCAAACCCGTTACGGTTAAACCATCGGCCGTCCAATCGATTTCGCTGTTTAGGTAGATCGTTCCTGCCGTACTAAAGCGAATTTCATCCCCTGTGGTGGGAGCGCCAAAACCGCCCCCACTCCCGTCGATCGCGTCGCGCAGGGTAAAAGCGCCTGTATCGGCAAGACTGGTGACGGTACGGGTTGCCAGTTTCCCCTGCCAATTCTCGGTCACGCCTGCTGCAAAAGGGGAAGATGCGGCGATCTCTCCGGTCTGAGATTCCAATTGCCAATTGCCGTTATAGTTGGCGCTGCCCGTGATATCCGTTGATGCTGCAATATCCGCCCCCGTTAATCCGGCAATGTTTTCGATAAATAGCTGCCCCGTCTCTCCCAAAGCCGTTAGGCAACTATACAGTAAGATATTTGCATTCCCGCTCAAAGACTCGCCCCATGCTTGCAATTGCTCGCGATAATCGTGCAAATTATCCTGCGAGACAAAATCCTTCCCCAACCAAAAATTTCCCGTATTTCCCTCCGCCACGATATGGACTTCCTCCACAGTTTGCCCGGACTGTACCGCAACCGCCAGGCGATCGCCCACCGCCGCGATGCCGCTTCGATCGGGAGCGATCGCCACGGAAACCGTTCCCGATCGCCCACCATAGAGCAAGTCTTGGTAGTTTTCCACCGTTGCATCGATAAAGGTATAAGCGAGAGGAGTTGCAGGATCTGAGGGAAATAACGTCACGGTTGGGGTGCTATAAGTCCCGTCGCCCGTTACAACCCGAGGACGCTCGGAAACCTCCACTCGTACCCGATTCGCCGCCGCTAAATGTACCGTTTCTCCGGCAACGTTCCCCACGATCGATACGTCCCCGGCTTCTAATGGCAAACCCACCTGTAAATTTGCGGGGGCAATCTCGCGCGCTTCTGGGGCTGCTAGCAACGTGGGTAAATCTCGCGCTGTGATGCTCGTCTCCAAGGCAGTCTGGGGCACTTCCAAACTCAGGAGCGCTCCTTTTTGGGAAATTCTCACCCAATTCGTTCCCGGAATGGCGGCAATGACAATATTCCCCGAGGGGGCTTCAATTGTTCCTACATTGAGGATGCTTCCTCCCAAAAGATTGAGATTCGCTTCCCGCGTCCCGCGTAATTCTCCTGCATTAATAATTGCTCCGGGTTGGGCGAGATCGAAGGAAAAGCGAGTCGGCTCGCCGATTAAGGTTTGATAATAATTTTCTCCAACTCCATTAAACCACTCGCTTCCAAAACCGAGCCGCGTTGCCGTCGTTGCCGTAAAATCCCCCAATACATTGAGGCTCGCGCCCTGTCCGAAGACGATCCCAGCCGGATTCATTAAAAATAAGTTAGAATTTCCCCCTGTCACTTGAATCAGACCATTGATGAGAGAAGGATCTCCTCCCACGATCCGACTGAAAATGTTGCGAATATCGGGGGAGGAAAGAAAATTGGCAATCTGTTCCGAATGCAGTCCAAATTCCTCGAAACTGTGAAAGAGATTTTTGCCGTCTCCGGATAAAGCGCCGCCCTCAATATGAAAGATTTCCCCCTCCGCGTTGACCGTCGTTTTCGTTCCATCAATTTCCGGCACAATCGGTTGAGCAGTGAGGGGCAGTACAATCCCAACTCCTACCAATGCGGGAAGGATTAGCGAATAGTAACGCAGAAAGCAAGAAAATTTCATCGATCGCACTGGACGGGGGAGGCAAAATTATTATCTCTCGTTAATTATAATTTGCCGGGATTCGCGATCGCTATGCCTTGCACTTCAACAAAAGTATAATTTTTGCCGAACCCAAGAAATTACCATGGGTTGCCGATGAGGGTGAAACCGCTCCAATAGTAGGGATGGATGAAGGCGCGATCGCCTAATTCTGCAAATTCTGGCGATAAGGGGACGAGATCGCCCGTCCAAAGCCTAATCTATATTCTCGATACCGGCCTGCGCCCCCCAACCTCACCAACGCCTATCCAACTCTGGATTGCAACAGGCTCAACTCTCTTTGATGCGGGTGTCTCCCCGCATCGAGGGGGGAGAATTGATTGTTGGGAGCGCTTTCCGCTCACGCCAGAACTGAGAGAATTGGGCGATCGCATCTTTACTCATCCCTAATATTGGAGCGGTTTTACCCTCATCGGCAACCCTTGGTGATTTAGCGACCTGATGGCGATCGCGAGTTAGCCCGATCGAGATCCGCCGATCCGAGGCGGCGCGATCGCGGCAAATCTTAATCTTTTTTAATATACTTGAATATATATCTAGATCTCCAGCAATGTTGGAATCATCTCCGATCGAACCCATGAAATTGAAGTCCGTCCTCTCCTCCTCTGCTTTGGTTTTTCCCTTATTTGCCGGATTACTGACAGGCTTTCCCCTCTCGGCTCAACCGATTATTCCCGAAACAAATGGGACTGAAACCCTTGTTAATTCTGATGGCACGATCTTTACCATCGAAGGAGGAATGCGATCGCAGGATGGGGCCAATTTATTTCATAGTTTCGAGCAATTTGGACTCGATGCGGGACAAATTGCCAATTTTCTTTCTTCATCCGAAACTCACAATATTTTAGGTCGGGTCGTTGGTGGAAATCCGTCTCTCATTGACGGACTCATTCAAGTTACAGGGGGAAGTGCCAATCTTTTCTTAATGAACCCAGCCGGGATTATTTTCGGGCCGGGGGCGAGTCTTAATATATCGGCAGACTTTACCGCAACAACGGCAACCGGATTGGGGTTTGGTAGCGATCGCTGGTTTAATGCCGTAGGGACGAATTCCTACGCAGAATTAACGGGAACGCCATTTCAATTTGCTTTTGATCTTCCCCAAGCCGGGGCAATTCTCAATCAAGGGAATTTAAAGGTTGAAGAAAATTTGACCCTGATCGGGGGAACCGTCGTTAATACAGGAAGTATCGATGCGATCGACGGAATCGTAACCCTAGCCGCCGTACCCGGAAGCAGTCTCGTTCGCATTCAACAATCCGAAAGTTTGTTGAGTTTGGAAGTCGAACTCCCTAGAGATAAACAGGGGGAGATACTGCCTATTTCTCCTTTAGATTTGCCGGAATTATTGACAGCTTCTCCAAGCGACTCAAACCCAATAGATACGAACAATGGTGATGTAGTTATTGCAGGATCGGTGAGGGGCAAAACGGTCAATCTGGCAGCCGTGAATCCCATTCAAATTGAAGATTTTACTCTCGTTCGCACGGGAGACGGAACGCAGCACAGTCCCACAGTCATTCGCTTCGGGGAAATCGGAGAATCGCTGGATTATACCTTCATTGACGAACGGGCCGATAACCCCGATGAGTTACTCTATGGGGGAGAAGTGGGGACGGTTTCTCGTTTGGTGTTGCGGGGCGAAGATGGGATTGCCAAAATTAGCGAGGCGTTAGATTTTGCCAGCGAACCGATAGAAACGCTGACCATTGTAGCGGAAGGAAACTCGGGCGAATTGTGGCTTGGGAAGGATTTGATTACCTCGGAGAATATACAGCAATATCGGACGCAATTGGAGAGTTGGGGAGAGTCCTTATCGCCAACTGCTGATATTCTTCTGTATAGCTGTTTTACGGCATTGGGAGAAGTTGGAGAAAGTTTGGTAGGGCAAATTGCCGAGGCGACGGGGGCAGATGTCGCGGCTTCAGTCGATGCAACGGGAAGTGCGAATTATCAAGGTAATTGGACATTAGAATACAGTACGGGAAATATTGAATCGGTTGTCCCGTTTGTCGATGAGACTTTAGCGAATTGGAATGGGAAGTTAGCAACCGTTACGATCGCCGCAGGAGATGGAGCGGGTTCTTTAAAATATGCGATTGAAAATGCAACAATTGGAGATACGATCGCTTTCGATCCCGTCGCTTTTGCAGGTACGGTAACGATTGATTTAAAAGGGTATGAAATCAATTGGGCGGTTGAAGATTTAACCTTAGAAGGGACGGGACAGAACAAGCTCTTTTTGGATGGCGGTGGAATGAATCGCATTTTTAATATTTCGGCCAATAATGCCACAATTCAAGATTTAACGATTCAGAATGGCAAGACATCAGGACATGGTGGAGGAATTTTGCATCAAGGCACTGGAACTTTGGCGATCGCAGATAGCACGATTTCTGGGAATAGTGCTGATTTGGGTTTTTCTGGCCTTATTACTATAAGTGGTAGTGGTGGCGGAATTTATTCCCGAGGAAATATAGAGGTTACAAATAGTATAATTGCAGACAATTCGAGCTTTCTGAATGGGGGTGGCATTCATGCTGCTACTAATGCCAGCATTACCAATAGTATTGTCTCGTACAATACGGCGCGTGGAAATGGGGGTGGGATTTCTGCAAGTAACGATCTCCTCGTGAATGCCAGTACAATATCGAGAAACAATGGTAATAGAGGCGGTGGTATTGATGCTCGCGATGCAAATATCGTCAATACTACAATATCGAGTAATACCAGTCGCATTGGTGGTGGTGGCGGCGTTCATATTTTTTATCGAGCAGCGATCGCGAACAGCACGATATCGGGTAATGAAAGTAATTCTAGCGGTGGTGGAATTTATTCTCAGGCCGAACTCGAAATCACCAATAGTACGATCGCCAACAATACAGCAACTTCTCCAGGCGGAGGGGGCATTCATCAGACTGGAAGCGGAACGATTGCCATTACAAATAGCATTATTGCTCAAAATAGAGACCGAAGTTTCGGCTTAAAAGCACCAGATTTAAGCGGTGTATTTAATACGATTGAGTACAGTCTGATCGGCGATACCACAGGTGCAACAATTGTGAGCAGTACCAACAATATTACGGGAGTCGATCCCCAATTGCAACCTCTCGCGAATAATGGAGGAACAACCCAAACTCATGCCCTGAGTGCCAGCAGTCTCGCGATCGATGCGGGAACGAATAGTGTGGCTCTACCCACCGATCAACGGGGACAAAGCCGCGATTCTGCCATTGATATCGGTGCTTTCGAGTTTATTCCCGCAACCCCAACCCCAACAGCCACCAACACTCCTGCGATTTCCTTCGAGATTGCAGTTGATAATAGCATTGCTTTTAGCGATACCCGAGTCCTCGATCCCTCCTTGGGAAAAGACTTCTTCCTAGGATTAGCGATCGCGGGTGTCGGAGAGATTTTTGGATTGACCACCGAACGAAATGACGGGCAATATTTGTGGTCTAACGAAGTCAAAATCTCGGAAAGCGGATTGACAGGCGGTGAATTATTAAGTGTTGATTTTTCAGGAATTTCCTACGATTCAGTATCGGGAAAGTATCGCTTGAACTTGCAAACTGCCTTGATTGACGATAATCTTTCCGAGGCGGTCGGGAGTGCAGAAAGTTTCTTTTCTGAAGAATTCGTCGAAGGAGAAGGCGATCGCGAGGAAGAAAGTATTGAAAATATCCGCACTACCCTCAAAAATATCGCTCGAGAAACGGGAAAAAATTCGGTCATTGTCTATGCTTTTTCTTTCCCTCAACAACTCGAACTCCTCCTCGTAACCCCAGAAGATCGTATTATTCGCAAAACCATTCCCGCAGCGAATGCCGATATCCTGCGCGAAACCATCAGAACATTTCGACAAACCGCGACCAACCCTCGCCGTCCCAGTGCTTATCTCGCACCCTCTCAACAGTTGTATGATTGGTTAATCGCCCCGATCGCATCGGAACTGGAAGGATTGAACGTTAATACCCTCGTTTTTAGTTTGGATGCTGGGTTGCGAAGTCTTCCTCTCGCGGCGTTACACGATGGGGAACAATTCCTCGTGGAGAAGTATAGTTTGGGACTCATTCCCAGTGTCAGCCTCACCGATACGACCTATCGTCCCCTACATGACAATCGCATTTTGGCGATGGGTGCATCGGAGTTTAACGAATACGATCCCTTGCCTGCGGTTCCGGTGGAACTTGCCCTCATTGCTCAACAACTCACAACGGGAGAGACGTTCCTCAATCAAGAATTTACCTTTGATAATCTGAAAGCGAACAGCCAAGGGGGAGAAAGTCAAATCGTTCATCTGGCGACCCATGCAGACTTCCAAGCGGGAGATAATAACGATGCATACATCCAACTGTGGGGAGAGGAAAAAATGCCATTGGATCGCTTGCGGGAATTGGGGTGGCAACAAGAAAATCCCCTCGAATTGCTCGTTTTAAGCGCTTGTCGCACGGCATTAGGAGATTTAGATGCCGAGTTGGGCTTTGCAGGTTTAGCAGTGAATACGGGGGCGAAGTCTGCGTTAGCAAGTTTGTGGTACGTGTCCGATGGGGCAACCCTAAACTTGATGGGAGAATTCTATCGCAATTTAATGAATCCAGATATTCCCATCAAAGCAGAGGCATTGCGGCAGGCGCAAATGTCCATGATTCAAGGACGAAGCCTGACGGGAGAATTCTGGGAGAATGCCAGTCGCACTTTAGACGATCGCAGTCGATCGCTTCTAGAAACGTTGGGCGATCGCGATTTTTCCCATCCCTACTATTGGAGTGCTTTTACGTTGGTGGGTTCTCCGTGGTGATTATCAGTCACCAGTCACCAGTCACCAGTCACCAGTCACCAGTGAGGAAGAGATTTTTAGATGCTGTCCTTGAGGAGGTTTGCTATGATGGCGATCGCAGACTTTACGGGACTAGAAGGAATGCTACTCGTTTCGCAAATCGATCGCGCTAAGGTTTATGCGGCTGGGGCAACGGTGACGCGGGTGGCTTCTTTGCAACTCGAGGAGGGTCAGATCCCCGATCGCGTGGAAATTTCCGATTTGCCCCTCGCCCTCGATGATGGAAGCGTTACGGCGAAAATAGAGGGAAATGCGACCGAACTCGCGATCGCCACGGATATTAAGGTAGGTGTTGCCATTCCCCCCCGGCCGGACTGGCAAGAACCTCCTCTAGAAACCGAATTGCGGGACGCGAAAGAAGAAGTGGAACGATTGACCGATGCGATCGCGATCGTCCAGAAAGAAATCGATTTGCTCGCGATTTTAAGAATGCCCGATCGCCCCCAAGGAGAAAAAGGCAAAGCGCCCCCCCTGTCCCCCATTGCCCCCAGATTGACACTTTCCAACTATAAAAGCGAGCAACTCGCATCCCGCAGACAAGAACAACAGGCGATCGAGGAACGCTTGCGAGTCGCCGCAGAGCATTATCGGGACTTAAAACAGCGCCAGAAGAATGCCTCCAACGCCCAACAGGCCAGACCCGACGAACTGCGAAAAACCGTGACGGTAGGGCTACATTATGAAGGGGAGAGGAGTCGTTTTGCCGAACAACAACTCATTATCGAATATTTCGTTCCTGGTGCCCGGTGGACTCCCGCTTATGTTTTCCGCATCGATAGCCGCCAAAATACTGCCAATGTTGCCGTCCGCGCCCTAATCTGTCAGCGTACTGGGGAAGATTGGACGGGGGTGGGTTTGGAGTTATCCACCGCAGAACCGACGGCGCAATGGGAACTCCCCGAACTGGCTTCCCTCCGCATCGGACGCGCCCAACCCGCCCCGAAAAAACAGGGGTGGCGCAGTCCTCCGGTGGGAGTTGAATTATTATTTGCCGACTACGATCGCGATCGCCAGCAACGTCAACCCCAAAACGAAAGCGTGCCTCAATTACGAGTCCCTCATTTAAATCCTTCTCCAGTTCTATCCAATCGCATTCAACAAATAGAATCGCGGCAATCTCTCGCACGCAGCGTACCGGAGATTGCCGAAGAAGAACTGAGCGCGGAGATTGCCGAAGAAGACCTAGAAGACCTAGGCGCGCAGATATCTGGCAGAATGATGATGGCGATGGCTCCTCCTCCACCGCCAATGCCTGCGCCGAGTATATCTGAAGATAAACCAAACCGTTTGCCCGCAGCACCTCAACCCAAAAAGCAAAAATCACGGAGAAAAGAGTACCGTGAGAGAAGAAACAGCCAAGATAGCGCTTTACAAGGACAGACATTCTCTCGATCCCGAGATCTCGTGTTTTCTGACGAAGCATTGACTGATACGGATGAGTTTGCCGAAATTCTGACAGAGATAGAGGAAACAAAGTCTTTTGCACATTTACTCTCTTACGGTTCTCTACGCTTGGGGAAGATGAGCGATCGCGCCCGACGGGGCAAACTCTCTCTCATGCAAACTTTCGAACTGTATCTCGAAGTTCTGCAACAGCAAGAAATTCGAGTGAATTTTAATCTCATGCAATCCATTCGCAAATATACCAAGCTGGCCGAACAATGTTTGAATTTTCCCTTACCCGAAGGCGGCAGCAATGTGCGTCAAGCGGCGGGATCTTTCGATTATGCCTATCGCGCCGATGGCATTGCAGACATCCCCAGCGACGGCCAATTTCATTCCGTCGCCCTCACCCAAGCAAATGCAGAGATGGAAATGCGCTATGTTGTCGTGCCGAGGGAGGATGAGAATGCTTTTCGCGTGGCAGTGTTTCGCAATCCCCTTATCGCCCCATTATTGCCCGGTTTGGCGGATATTTACTTGAATGACGAGTATTTGTTTTCCCGTCCCATCGATACCATCCCCCCGAAAGGCGAGGTGGAATTGGGCTTAGGAGTCGAACAGGGAATTAAAACGGCACGGAATACGACTTATCAGGAAACGCGATCGGGCTTTGCTATGATGGGAGCCAATCGCTTCGAACATCGCATCGAAATTGAAGTTGCCAACCGCTTACAGAAAGCGGCCAAAATTGAGGTTCGCGATCGCCTTCCCGTCCCCAAAGAAAATGTCAAAAAAGTCGAGGTAGAAATCGGCGAAGTTGCTCCCCCTTGGGAACAATACGAACAGCGAGAGCGAAATCTTCCTATTGAGGGGGGCTATTGCTGGAAAATCGAACTCCCTCCCGGAGACAAACAAGCCCTCTCAGCAGAATATATCATCAAAACGGGAGTCGATAGCGAATTGGTGGGGGGGAATCGTCGTGAAGGATAGGAGAATTGCATAGCCAAATCGCTCTCTTCTCCTTCATCATTCAATCAACAAAACATTATCGCCATGTTCCTATTGAGAATTATCGCCCTCATTTTACTCGTGCCATTGTGGAACATCCCGCCGCGATCGGCAAGCAGCACGGGCGAGTTTGACAATTTTGCCGATTGGTGCAACCATCGATCGCAATTGACACCGGAAGCAAGATATACGGTTGAAATGTTGCTCGAGAAAGCGGAAACGGAAGAGTGCGATCTCGCTCGGGCTACTTTGGAGAACCTCAGCGAAATCGAACTCAACCACCGGCAGATCAGGGATGCACGTCCCATCGCCTCCCTCGCTAACTTAAAAATTTTGTGGCTGGAAAGAAACCAGATCGAAGACATTACCCCGCTTGCCTCTCTGGAAAATTTGGAATCTCTCGTCCTCGTTGGTAATCCGATCGAAAACATTGATGCGATCGACAGCCTCGTTAATCTGAGAACCCTCGCCCTCAGTGGTGGTCGCGTTGAAGACATCGCCCCGCTTGCTTCCCTGACCAAGCTGGAAACGTTGATTTTGATTGGCAATCGCATCGCCGATCTCAGTCCTTTGGCATCCCTCACTAACTTAAAAACCTTAAATATGGGGGACAACCGGATCGAAGACCTCCGCCCCCTCTCCACCCTCGTCAACCTCGAATTCCTAGCATTAGGCAACAATCGCATCAAAAATATCGCCCCCCTTGCAATCCTCACTAATCTCGATCGCCTTTTCCTGTACGACAATAACATTAAAGATATCGTACCGCTCCTTTCCTTCCCTGACCTGCGATCGCTCTCCTTAAGTGGCAATCCCATCAACAGTATCGAAATCCTCGCCGCATTGAAAAACCTCGATAGCCTTTCCCTCGGTGAAACCAACATTCAAGATATCAGACCCCTCGCCGCTCTCACCCGTCTCGAATTTCTGGTTTTGAGTAACAATGCGATCGCCAATCTCGCCCCCCTAATCCCCTTACAAAATCTAGAAATCGTCTTTTTGAACGATAACGAAATTAGAGATATTACCCCTCTCACAACCCTTGACAATTTGAAGGTAGCTTGGCTGTATAATAACCCCTTTCTCGACTCGCCCGAGGGGCGACTGTGCCCGCTTCAACCCGCAAGCATTTGCCGCTTTGAAGAACCGCCATATTATTGAGAAATGAAACTGCGACAGAAATGCGAGCCAAATCGTCGCGATCGCGTTAATATGGCACGTAAACTAAAGCAATATTCCTTAACAAAACAAATTTTATGAGAGCACTTCTGCTTTATCCCCTATTCCCCAAGAGCTTTTGGTCTTTCGAGAAAGCCCTCGAATTGGTCGGGCGCAAAGCCTTGTTACCCCCTCTCGGCTTGATTACCGTTGCGGCGATTTTACCCCAAGAATGGGAATTCAAACTGGTCGATCGCAACATTCGCAACGTGACCGAAGCGGAATGGGATTGGGCAGAAATTGTGATATTATCCGGCATGATCGTCCAAAAAGGCGATATGCTCGGCCAAATTCGCGAAGCGAAACAACGCGGCAAAAAAGTTGCGATCGGCGGTCCTTATGCCACCTCTTTTTATAAAGACTTACAAGGTGAAGTCGATTATCTCGTTTTAGATGAAGGGGAAATCACCCTGCCCATGTTTGTCGAAGCCATTGAGAAAGGCGAAGAATCCGGCATTTTCCGAGCCACAGAAAAACCCGATGTTACCAATACCCCCATTCCTCGCTACGATCTATTGGAATTGGATGCGTATTCCGAGATGTCGGTGCAATTTTCTCGCGGTTGTCCCTTCCAATGTGAATTTTGCGATATTATCGTCCTCTACGGTCGCAAACCTCGTACAAAAAGCCCGAAACAATTTATTGCCGAACTCGAGCGATTATATGAGGTGGGTTGGCGGAGAACGATTTTCCTCGTCGATGATAATTTCATCGGGAACAAACGCAACGTTAAATTATTACTGAAAGAATTGCAACCGTGGATGGAAGAAAAAGGCTATCCGTTTACCTTTGGCACGGAAGCATCAGTGGATTTGGCCAACGACCAAGAATTGATGGACTTGATGACGGCTTGTAATTTTGGGACGGTTTTCTTGGGGATAGAAACCCCGGATGAAGGCAGTTTGGAAGTGACGAAAAAGTTTCAAAATACCCGCGATCCTCTCAGCGAATCCGTGCATAAAATTATTAGTTCGGGAATTCGGGTCATGGCTGGATTTATTATCGGCTTTGATGGGGAAAAATCCGGTGCCGGCGATCGCATTGTGGAATTTGTCACGAAAACCACGATTCCCGTCGCGTTTTTTAGTATGTTACAAGTTCTACCAGATACAGCACTTTGGCATCGCTTGAAAAAAGAAGAACGCCTAGTAGAAAGTTCGGGTAATATCAATCAAACCACCTTAATGAACTTTATTCCCACCCGTCCGGTCGAAGAAATTGCCCGAGAGTATATCGATGGCTTTTGGCGACTGTACGATCCCCAAGAATACCTCGATCGCACTTACAAACACTATCGCATTTTAGGCGAAGCCGCTTGTCATAAAACTCCCAAAAAGCGGAAAAAGAGTTCGGGGAAGAAAACGGATTCCGGTATTGTTAAAGCCTTACTGGTTGTCTTATGGCGACAAGGTATCTTACGGAAAACGCGCTGGACATTCTGGCATTATCTCTGGGAAATGTATCGCCACAATCGTCGGGGGATCTCCAGTTATTTAACCGTTTGCGCTCAAATCGAACATTTCCTAGAATATCGCCAAATTGTGAAAGAACAAATTGAAGCGCAATTGGCAGCATACCAAGCCAGAATGAAAGAAATTGAAGCGAGTACGCCAGAAACAGAGCCAGAAATGAGCGCGATCGCCAGCTAACACAATTAGAAATCAACAAACAACAAATAACAAACAACAAACAACAAACAACAAATAAAATGAGAGCTTTACTCGTTTATCCCTTATTTCAAGATAGTTTTTGGTCTTTCCAGAAGACCATCGATCTGATCGGCCGGAAAACTTTTATTCCCCCTCTGGGTTTGATTACCGTCGCAGCAATTTTACCCCAAAAATGGGATATCAAGCTGGTCGATCGCAATGTCCGCGATGTCACCGAAGCAGAATGGGATTGGGCGGAAATTGTCATTTTATCGGGCATGATCGTCCATAAATCCGATATGCTGTCTTTGATTCGAGAAGGAAAGCAAAGGGGAAAATTTGTCTGTGTTGGCGGACCCTATGCAACTTCTTTATCTCATGAATGTAAAGAAGCAGGGGCAGATTATTTGATTTTAGATGAAGGAGAAATTACGATTCCCCTATTCGTTGAAGCGATCGCACGAGGGGAAAAATCCGGCACATTTCGCAGCAACGGGGAGAAACCAGATGTTACGAATACCCCCATTCCTCGATACGATTTACTCGATTTAAAGGCTTATGCCATGATGTCGGTACAGTTCTCTCGCGGCTGTCCTTTTCAATGCGAATTCTGCGATATTATTGTCCTCTATGGTCGTAAACCCCGCACGAAAACCCCCCAGCAACTCATTGCCGAATTAGAATTTCTTTACGAGTTGGGATGGCGAGAAACAGTCTTCATGGTCGATGATAATTTTATCGGCAACAAACGCAATGTTAAATTGTTACTGAAAGAGTTGCAACCATGGATGGCAGAAAAAGGTTATCCTTTCTCTTTTAATACCGAAGCCTCGGTGGATTTGGCCCAAGACCAAGAGTTGATGGATATGATGGTCGCCTGTAATTTTGGCTCCGTCTTTCTAGGGATAGAAACTCCCGACGAAGACAGCTTAAAAGTCACCAAAAAATTCCAAAATACCCGGGATACTTTAAGCGATTCTGTTGATAAAATCATCAGCACGGGAATTCGGGTGATGGCTGGTTTTATTATCGGCTTTGATGGGGAAAAATCCGGTGCTGGCGATCGCATTGTTCGTTTTGTCGAAAAAACCAATATTCCCCTTGCTCTTTTCAGTATGTTGCAAGCACTTCCCGATACCGCACTTTGGCATCGTTTGGAAAAAGAAGGGCGTTTGGTTGGTAAATCCGCCGATATCAATCAAACAACTCTGATGAATTTTACCCCCACCCGTCCTATTGAAGAAATCGCTCGGGAATATGTTGACGGATTTTGGAACTTATACGACCCGATCGCCTTCCTCGATCGCACCTATCGCTGTTATCGCATCCTCGGAGAAGCCAATTATCCCAAAAAGGAAAAGAAAGCCAAAAAACCTTTTGATTGGGCGATCTTGCGAGCAGTTCTAACGGTCGTTTGGCAACAAGGAATCCTGTACAAAACCCGTTGGAAATTCTGGCCCTATTTGTTTAGCATGATTCGTCACAATTTGGGAGGCGTTGCCAGTTATTTAACTGTTTGCGCCTATATGGAACATTTCCTCGATTATCGCCAACAGGTGAGAGAACAAATTGAAGCGCAATTGGCTGCATTTAAAGCCTTGCAGGAACAACAAGTCGTGGAGATCGAGTCTAGTCGAGAAACTGCGATCGCGAGCTAGTTTCTTTAGGGAGTAGGTCAATTTTGTAAGAACATTTGAATTGAGTGAATCTTCTTCTCTCTGTATTCTCTAAACTCTCTGTATGCTCTAAACTCCCTGTATTTTCTAAACTTTCTGCGCTCTCTGCGTCTCTGCGGTTCAACATTGATTTAGTACAAAGAATCTATGATTTTGACCTACTCCCGTTTCCTCAACTTAAGCGACCCTATATCTTATTGTGATTAAACGATGAAAGCCTTACTCGTCTATCCAGTCTTTCCCAAAAGTTTTTGGTCTTTTGAGCGCACTATTCAACTACTCGGACGCAAAACATTTTTACCCCCTCTCGGTCTCATTACCGTTGCGGCAATTTTGCCCCAAGAATGGGACTTTAAACTGGTCGATCGCAATGTTCGCGACATTAGCGAAGCAGAATGGAATTGGGCCGATATTGTCATTCTTTCCGGCATGATCGTCCAAAAAGAAGACCTACTGGCAACCATTCGCGAAAGCAAGCGACGGGGTAAAAAAGTAGCCGCAGGCGGCCCTTATGTCACCGCATTACCTCGAGAATGTCAAGAAGCAGGAGTCGATTATCTCATCCTCGATGAAGGGGAAATTACACTTCCCCTATTCGTTGAAGCCCTCGAAAAAGGAGAACCTACGGGGGTTTTTCGCGCAACGGAAAAGCCCGATGTAACAATTACCCCCATTCCCCGCTACGATCTGTTAGATTTTAATGCCTATGCGGTCATGTCAGTCCAGTTTTCTCGCGGCTGTCCTTTCCAATGCGAATTCTGCGATATTATCGTCCTCTACGGTCGCAAACCTCGCACGAAAACCCCCCAGCAACTCATCGCCGAATTGGAATACCTTTACGATTTAGGCTGGCGAGAAACGGTCTTTATGGTGGATGATAATTTTATCGGCAATAAACGCAATGTTAAATTGTTACTGAAAGAGTTGCAACCGTGGATAGAAGAAAAAGGCTATCCGTTTACCTTTAATACGGAAGCCTCGGTGGATTTGGCTCAAGATCAAGAGTTAATGGATATGATGGTTGCTTGTAATTTTGGGTCAGTCTTTTTAGGGATCGAAACTCCCGACGAAGACAGCTTAAAAGTAACGAAAAAATTCCAAAATACTCGCGATACATTAAGTGATTCCGTTCATAAAATCATCAGTTCCGGTATTCGCGTCATGGCCGGGTTTATTATCGGGTTTGATGGCGAAAAAACCGGTGCTGGCGATCGCATTGTTCGTTTCGTAGAACAGACCAATATTCCCGTTGCAATTTACAGTATGTTGCAGGCACTTCCGGATACGGCACTTTGGCACCGTTTGGAGAAGGAAGGACGACTACTCGGGGGATCGGGAGATATCAACCAAACCACGTTAATGAATTTCGTTCCTACCCGTCCTCTTGAAGAGATCGCTCGGGAATTTATTGATGGATTCTGGGAACTATACGACCCGGAAAAATTCCTCGATCGCACCTATCGTTGCTATCGCGTTTTGGGAACGGCAAACTATCCTAAAAAGAGCAAGAAAGCCAAGAAAAAAATTCCTTGGCACGGGATTAAAGCCTTATTCATTATCATGTTTCGCCAAGGCATTCTCCGTAAGACTCGCTGGAAGTTCTGGGGGCATCTCTTCAGTATGATGCGACACAATCCCGGAGGCGTAATGAGTTATTTAAACGTCTGTGCCTATCTCGAGCATTTTGTAGAGTATCGCGTTATCGTCCGCAAAGAACTCGAAGACAAATTGGCAGCGTATCAAGCCGAAAAACGCGCTCGCAAGGCAGCTGAAATGGCAAAAGTCGAAGCGATCGCCAGTTAAATTTAAAGTAGGCAGATGTGGAACTGGCATCCTGCCAGTTTCCTATACTCCAATCCTATCATTCATCACTATCCCAATTG
This sequence comes from Cyanobacteria bacterium P01_E01_bin.42, assembly GCA_039194995.1. Classification (GTDB taxonomy): domain Bacteria; phylum Cyanobacteriota; class Cyanobacteriia; order Cyanobacteriales; family Spirulinaceae; genus CCY15215. The sequence continues at coordinate 16,002 of JBCCVR010000015.1, read as the reverse complement.
ACCTTATCGTACAAATCGGCGAGGGTAATTTCAACATCAACGGTACTTAAAGACAAACTGGCATCTTCCCCATCGTATTCGCAAAAGAGCCATTTTCCGTTATCGGTTTTACTATATTGTTCGACGTGAAAACTGTACTGGTCGATCAGCAGATATTCGCAGAAACTGGGAAGCGTGCGATAGGACGCAAATTTTTCGTCCTTATCATAACTGCGAGTAGATTTTGAGAGAACTTCTACGATTAAACAAGGATTGACAATTGTATCTTTGCGCCCTTCTTGATAAATGAGGTCGCCTTCGACCATGAGAACATCGGGATAAGTATAAAAGTCGCGATCGCCAATCCACAAGCGTTGGTCGGCGATAAAAACTTGGTAGGGTTGGCGTTTGAGGGCAAAATTTAAGTAACTGGCAAAATTCAGCGCAATTTTATTGTGGTTGGGCGTTCCTCCGGACATGGGGATAATTTCTCCATTACGATATTCATTGCGGTTTTGACTGTGGATCTCGCGATCGAGATATTCTTGAGGCGTAATTTTGGGAGGCGCGATTGCTTGTATCATGGTGGAGGAAAATAACGGCGATGGGATGGATATTATAATTTTATCCAATGGAGTCGGAGAAATTACAACTTGGGTGCGACCCGTTGTGAAAGCCTTACGGGAAAAACTGGGGGACGATCGCCAAAAAATCAGAATTTCTACGATCCTATCTCCTTGTCCCCATTCGACGGGGAAAGAAGCGGAAATTGTTCGATCCTATTCCGAGATCGATCGCGTTCAATCTTCAGAGCATTTTTGGCCGTTTTTATTACGCGGAAAAACCGCCGATAACTGGCAGTGGCACGAGCAAGGAATTGTGCTATTTTTGGGCGGCGATCGCATTTTTCCGGTTATTATCGGCAAGCGCTTGCACTATCGTATTATTGTCTATGCAGAATGGGAGACTCAATGGGAAAGATGGGTCGATCGCTTTGCCGTCATGAAACCCGAAGTTCGCGATCGGTCTCCCGAAAAATATCGTAATAAATGTACGGTGGTGGGCGATTTAATGGTGGATATTTCGTCAACTACGGCACCGAAAGAAGGGGGAGAGTTAGTCGCACTCATGCCGGGATCGAAAGCCATGAAACTCGCCCAAGGTTTGCCCTTAATGTGCGGAATTGCCGAACATCTCCATTGCCTTCGACCCCGAGTTCGTTTTATCCTTCCCGTAGCTCCCACTCTCACTTTAGAAGAATTAGCCAAGTTTGGCGATCGCGCTTTCAATCCCATTATTCCTAAAATTGGCAACGTCGCCGCAGAGTTAGTTTTTCGAGCCAATGGCGAGGCTTATCTCATGACTTCGGGGGGAGTCGAAATCGAACTTTTGCAGTCCTTCCCGGCTCACGAACAGCTAATACAATGTCTATGCTGTGCAACGACCGTCGGCGCAAATACCGCTCAATTAACAGCCCTTGGCATTCCCATGCTCGTTTTATTACCCGCCCAACAATTAGACGCAATGCGGGCATGGGATGGCATACCGGGAATATTGGCAAATTTGCCCTTTGTCGGCACGGGTTTCGCTTATGCCGTTAACTGGATAATGCGCTATTACATTGTCAAAAATAAAAAATTGTTTGCCTGGCCGAATATTTGGGCAAAGGCGGAAATCGTCCCGGAATTGGTGGGAAATTTAGATCCGAAAGCGGTTGCGAAAATAATATTAGATTGGTTGGAGCATCCCGAAAAATTAGCAGAGATACGGGACAATTTGCAACGGGTTCGCGGAGACAGGGGAGCCGCCGAGAAAATTGCTGAATTGGCGAGTCAAGAAATTTCTCAATTGCAGCGATCGTGAATTGTCGAGAAGGCTTACAATAACCGAGAAGTGGTTCATCGAGGGGTGACGAGGAATGGATCGGCAATTGCGAATGCTGCAATTACTCAACAATCCGGCGGTTCTGGGCATGGTTTTGACCCTTGCTTCTACATCCGGGGCATGGGCGATGGAGTCAGAAGTAACCCCCGATTCGGATAGTCTTGAAATTGAACGCACCGATAAACTCCTCAAAGATAAAGAAAAAACGCTTTTTTCCTTTCCCGATTCTCTCTCCTCAGAAATCTTGACAAATGAGGATTTTTCTGAAACAGAAATCGAGCCAATTCCCTTAGAAACTCAAGCAATCGAGTTAGACCGGACGCATTTTGATGAATGGGTCGGTTTGGAAGACGATCGCGGTAGGATTCCCGAAGCAGCGATCGCGACGGCAACGGAAGAAATTCCCCCTCCAGTAAATGACGAAATCGCAGAAACTTGGCCGGAGTTTTTGACTGAGGAAGATGTTTTTTTATCTCCCAAAATAACGGAAGAAGAGAGAGAGAATGAGCCGGAAACTTGGCCGGAATTTCTAACCGAGGAAGATTTGCAACGCGATCGCCAGTTTGCCAATATCAAGCCCGAGTTATCCGCACCCAAACCCGAAAAAGCAATTGCCGAGATTCCCTCCTATTCTCCCTCCGCAACCGCGATCGCCCCTGTGGAAGAATTGACCCTCGATCCTGCCTCAGAAGAAGAGATAGCAACAGAATTGACCCCGTTACCCGATAAGATCGAGCCTGGCGACCTACTCGATCGCATCAATCGTTATAGTACCGAACCGATGGGACAGGGGAATATCGGAGCCGCGCAATTTCGGGATGTTTCCCCCGGAGATTGGGCGTTTAATGCTCTCGATGATTTGGTGCGGCGTTATGATTGTCTTCGAGGTTATCCGAATGGCACCTATCGCGGCGATCGCACCTTAACCCGTTACGAATTTGCCGCCGGGTTAAATGCCTGCATTCAACAAGTGGAACGCCTGTTAGCCGCCGCGACGCTGGATTTTGTCACCCAAGAAGATTTGGAAATGATTCAGCGTCTGATGCAGGAATTTGAGATAGAATTGGCACTGCTGAGCACGCGGGTGGATCTGTTAGAAGAGCGGGTTGCTTTCCTCGAGGCGAATCAATTTTCGACCACCACGAAACTATCGGGGGAAGCGATCTTTGCATTGACCGATAATTTTGACGGCGGCAGTTCGGTGACGAATGGTATTCTCACGGTGGTGAGTGAAACGGCGTTTGGGGGGCGGGCGCGTTTGAATTTTAATACCAGCTTTACCGGGCGCGATCGCCTCGTGACGCGGTTGCGGGCGGGAAATCTACAGGCCTATCGAAGCGGTTCTCTCAGTTTCTTGAACAATACCAGTTCTTTCGCCGCCACCCAAACATTCAATGTTCCCGACAGCGAATCGAATAATGATGTTCTCGTGGATTGGTTGGGGTATTATTTCCAAACGGGCAATATTCAGGCGTATGTGACGGCAACGGGGGGAAATTGGAGTCAGATCGCCCCGACGTTAAACCCCTATTTTGAGGACTTTGATGGGGGAAATGGGTCGTTATCGACTTTTGGGCAGCGCAACTCTATTTTTCGTATTGGCGGAGGGGCTGGGGCGGCGGTAAGTTGGGGCTTTTCGCCCATTCAAAACGCGCCACCGAGTACGATAACTTTCGGGTATTTTGCGGGGAGTAATGCCAGCATTGCCGGGGAGGGTTCTGGGTTGTTAAATGGGGATTATGCGGCGATGGGACGCTTGCAAGCCAATTTGAGCGATCGCATTTCCTTGGGACTCACCTACGTTCACGGCTACCACGCGGCGGGCAGTCCTATCTATGCAGAAGGGCGATCGCGAACCTCGGGGCTGAGTGCGTTGGTGGGAAGTTATACGGCCAATAATCCTTGGGTTTTGTTGGATAACAATGATGGCGGCGTACCGATGGTGACGAATTCCTATGGGGGAGAAATATCGGTGCGAATTACCGACGGTTTGATTGTGAATGGGGCTATAACCTATACCAATACAATTCTGTTAGATCGAGGAAATGCCGATATTTGGTCTTATTCTCTGGGCATTGCGATACCGGATTTTCTCAAGGAAGGCAGCGTTTGGGCGCTTTATGCAGGGATGCAGCCGACGATGCGAGGTATTCGGGCAAGCGGTTTGCAACGGAATATCGGGCGCACGGATCCGATCTGGCACTTAGAAGGATTTTATCGCTTTCCCCTAACTGAAAATATTTCTTTTACGCCCGGGGCGGTAGTCGTGTTTAATCCCAACCAGAATTTTAGCGATCAAGATGATGTGATTGGCACATTTCGTTTTACGTTCTCGTTTTAATCGCGATTTATGTGCCTGCGGATAGGATTTGGGCGGCACTTAACTCGAGTTCGGGAAAAACTTGCGATCGCGGGATTGTCTCTCCTTGGGATAATACAACATTGTAGAATCCCGAGACGAGGGTGAAGATGGTGACGGCTTCGATTAAAGGATCGACCAACCAGTATTCTTGAATGCCCAAAACGGCATACGCCCAACGCTTATTTTGATAATCTGTGGTTCGGGTGGATTCGCTGACAATTTCTACCACCAAAATAGGGGGCGGTTCGTTGAGTTCGATGATGGCTTCTCGGTTGGCTAATTCTTCCCATTGTTTGAGAGGCAGCAGGGTAATATCGGGAATTCTGCATGTATCCGACCTTCCCCCACGGGGCGATCGCACGCCGACGGCGAACCGTTGTGCCGTCCAATTTTGTCCCATTCGGCGGCTTTCTGCGTCGAATATGCGTTCTAAATATTTGGAAATTGCGCCTTGTCTTCCCGTCCCTATGCTCATGGGAATCAGTTCCCCTTCAACCAATTCATAGCGGGTATTTGTTCCATCATCGTACTGGAGATATTCGGCAAAGGTTAATTTTTTGCTTGCGATCGCCATGGGATAAAGTAGGAGAAACTTCTATATTTTACTGTGGAACTGATATCTTGCAATTGGTGTCAAGTTGGGGTTTTCTGTTTATTTTGAAGTTCACGGGGTAAAGGATAAGTTAGAGTAATTCTTAGCATCCTCTGAGAACCCGAAGTTCTTGGGGGGGCGGTCTCCCCCCCAGTCCCCCCCCCACTGGGGGCGCAGCGCCGCCCCCAGACCCCCCGCGCAGGGCTTCGCTATATTTTCATTTTCTCTATATCTAACAGTGCTTTTCTAACCCATAAGAATGAGCGCTATATTTCAGTTCAGAGTTTTTGTGAATGTTTGCTCATTAAACGGATTTGATATTAGGATTTTCCTACAAAATTCTTCTCCCGATGCTCCCAACACTTTAGCCTCTATCCTGCAAATAAGCTATCGAGGTCTGCGGGGTCGGTGTCGAGGAGGAGTTTCATAACGCTGAGGTTCAAGGCCCGCACGAAGTCGGGATCTGAGGCATAGGTGCGATAGAGGCTCATATCGCGGCGGCCTTCTTGTTGCACGGCTTTTTTGATGAAGCCTTCGATCGCTAAGCGGCGGTTTTGTTCGTCGGGGTTTTGGGAGACGCGGCGGGCGTAGTCGGGATGCTTGCTCACTTGGCGGGCGATATTGAGTAACTTAATACGCTGTTCGGCGGGGGAGGCATCCCAGCCGGAAAAGTGGCGGATGTTGAAGGCGGCGACGATCGCATCGAGGGGGTCTTCTTGCGGGTTGTCTTCTCGGTAGCATCGGGGGTTCGGGTTTTGGGGATCGATCTCGCTTTCTTCTTCGTTGAGTTCGATCTGTGCGTTCAGTTGCACTCGTTCCAAGCCGTAGGTGGAAAGGTCTACGCTTTCGAGGAGTTGGTCAAGGCGATCGCGATCGGGGTTTCTGATGAGGAGTTTGGGAATCAGGAATTTGAGAAACCAATAGAGTTGTTCCCAGTTGGGATTATTGAAGTGCAATAAACAGGCAAGTTGTCCGTATATTTTCACGAATTGTTTGGCTTTAATTTTAAAGTCGATTTTTTCGGCTTCTTCGAGGTCGAGTTCCCAGTTAAAGCGATCGCTTGCGGTGTCTAAGAGGGGGCTGAGTTGGTCGGGGGGAGTATTATTAAAGAAGCGATCGCAAAAGGTTTCGACTTCGTGCCAATCGTAGATTCCCGTATCGTCGAGGTCGTTTTTGATATCGTGGAGGGCGTTGGGATCGGTTCTTTCGCTGAGGGTGGTGGCGGTATAAAAAGGGTCGAAGGCGGTTCTAATATCGTCAACGGTGTTGTAAAAGTCGAGAACGAAAGTATCTTGTTTTCCCATTTTGGGATTGCAACGATTGAGGCGGGAGAGAGTTTGCACGGCGAGGACGGATTGCAATTTTTTATCCACGTACATGGTATGCAACAAGGGTTCGTCAAATCCGGTGAGGAATTTGTTCGCAACGATGAGGATTTTATAGGGGTCGCTTTTGAATTTTTCGGGGATATCTTTACTGGGGAAATTGTTGAGAAGATCTTCGCTGTATTCGTTGCCGTCGAGGCTCTTTTTACCGGAGAAAGCGACGATCGCACCCCAGGGGAGGTTCAGGCGGGCGATCGCGTCTCTAATGGCGAAAAAATAGCGAATGGCGGTCTCGATATTTTGGGTGACGATCATGGCTTTGGCCTGACCTTTGAGCTTTTTCGGCTGCCAAACCCGTTCGATAAAATGATTTAACATCACTTCGGCTTTGGCGGCGATGGTGGTTTCGTGAGTTTCTACATAAGCGCGAAGTTTCTTTTGTGCTTTGGCGGTGTCGAAAAGGGGGTTCTCTTCTACGGCTTTTTGGATCTCGTAATAGCTGCGATAGGTGGTATAGTTGGCAAGGACATCGAGAATAAAGCCTTCTTCGATCGCCTGTTTCATGGAGTAGAGATGGAAGGGTGCAAAAGAGCCGTCGGGTTGTTCCGTGCCGAATTTTTCGAGAGTGGTATTTTTTGGGGTGGCGGTGAAGGCGAAATAGGAGGCGTTGGGGCTGAGTTTGCGGCGGGAAATGGCTTGTAAGACCAGATCCTGTACGTCTTCGGGTTCTTCGCTTGCGTCGCTGTTTAAGGTGGCGTTGAGGGTGTCGGCGGCTTCTCCACTTTGGGAGGAGTGCGCCTCGTCGATAATCACCGCAAAGGTGCGATCGCTTAAGTCTTCGATGCCATCGACGATAAAGGGGAATTTTTGGATCGTGGTGATAATGATTTTTTTGCCGCTTTCGAGGGCGGTTTTCAGGTCGCGGGAACGATAGGCGGGGGCGATGATATTCTTAATTTGGGAAAAACTCTTGATGGTGTTGCGGATCTGTTTGTCGAGGTTGCGGCGATCGGTGACGACGATAACAGAGTCAAAGAGGGGGCTATCTCGTCCGGGTGGGTAAAGTTCGATCAATTGGTAGGCAGTCCAGGTGATGGAGTTGGATTTTCCCGATCCGGCGGAATGTTGAATGAGATAAGTTTGCCCGGATCCGTGAGTTTCGGCGTGGTGGAGGAGTTTGCGGACGACATCGAGTTGATGGTAACGAGGGAAAAAGAGGGTTTTTTTGTTTTTATCGTCTCGATCGGGGATGAGGATGGCGAATTTTTCGAGGATATCTGCGAAACTTTCTCGAGGTAGGATTTCTTCCCAAAGATAGGCGGTTTTATGCCCGTCGGGGTTGGGGGGGTTGCCTTTGCCGTGATGGTGTCCTTTATTGAAGGGAAGAAAAAAGGTGTTTTTGCCGTTGAGTTGGGTTGTCATCCAAACTTCATTGGGATCGACGGCAAAATGAACGATGCAGCGAGTAAATTGCAGCAGGGTTACTCTGGGATCGCGATCGCAGTATTGTTTCTTGGCATGATATACCGTTTGTCCGGTGTGGGGGTTTTTCAGTTCGATCGTTGCGATCGCCAGTCCGTTGAGAAAGAGTACCAGATCGATGGATTTTTGCCCGGTTTCTTGGGAATGATGAATTTGCCGACTCACAGAAAAGATATTTTCTTCGAAGTCGGCTGTAATTTTCGGGTTGAGGTCGTTATAGGGCTGGCAGTAATATAAGGTGAGATGGGCGGCATCGATGTCAATGCCTTTTTTCAGGGTTGCGAGGATGCCGTATTTGTTGAGGAGGCGATCGCATCGCGTTAAGACCAGTTGTTGCCAGTTGGGGCGATCTCTGAGTTTGTCGAGTTCTTCGGGTTGCGTCTTTTCGAGGAATTGCCAAAATTTAGCCGTATCGATGGCGAATTTGCGATCGAAGTCTTTGGGGTTGCCTGCCTGGTAGCCATTGGCGAGGAGGCGGGTATAAATGAGGTCTTCGAGGGCTTTTTCGTCGGCTTTTGTCACCATATTGAATCGGGCAGGTAATGTTATTGGAGATCGGCGAGACTCCTACGTTAGATATTAGCTTCTTTTGGGGGAATGCGATCGCGTTGAGCTAGATTTTTCTATCGTTTCTTACCATAACTCAGAGATTTGCTTTCATAACGGTAACACAGCGATAGAGATCGGTTAATTTTGTTTGGATAATATCCCAGATAATTTCATCATCAATAGAAAAATAAGCATGAGCAAGAAAATCTCGCAGTCCAGCAATTTTTCGCCATTCAATTTCAGAGTAGCGATCGCGCAAATTCGTGGGAATATTTTTTACAGCTTCACCTATAATTTGCAGATTGCGGGCAACTGCATCAAAAGTACGCTCGTCTGCAACAAAGGATTCTAGCGTCATTCCAGTTGTATAACGTTCGATTTTATCGATACTTTCGATAATATCATCTAAGTATAAGTTTAAGCTACGCGACATCGATCGCTTCCTCTAAGACGGTTTGACGAATTTGGGGTTTGAGCGATCGCTTCGTTACGAGGTCTACGGGTTTATTAAATAGGTCTTCAAGAAAAAATTTTAAATCCATGTAGCGATCGAAGGTTGCCATCCCTTCAAATTCTACCAGAAAATCGAGGTCGCTTTGTTCTGTGGCTTCGTTGCGGGCGGTAGAACCAAATAAGGCGAGGGAATGCACCCCAAAACTGTCAATTGTTTCTTGGCGATCGCTCAAAGCTGAAAGAATGGTTTCGCGATCGAGGATATTGGGTTGAGTTTCATTGAACATTTGTTTTTTAAGTTAAGGAGAGGACATTTTTCTATGATAATTCTTTGCAAATTTTTTGTCTAAGGCGATCGCTAGTTTTGTCGATCGTAGTTGTTGTTATTGTCCGTTAAGAATCCGAGTTTGATAAATCTTCGAGCATTTGAGTAATAATAGGCTGAAAGGTAGGGAAATCTTGCTGTACGGTATCCCAAAGAATGCGAACATTTACGCCAAAATACTGATGAATGAGTTTATCTCGCATTCCAGCAACACTTTTCCAAGGAATTTGAGGATATTTTTCGCGCACATCGGTTGGAATTTGTTTGGTTGCTTCTCCTACAATTTCAATGGCACGAGTAACCGCAAAAATGGTTTTACGATCGCTTTCAAATTCTTCTACTGTTATACCCGCAATAAATTCTCGGGCGGTGACGATCGCATCTAAAATATCTTGCAGGTAATCATCGATTCGGCGAGGACTCATAAATAAATGACCTCCTGTAAAATTCGTTCGCCAATGCGGGGTTTGAGTCCGTCTTTCATGACAAGATCGACTTGGCGATCGAGCAATTCCCCGAGTTCGTTTTCGATTTGACAAAATGTTAGGAGTCCAAAGCGAACATCGGGATCGAATTCTACCAATAAATCGATATCGCTGCGATCGGTTTGTTCGCCCCGAACAAATGAGCCGAAAATCCCTAATTGTCGCACTCTATATTTTTGCTGGATTTGGGGCAGATTTTGGCGCAGAATGGTTTTGATTTCTTCGAGTTTCATGGTTATCGTTGTTATTGAGGGCGATCGCTAATTTCTATGATAATTCTCTACAATTTTTTTGTCTAGATCGCTTTGTCTTTCAATTCAAAATATGAGCATTATAATGAACGATTTTACTTTTAGTGTTGTGGGAGGTTAGATTTTGATTTTTCCGGTGACGGCTTGAGAGATAAGAATTTGTTTTAATTCGTTGAGTTTTTCTATTTCAGTTTCTATTGTTTTAACAACGTTATCGATCATTTTTGTTTGTTTTTTAATGATTTTTTCTATTCTATCTTGCTCGTTTTTGGAGGGTAGAGATATTACCATATCTAAAAAAACATCTGGATAGAGTCGCAAACGAGATGAACGAAGACCCGTAGATCGGCGATTATATTCAGCAATATATTCTGTGCTTCTTAACAAATTCTCAATATACCAAGAATTTAACTGATTTGTGGTTTTGTGGCGAAATACACCATAAGAAGAGCTAACAATACCTGTTTGTGGAGAAATTCCTAAAGCACCCATCCAAGCCCACATAATATTCATAACTAGATCGTCTTTTTTACAAATTTTTGAACCTGTATAATCTTCTGCCATAAACATAGAAACATTTTTTTCAGAACGCGGTGTGACTCCTGTTATATGAGAAACAGATAATAATTCCTCCTGTCCTGTTTCTGAACGTTCATCAATTTGTTTGAAAATATATTTTGCTCGTTTAATTTCCCAATGTTCGGGAATTTCTCCGATCCAATCAATTCCGCTATCCTTCATTGGTACATCGGGATTTAAACCTTTTGTCACCGCTTGATTAATGAGAATGGTTTTTTGTTCTTCGAGGAGTTCGATCAGGCGTTGTTTTTTGGCGATCGCATTTTCGATCTCTAAGGTTTTGCGATCGAGAAAATCTGCAATTTTTTTCTGTTCTTCAAAGGGTGGAACAGGTGATTTAATACTTAAAAATGAATCTCGCTTAATAACTTTTCTCAATCCTGTATATAGTGGTTGAAGACGCTTGTTAAAGTCTAAATAAAGGTAATAATAGTAAATATATCGACTATAAATTTTTGAATTACACTCAAATATATCGTATGCACCAGTTATCATGCCTCTTTGTTCTGAATGACCAACTGTACGAGGTGTTTCTTCAATATCGAACAAGCAAAAGATCAAATTATTTGGTTCAACAATTTTATAAGTATTGAACTCAGCAGGAAATTTTCCTTGTGGATTATCCATATCTCTTGCAATCACTCCGTTTAGAGTTAAAGACAAAAGGATAAATTTATTTGAATTTGAACCAACAGTTTCCTTTTTTTCTTTGAATAGAAACTTATTTTTTAAAATATTCCAATGTTCGGGAATTTCTCCCAACCATTCAACCCCACTCTCCTTATACCGTTCGTACCGAGGAAAATCCCCCATCAAACCTCCTTAAACCCGTAAAAGCAAAACCCGAGCGATCGCAGTGACCAAAATAGATAAAAGCGATCGCTCTTCATTATCCCATCATGCGATCGCCCTTTCAAGCAACCCCATAGTCCGTATATTTTCGCTTGTAAGGAGGATGTAAACCGAGAATAATTTCTTCTCGCATCACCCCCAATGCCAGCAAATCCTCAGCCGGATCGAGATCCGTATTATTTTGCTGCAACCAGATTTTACCATCCTTAATATCGAAATGAATAATGGGGTCATAAATCCGAGTCGATCCATTCCAACCCACATCCAACCAGAGATAATGATCTCGTTTCTCATCAAACAATAACTGTGACTCAAAAGTATCATTCGGTCTTTCCCACGAATGATACTTCGATAACAAATCCTGAATATACTGACGATAGCTGGCTAACTTATCCATTGTACGATCTCCTCCCTCGCGTCATCATATACAATTAATTTTACTTGATAACTCCGCACGGTGGTGCGAGTAAATTCCAACTGAAAAAAAGTTTGATAGGTATCCAAAGGAATCGCCAGATAAAGCACTCTTTCCGGTTCAGTTGCCTCCAAAGCGACACGATAGCTCAAAAACTGACCCAAAGCAGCATAAAAATCAGTCACCGTAGAGGGGTTGAGAAAACTTTTAATTTCAACCGCAATTTTTTCATCCCCGCGATCGACCCTTAATACTCCCTCTGCTGCAAGATCGATTAAAAACTTAACGCCACCAAACTTAAACAGTAAAGGATCGGCTGTAATGCACCATTGCTGCTTTTCTAGAGCGTGCTTTACCTCGTCCTGGTAATATCCTTTGCTGCCATTATGCCTCCTTATTGGCGATCGCTAACTTACCGCATAGTCAGAATATTTTCGCATAAACGGAGAGTGCAGGCCAATAACAATATTATCCTTAGATACTCCCCGTTCGACCAAGCATTTTGCCAACTGAACCTCAGTATTATTGCGCTGTATCCAAATCTTATCCTCCTTAATATCAATATGAATACTCGTCCCGTAAATAAATTGATTTTGTTCCCATCCCACATCAATCAAAAGATAGTGATCTCGTTCCATATCGAGAACAAGCTGAGACTCTATTCCATGATTGCTTCCTGACGTATTGTAACCGTAAATTTCTTGTAATAGATCGCGAACAATTTGTCGATATTTTTCTAGGTCAACCATTCTAAAATCTCCTCAGTTTCGGGATTATAAACAATAAGCGGAATTTGATATTTTTGAATAACAGCCTTAGCAAGCAAAGACTGAAAAAACGTCTCGTAAATTTCCTGCGGAACTGCCAGATAAAGCAAACGAGATGGCTCCTTATTCTCCAGTGTAACTTGGTAATTAACAAATTGACCGATCGCGAGATGAAAATCAAACACGAGAGAATCTCCCCCAAAGGTTTTAATTTCAACTGCGATCTTTTCTTGCCCTTTTTGAGCCGCTAGAATACGTTCTGCTGCCAAATCGATATACAGTCCAGCAGTTCCAAACTTAAGATATAGCGGATCGTGCGTCACCGTCCATCCCTCCCTCAGCAATCCGTTCTTCACCGCATCGTGAAATGTGTCCTTTGCTGCCATTATGCCTCCTCGCGATCGCTTTCCTCTCCTAGGGTATCAAAACTCACCAACTGTTTTAATAATCCCTCCGTCTCCCGTTCTAACTGCAAAATTTCCGCCGTAACCTCCTCCAAACTGCGTAACGGCTGATGTTGATAAAAATACTTATTAAAACTGATTTCGTAGCCGATTTGCGTCTTTTCGAGGGTAATCCAAGCATCTTCAACATGGGGACGTACCTCCTTTAAAAAGTAAGCATGAATGCAAGCGATCGCACTTTCCATCCCTTTCAAAAAACTCGCATTCTCCTCCCTTATGAAGAAAGAATTTTCTAAATTCTCCCCCCTTATTAAGGGGGGCTGGGGGGGATCGTAATTCAACGGCACATTTTCCGTATCCCGCAACTGACTATCGGTTTCATACTCAATCCATTCCCCCGACTTTTCCTCCGGCCAAAAACCAAAATCCGCTAAATTTTCCGCCGTCGTTTCTAACTCCGCTAATAGCTTTTCTAACTTCTCTCCCTTCAACTTATGCACCCTCTTAACGACCTTTTCCCCGCGTTCATCGCTCCAACTCACCGCATTAAAAATCTGCTTTTTCTCCGCCGCCCCTAACTTCACTCCCAATCCTTTCAACTCCCGCTCGAAAACCAGAGAAAAGATGTTAAAATCTAAATATAAATCCTCCCCGATCTCCTCCTGTAACTTCTCCGCAACCGTCAATAACTCCCGTTGTTTCTCCCAAGTGGAAAGCGAAAATAAAGCCTTGCGCTGTTTCCCCGAAAGATTCAATTCTTCCCCCTCGATATACTTCTCAATCTCCGCTTGTAACGCCGATAAATCCGTATAAACGCGATCGCCCCACTGTTCGTAACACCATGCCATAATTTCCCGCAACCCGGAAGCATAACGCAAATTTTCAAGGCGATCGCCTGTCATTTCTACTGCCAATCGTAAAGGGCGATCGATCGTCACCTTATAAAAGCCAAAATCCTCATTATCGAATACCTTTGAGATGCCCTCTTCCTGCATTTCTAGGAAAATATCCGTAATTTCCTCGATATGTTCCGGCGCAAACTCGCAATTTTTCGCCCCTAAATTCTTCCGTAACTTGCGATATAACTGGGACGCATCGATTAACTGCACCTTACCCCAGCGATCGGGAGACTTTTTATTAGAAAGAATCCAAATATACGTGGTAATTCCCGTATTGTAAAACAAATTCTGCGGTAACTGCACGATCGCCTCGAGCCAGTCATTTTCAATAATATAACGGCGAATATTACTCTCTCCGCTTCCCGCATCCCCCGTAAACAAAGAAGAACCATTATGAACCGAAGCAATTCTCGACCCCAAAGGACTCATCGAAAGGGGCTTCATTTTGCTCACCATATCCATTAAAAATAATAACTGACCGTCCGACGATCGCGGCAATGCCGGGCAGATTTCCTCAACTCCTTGAAACGTCTTTAACGGTACTTGAAAGCGTGGATCGAGAACCTCCTTCTTTTCTACAATAAACTTTTGATCTGCCTTGTAAGACTTCCCATAAGGAGGATTGGAGAGCATAAAATCAAACTTCAAACCCTGAAACTCATCTAACGCCAACGTCGAACCGAACTTAATATTTTCCGGGTCATTTTCCTTAATCATCATATCCGCCTTACAGATCGCATAAGTCTCCCTATTCACCTCTTTTCCATATAACGAAACCTGACAATCTGCGCCCCCAATCTTCCCCACCGGATCGAGAATAAAATTCTGAGATTCCGTCAGCATTCCCCCGGATCCGCAAGCCCCATCGTAAACTAAAATAGTCGGTGCTAAGTCATCTTTCACCGGAATAAATAATAAATGCGTCATCAACTGAATCACCTCTCGCGGCGTGAAATGCTCTCCCGCTTCCTCATTATTCTCTTCATTAAAACGGCGGATCAACTCCTCAAAAACATACCCCATTCCTAGATTGGTTAATCCCGGTAACTTGCGCCCATCCGCAGTCATAATCTCGTGAGGACTGAGATTAATATCATCGCTGGTAAACTTTTCTAGAACATCCAATAACACATCTGCATTTCCCATACGTCGAATCTGATTTCTGAGTTCAAATTTCTCGATTATTTCCTTGACATTCTCGCTAAACCCATCCAAATAAGTCAGAAAATTCGCCTCCAAAATTTGCCGATTATTCGAGGCCGTTTTGACCAACTTTTTCAGCGTCCAATCGGAGATATTATAGAAAACATAACCCGCCGCAACTGTCAACCCGTCAGCATCTAAATCTGTTAACTTTACCTCCTCTCGTTGAAAGCGTACCTCCTCGATAACATTCTCCTTCGTCTCCTCCAACAAACAATCCAAACGCCGTAAAACAAACATCGGTAAAATAACATCACGATACTTCCCGCGCACGTAAACATCGCGCAAACAATCATCGGCGATCGCCCAAATAAAAGAGACAATTTTATTCTGTAAAGCTGCATCCATTGAAAATAAAGCGTAAAGAGTAAAAGAAAGCGATCGCCTAGGGATCGATTAAATGCCGTACCGAAACCAGCAGATCGGGAAAAGCGAGGGGAGAAATCATCCCCGCGAGAAGAGTTTGACGAGTAGTATACGAACCATTCTCTAAATCCTTAAAGATAATCAGTTCGCGATCTCGTAAATTTAACACCCAGTATTCCAGAATTCCCGCCTCGGCGTAAATGGCTTTTTTCTCCGTGAGGTCTTTAGTTAAGGTTGTATTAGCAATTTCCACCAACCAAAATATATCTTGGGGTTGCGGGTGGCGATCGCGATAAACCGTACCCAGAGGACGCACGATCGCCAGATCGGGTATAGGTTCCGAATCATCAGGAAGTGTAATCGGATGCGCTTCTCGGACTTTAGCGCGAATTCCGAGTAAATTTCGCAAATAGTCGCCGCTTTCGCTATTGTGATAAGCATGAGATTCTCGTTCTGGCGGCATAACGATAAGTTCTCCTCGCAAAAGTTCTAGGGATTGGTCTTCAAATAATCCCGCAGCGATCGCCCGATGATAGCGATCGATCGTCCATTTGTAGGTAGTGAGGGTCATTAACGCAGAATGAGCGACGAAACGATATTATTTTAACGCGATCGCGATCGACCCAGAATATCCGGCAATATTGCTTAATTTGGCGCGATCGCAAACTTATATCAAATCCGCTCAAGGAGTAAAATCAATTCCAACTCCGAACTGAAGTATTTTGCTCATTCTTATGGGTTATAAAAGCACTTTTAGATGTGGAGACAATCCAAATATAGCGAAGCCCTGCGCGGGGGGTTTGGGGGCGGCGCTGCGCCCACAATGGGGG
>JBCCVR010000014.1:0-58556 GCA_039194995.1 Cyanobacteria bacterium P01_E01_bin.42 | reverse complement strand
TTTTTCATAGAGTTGTCGGTCTAGACAACTCTATTCTTTTTGGGGACGTTTGCCAAGTTCCTTTCTCCACACGCTTTTCAGCCTGCTTGTCACCCCTTGAGCAGATTAACTGGAAAAAGGCTCGTAAAATTGTTAAGAATCTACGTCAAAGAATCTTTCGTGCCAGAAAACTTGGTCAGTGGAAGCAGCTAAGAAGACTGCAAAAACTGTTACTCAAAAGCCGCTCAAATCTATTGCTAAGTATCCGACAAATTACTCAGGTTAACGCCGGAAAGCAAACAGCAGGGATTGATAAGGAGGTAATCAATACCCCTGCACAGCGAGTGAAACTTACCAAAGAATGGGAAATGCCAAAATCAAAACCTACTAAACGGGTCTACATTCCCAAATCTAACGGTAAGAAACGTCCTCTTGGTATTCCCACCGTGAGAGATAGAGTCGCGCAAGCAATAGTCAAAAACACACTAGAACCCGAATGGGAAGCGATGTTTGAAGCCAATTCCTATGGCTTTCGACCCGGAAGAAGTTGTCACGATGCCATTGAACAATGCTTTCTGAGGCTAAAAAATGGACGGGACACTTGGGTTTTAGACGCTGACATCAAAGGATTCTTCGATAACATTGCCCATGAATCCATTCTCAATACGATTGATTCATTCCCAAAAAATGAACTAATCAAAGAATGGCTAAAAGCTGGATTTATCGACAAAGGGAAACATAACCCAACTGAGACAGGCACTCCCCAAGGTGGTGTAATAAGCCCGCTACTTGCCAATATCGGGCTGCACGGGTTAGAAACATACGTTAAACAGTATAACCCAAAGCTAGGCATCATCCGATATGCTGATGACTTTGTTATCACATCTAAGGATAAGGAATCCTTAGAAGAAGTGCTTATCCAGATAAAGCAATGGTTATCTCAAAGAGGACTAGAAATCAGCACTGAGAAGACAAGGATAGCCCACATTGATGATGGATTCGATTTCTTAGGGTTTAATCTCCGCCATTACAATGGCAAATTGTTGATTAAGCCTCAAAAGAAAAAGGTGCTAGCTTTCTGCAAAAAGATGGGAGAAACTCTATCACAGATGAAAACTAACACTCAAGATGAAGCGATCGCAATCTTAAACCCACTTCTCAGAGGTTTTGCTAACTACTATAGAGGTGCAGTTAGCAAGCAAGCCTTCAGTTATATCCACAATCGGGTAAAACTTTACCTCTGGCGTTGGGCAAAAAGACGGCATCCCAACAAATCAAAAACATGGGTTCAAAATCGTTATTACTCGCGGTATAAAGGGGATAATTGGACATTCATGTGTCAAGGGACTGATAAACAAGGAAAGAAAACTTTTCACATCCTTTACAATATCAGTAGTACACCCATTATTAGGCACATCAAAGTCAAAGGACAGTTTAGCCCTGATGACCCCTCTCTCAGCGAATACTGGCAAAAACGTCAAGAAAAAGACGGCAAGAAATATTGGGCAAAAGGTTCAAAATATGAACAAATCGCCAAAGAACAAAATTGGAAATGTCCGATCTGCAATGACAGCCTATTCAACGGTGAGGAAATCGAAACCCATCATATCAAACCTGTGAAAGAAGGTGGCTCTGATGACAAAGAGAATCTCATCCACTTACACAAAGCGTGTCATAAACAGGTACACTCTAAACCCAAGTCCAAGGCTTGAAGTAAGGCTTGAGCCGTGTGATGGGAGACTGTCACGCACGGTTCTTAGGGGAGGGAAGAAGGGCGACCTTCAACCCTTACCCGCTCAAGTTAACCAAACCGAGTTAAGATAAGGATCCCGCCTTACAAGGGAAAGGGTGCAAGGGGATTAACTCCTGATAGGATTGGAGAACAGGAGAAGATAGATAGGGGTGAAATTTTTCTCCCGGGATTCGACAATCCAAATTTTTACAGATACAACTTGTATAGGTTATGAGTTATTCCTCGTCCGATCTTGATAATGTAACGCGCCAAATAACCAGCATGGAAAGACCGAAAAAACCCAAGATGCTCGTTGTCGATGACGAACCCGACAATCTCGATTTGCTCTATCGGACTTTCCGACGAGATTTTAGAGTCTACAAGGCAGATAGTGGTGTTAATGCCTTGGACGTTTTACAGGCGGAAGGGGAAGTGGCCGTGATTATCTCCGATCAGAGAATGCCAGAGATGAAGGGAACGGAGTTCTTAAGCAAAACCGTCCCCGATTTTCCCGATACGGTACGCATTATTTTGACGGGATTTACAGATGTTGAAGATTTAGTCGAAGCCATTAATTCGGGACAAGTTTATAAATATATTACGAAACCGTGGGATCCCAACGAATTAAAAGAAGTCGTCGATCGCGCCGCTGACACGTACAAAGTTCTCAAAGAACGCACGGAAGAACTCCTCCGCGCCAACGAACAAGCCACTCTCTTGGGAGCGATCGCAGCAGTAGCTGGCTCTCAAGCAACGATGGAAGACTGTCTCGAACCCCTCGCCAAAGCCTTCGGTGAAAGTTTCATGGCGGATGGCTGTATTTTTCAGGCCGTTGCCGGAGAGAGTTTGGGAAAGTCGGGCAGTTATGGGAAAGCCGAAGCCGTGCCCTTAACATTAGAAGAAGATCCCCTCATTCAAGGGGTTCTGGCTTCTGGAAAAACAGAAGTGTGGGTCAATGACAGTCGCAGCGAACCCCCGAGCGAAGCCTATAAAAATGCCGCCGTCAAGGTTCATTTAATGTTATGCCTCACATTCCGCGATCGCGTTCTGGCCGTCCTATCGTTGCAATGGACTGAATCTCCCAAACCCAACGAAGAAGAAATCAAACTCATTCACCTCGCCGCTCAACAAGCTGTTTTAGCATTGGTTGCAACGAGTAATGGATAATACGAGAATGATGCGAGATTTGTGAAAATGGGTTCGTAAAAATGGCTGATTCTGATATCCAAAGACTGTTCGATCGCATTGCTCCCGTGTACGATCGCCTCAATCAAGATTTAAGTTGGGGAGCGCATCGCATTTGGAAGCAAATGACCGTAAAATGGGCGAATCCCCAACCCGGCGATCGCGCTTTAGATGTCTGCTGCGGTAGTGGCGATCTTGCCTTTTTACTGGCAGAACGGTTAGGAAAGGAAGGACAGGCGATCGGCTTAGACTTTTCTGCGCGACAACTGGCGATCGCGTGGGAAAAAGCCGCGAAGATGATTCCTCCTCCCTCCATTCAATGGGTTGAAGGCAATGCGATCGACTTGCCTTTTCCCAATAATTATTTTGACTGCGGCACAATGGGGTACGGCTTGCGAAACATCCCCGATATTCCCCTCACCCTGACAGAATTGCATCGGGTTCTCAAACCCAGTGCAAAAGTTGCAATTTTGGACTTTCACCGCCCCACTCTCCCCATTCTGCAAGCCTTTCAACAATGGTATCTCGATAATATTGTCGTTCCCACCGCCGCAAAATTCGACCTGAAAGCCGAGTATGAGTATATTTTCCCCAGTTTGGAACGTTTTCCCCCGGGCGCAGAACAAGTTAAGCTAGGAAAAGAAGCCGGATTTAAAATAGCCGTCCACTATCCCATTAGCGGGGGAATAATGGGCGTTTTAGTTCTGGAAAAATGATTGTTAACGGATAGGCAGGCTCAGAGCATTGCTGTTCACCGATAACTGATAACCGATAACTGATAACTGAATCAGATGTCCGATCTTTGGATTCTTGCGATCCCTCCCATTGCGGGAGGAATTATTGGCTATTTTACCAATGATTTAGCCATTCAAATGTTATTTCGGCCGTATAAGCCGATTTATGTGGGTAAGCGTCGCCTCCCTTTTACTCCGGGTTTAATTCCGCGCAACCAAGAGCGCCTCGCCCAACGCATTTCCGATACGATTATGGGGTCGCTACTCACCCCCCGAGAACTGCAAAACTTAGCCAAACGGCTGTTAACCCCCGATCGCGTCCAAAGCGCTCTCTTGTGGCTTCTGCGCCTGGCAATCGAGCAAATTCAGGCCGATAAGGAACAGAAAACCGCTAAAATTCTCGCTGCTATTTTACGGGATTTGTTTAGTAATTCCCTGCCTCGCCTCATTCAGGTTTTTGCCAGACGGGAAGACTTTCTCAAAGATCAAATCGACGGTATCTTCGATCGCGTTCTCTTGGATTTCCGCCTCAGCGACCCCCAAGCGCGTCAATTTGCCGATTGGCTCTTACAAGCCGTTTTACCGCCGGATCTCCTGCGACAGGCGATTATCGACTTTCTCACCGATCGCAATATTGAAATTATCGATGCGGGCTTTCGGGAAAAAACGAGCGGCACCACCTGGGTAGTCGCCAATTTATTCGGGGTAAAAAACTCTCTGGCTCGGTTGCGTACCTTTTGTTTGGATGAAAAAGAAATTACCAATGCTCGCTTGCAAGAGTTAATTTTATCTTTAGAAATTCGCGATCGCCTGCGTCGGTGGTTGCAAAATCTTTCCTTGGAAAATCTTCCCCTTTCCACCGTGCGCCAACTCCGCAAAACCACCCGCGAAACGGTACGGGTTTATATTCAAGATAAGGGAAGCGGTCTGATCAAAGGGTTGGGAACGTCCATTGATTGGGATAAACTCTCGACAATTTTAATCAAGCGATTGCAGGATTCTGAAGTTCTCAATGATTCTCTCGAAACCATTAGTTGGGAACTCGCCCTCATTCTCGAACGTTATTTAGAGCGAGATTTAGAAAAATTAGTGGCTCGGGTGATTCCTATTTTGGCGATCGATCGCGTCATCGTCAACCGCATCAAGGCAACCTCTCCGGCTCAATTAGAAACGACCATTCAAGGGATTGTCAAAAGCGAACTGCAAGCAATTGTTAATTTGGGAGGTATTCTCGGTTTTGTTATTGGTTTGTTACAGTCGGTTTTCCTAATGTTGCGTTAAATAGAATAAAAACAAACAATGCGATCGCATGAGTACTGGTGATTTTCTCAATCGTCTGGATCTAAGACAGCAAAATCTTAGGGGCAAAAATTTAACAGGCGCGGAGTTAAAAGGAGCCAATATTCGCGGCGCAGATTTGAGGGAAGCCGATTTAAGGGAAGCCATTCTCAGCTATGCAGACTTAATTGAAGTCAATCTCCAAGGTGCGAATTTAAGCCGAGGCATCTTAACGCGAGCCATTCTCAATTTAGCGAATTTAACCGATGCCAATTTAAGAGAAGCCAATCTCGGGGAAGCCAATCTCATTGGCACGGAATTAGTGGGAACAAATCTTTCTGCGGCTAGTTTAAAGGGAGCGAATTTGGTCGGCGCAAATTTGACGAATGCGAATTTAATGGGGGCAAATTTAAGCGGTGCGGATTTACGAGGAGTTCACCTCAATCGAACCGATTTAAAAGGAGCGCTTTACAGCAATCGTACCATTTTTCCGGAAAATTTAAACATCCAAAAATTGTCAGCATATTTATTAGCCCCGGGCGTTTCTTTACAAGGTCTGAATTTAAGTTGTGCGAATTTAAATAATGCCGATCTCAAAAATGCCGATTTACGGCGTACCAATTTAATTCGCGCTTTTTTGATCGGAACTAATTTAAGCGGTGCCAACTTAAGCGGTGCTAATTTAAGCGGTGCCGATCTCAGCAATGCTAATTTAAACGGCGTGCTTTTAAATAAAGCCGTTTACAATCATCAAACCATTTATCCCGATCGCCTCGATCTTGCCGAGTTGGGAGCGTATTTAATTGCTCCTCACGTCTCTTTAAAAGAGATTACCTTAACAGAAGCCGATCTCCAAGGTGCCGATCTTTTAGGAGTCGATCTCGGTGGGGCAATTTTAAACAATGTTAATTTTGCCAGTGTCGATCTTAGCCGAGCCGTTTTACGGAAAGCACAATTAAATCAAGTCAGTCTCGCGCGAGCGGATTTAAGAAAAACGGATATGACAGGCGCGATCGTTCGAGAATCCGATTTTACTTTAGCAGATTTGCGGGGTGCAGATTTGACGCGAGTTGAATTAGAGAGGGTTTGTTTGCAAGGAGTCGATCTGCGCAATGCCGATCTAACGGGGGCAAAATTGCTCGATTGCAATCTGAGTTTTGCCGATTTACGCGGTTGCGATTTAACCCGCTCTTATTTCCGCAGAACGAATTTAGATGGGGTTAATTTACGCAAAACAGAACTCACGAATGTCGATCTCGAAGATGCCAATTTAACCAATGCTAATTTGAGCGAAGCCATTTTGTTTCGGGTCAATTTACGAGAAGCAAAATTACAGGGAATTACGTTAAAAGGGGCAGATTTAAAAGGTGTTTTTCTTCCAAAAAATCAACTCAATCAAATCAATTTAGAAGAGTTGAGTTATAATGAAGATTCATCTCAGTAATTCAAATTAAATTCTATATATTGCCTTGAAAACTACGGATTTTAAGATACAATATTCAAGACCTGCAAAGCCGAAAAAGAATGATCGAACATATCGTCCTGTTTAAATGGCAAGAAAGTGCATCTAAAGAAGCGATCGCCGTTGCGATCGCGGCATTACAAGAGATGAAAGGAAAAATTCCTACAATTGTCGATTTATCCTGCGGGGAAAACTTCTGCGATCGCGCTCGAGGTTATACCCACGGTTTAGTCGTCAGATTCAGCGATCGCGAGGGTTTAGATGCCTATCAATCCCATCCCCTCCATCAAGACATCATCGCAAAGTACATTAAACCCATTGTCGCCGAAGTTCTAGCACTAGACTACAAATTTTGATAGGTTTGTTTGCAATAAGCTATCAATTTTTAAATTGGCACCCAACAACTAACAACAATAACCAATAACCAAAGGTATAAGCATTCGTGCTGGTCAATTTATCATTTCTCTTTTCCAAACCCACAGGGATTGTTAACTATACTCGCAATCTTTACCCCCATTTAAAACCCCTCAATCCAATTCTCTTGAGTGCTGAAGAAATTCCCGAATATGATTGCCATCGGATTTCGAGTTACTTAACCCCGGAATATGGAATGCGCGGTCATGTTTTGCGACTGTTGTGGACGCAATTTCGCCTCCCTGCTATCTATCGCCAATTGCGATCGCGCCTCCTCTTCTCTCCCGTCCCGGAAGCCCCTCTCTACAGTCGGTGTCGCTTCGTGGTCATGGTACACGACCTTATTCCCCTGCGCTTCCCCAATCCCCAATCTCGTCTCAATTATTATCACCGTTATGCCTTGCCGAGAGTTGTCTCTCAAGCTCGCTATATTATCTGTAACTCCGTCGCCACAGCCAACGATCTGATTGATTTCTGCGATATTTCTGCCAATAAAATTACCCCGATTCCCCTCGCTTACGATCGCCAGCATTTTCGCCCCCTCGAACTAATTCCGAGGCGAGGTCGTCCTTATTTCCTTTACTTAGGACGACAAGATCCTTACAAAAATATTGAGCGTCTCATTCAAGCCTTTGCCTCCCTGCCAGACTGTAAAGATTACGAGCTTTGGCTGGCAGGCCCGACAGACGATCGCTATACACCGCGCTGGCAAGAACTGGCATGGGAATTAGACGTGCGAGATGAAGTCAAATTCATGGAATACGTCCCCTATGAAAAACTACCGATGCTCTTAAATGGCGCGATCGCCCTTGTCTTCCCTTCACTTTGGGAAGGATTCGGCATTCCTCTTTTAGAAGCAATGGCTTGTGGTACTCCCGTGATTACCTCTAATATCTCTTCCTTGCCTGAAGTCACGGGAGAAGCAGGTCTACTGGTGGATCCCTACAATATTGAAGAAATTGCGATCGCCATGAATACAATGGTCTCCGATCTGGCGTTTCGGGACAATTTACGAGAATTGGGTTTACTCCGTGCCAGCGAATTTAGTTGGGCAAAAACTGGCGCAATGACGGTAGAAGTTTTGCAGCAGTTTTTGTGAACGAACCATCGAGGATAGTAAGAAAAAAAGAAAAAACCTTGATAATCTCTCAAAATTCATGAATAATTGATAATTGATAATTGATAACCAACAACTAATCACTGAAGCATGGCTCCATTGCCCGATCGCCGCCCCAAAAAATTGTCCCTCGGTCCCCTAGAACAAGAGATTTTGCAAATTCTCTGGGACTTTAAGTGCGCTACGGTCAAAGACATTCACGAACGCATTCTCACAGATCCCGATCGCGAACTCGCCTACACTTCTGTCACGACAGTTCTCAATCGTTTGGAAGGCAAAGGCTGGGTCAAAAGCGAAAAAAGAGGCCGGGCATTTTATTGGACTCCCTTGGTTTCCTGCAAAGAAGCGCAAGTTTTGCATTCTCACGATCGCCTTAACAATTTTCTCGCGGTGAGTAACCCGGATATTGTTGCCGCTTTTGCCGATAGTCTCGATGCAGGAAGCGTCGAACAATTAGAAGCCATTGCTTCTCGCTTGCGTGCAATTCGACAAAAGAGAAAGGAGGAAAAGTAATGCACTTATTCCTTATGTTGATAATTTTAGGTGGCGCGATCGCCTTACGCAAGAGTTGGCAGAGAAACTTGCAAAATTGGCACGATCGCTGGCAAGCGGCTCTATTTACCTTTTCCTTGCCTCCCCTTTTATTCTTAACCACAGCAATTGCCATCGTTTGCATGGGCGATCGTGGGATGATGATCGGCATGGAAACGGGACACTTGAGTTATTATCTCGCGATCGCCTATTTGATTTTTGCTGCGATCGCGTGCTTAAAGTTGTTTGGAGATGGGAAAAATTCTCTTGATACCATTCGCTCCTATCCTCAAATTACCCTACCAATCAATGAAAAAAACGTTGAAAAAAACATTCGAGCGCGTTTATTAGAAGATTCGGGATTGTATAGCGCTCAAATTGGATTTCTCGAACCAGAATTAGTAGTTAGCCAAGGCTTATTAGAAACCCTCGATACAGAGCATTTACAAGCGGTTCTCTCCCACGAACAAGCACACCTTTACTATCGCGATACATTCTTATTTTTCTGGTTGGGATGGTTGCGGAGAATTACTTTTTGGTTGCCTACAACTGAGGTGCTGTGGGAAGAATTATTAGCTCTGCGAGAACTGCGTGCCGATCGCTTTGCCTGTCAACAAATTGATGGGTTAGTATTAGCAGAATCTCTATTATTAACAGTAAGCGCCCCTTTTCACGAGTTTACCCCTCTCAGCGCCGAATTTAACCGCCCCTGTCCCAGCGATCGCTTGCAAGAAAGAGTCGATGCAATCTTAGACGAACCCGATCGCAACATCGAATTCAACTGGATCGATTGGATCGGCTTAGCGATCGCCCTACTCCCCCTAATTTTCATCCCCTTGCATTATTAATAGGGAATCCACAACAACCAAGAACAACCCACCCCCCAACCCCCTCCCAAGAGGGGGAGATAAACTAATAACAAACAACGAACAACAAAATTCATTGAAGTAAGGGAATAATAATTTCAAACTCGCTCCCTTCTCCAAACTGAGATTTAAAATTAAATATTCCACCATGTTTAGCGGTAATAATTTGATAACTGACTGCCAAACTTGTTTCTTTTGCGGCTCGTCTTTCCACAGAAAAAGATGCGAGAATTTGTTCTTGTTGTTTTGGGGTCATTCCAATGCCATTATCGAGAATGCGAATTGAAACAAATCTTTGGTCAATGTTTGAATCGTATTCCGGGACGCGCTGAATAATTTTGGTTTCAATTTCAATAGTCGGTTGATTTTGAGCTAAGTAACCGCGATCGAACTCTTGTTTCCATTTTTGGGTTGCAGCGCGATCGAGCAAGGCATCCACTGCATTGGTTAAGATATTCGTAAAGACCTGCGTGAGTTTGCCAATATAACAGACAATGGGGGGTAAATGACCGTAATTCCGGACGATCGAGATATCGCTACCGAGACGACTTTTAAGTAATAGAATAATACCATCCAAACAAGCATGAAGATCGGCAGGTTTGGGATAAACTTCATCGACATGACAAAAGTTTTGCAAACTCATCGCCAGATTTCGCAAGCGTTTTGCACCTGTTTCAATGCTTTCTACCGCTCGAGGAAAATCTTTTCGCAAGTAGTCCACTTCAATCGTTTCTCGAACTTCGTCAACTTCTGTAGAAGAAGCAGAAATATTATTTTCATACACCGAAATAAGTTCTAATAAATCCTGACTATAACGAGAAATATGAGTCAAATTTCCCCAAATAAAACCTACGGGATCGAGAATTTCGTGAGCGATACCATCTACCAATCGTCCCAAACTCGCCATTTTTTCAGTTTGAATCATTTGTGCTTGAGAACGTTCGTAGCGAACTTGAGTTTCAATACCGCGAATTTGCCAAGAAACGAGACTGAGTTGCCCAAAATCCAAAATTCTGTATTGTGAAGCGTCCAGTTGAACGACAATGGGATCGGCAATAATGCGCGACGATCGCTTGAGGGCTTTTTGCATTGCCGTTAAAATCGGCATATCTCCGGGTAAAATCAAAATATCAGCATTATTGTGTCCCCAAAATACTTGCAAAGGTTGATCTAAAAAAAAAGTCATACCTTGAGGAAGCAATAAATATTCTAAGAATTGACGACGGGAAACAATGCCGATTAATTCATCGCGATCGGTTAATAAAACCCCCGGGAGTCGAGGATTTTGAGCAATCAGATCCGCAAGTTCTACCCCCAAACAGGCGATCGATATCTGACTGTCATAGAGGGGAAGTTCTTGGAGCGTGGTATCGAGATCGAGATCTCGGGTCATCTTGGAAGGATGAGACGGTATTTCAGAACCAGATTCGTTCTGCATTCGAGGAATGGGAAAAACTTGACAATATAGGCGACATTAAAAATTAGTAGAGATGGCTTGTACGGGACAAGTTGGAATGCACTGTTCGCAAACGACACATCGAGACCGATGAAACTGTAGTTTAAAGGTTTCTGGCTCGAGGGTCAATGCCCCCGTCGGACAAACCCCCGTACACAAACCGCAGTCGATGCAGCTTTCCTCATCAATGAGAATTTCTCGACTGGCGAGGGAAACCTCAATATCCTGCGATCGCATCCATTCGAGAGCCGCTTCAATGGCATCGATCTCACCTAAAAGATCGAGGACTAATTTCCCGATTTGATTGGGTGCAACCTGCGCTCGAATAATGTTGGCGGCAACATTAAAATCCTTTGCCAGTCGATAAGTAACTGGCATTCGTACCGCTCTTTTGGGAAATATTAGAGTAACTCGTTTTTTCATCAGCGCCTATTTTTGAAGATGATTTGCTAAAGTAGAAAAAAAATGCCATTTAATATTTTGTAGTTGGTCATTATGAATAGTCGCTTGGGAAAAATTGCGATCGCAATGGTTGCCTTTGTTTTGAGTTTTACCCTCTTTTTTGCTTTCCAGACCGATAGAAATGATTCTTCTCTCGATAGTCAAGCTCAAGCTGCCGTTCCGTTAGATATCGCCCTACAAAATGATAAACCGTCATTGATGGAATTTTATGCAGACTGGTGTACCAGTTGCCAAGCAATGGCGGGGGATCTAGAAGCGATCAAGCACGAGTACGGCGATACTGTCAATTTTGTCATGCTCAATGTCGATAATACAAAGTGGCTGCCAGAAATCTTGCGCTATCGAGTCGATGGCATTCCCCATTTTGTCTATTTGGATGCCCGAGGCGAAGTTGTGGGAGAATCCTTGGGGGAGCAACCTCGTTCTATTTTAGAGGCAGATATTAACGCCTTAGTTGCAAATTCTGCCTTGCCTTACGCTCGCGCAACGGGTAAAGTCTCTCAGTTTGAAGCGAAGATTAAACCTACTGCCTCTCCTGACGATCCTCGCAGTCACGGCAGTTCGGTGAAGGTGAATAGTTAATACGGCGATCGCTCTCCTTAAGGGTGCATCTCAAAGTTGTAAATTTACCATTCAGCGAATAAGAAAAAATCGATCGCTCGTGGAACACGCATCCTGCTTGTTCCGCGATTATCAATTCTCCACGGGCAAGATGCCCGTTCCACGGTGGAGAAGAATGATTCAGTAACAATAATAGTCAATAGTGGAGAGGAATGATTCAGTAACAATATGAATTTAATAGAATTGTTTTGCGATCGCGCTCTCCAATCTCCTCATTTTCCGGCTATTATCGAGCGCGATCGCAGGCATTTTTTGACTCGTTTTTGGACTCAACGCGATCGCATTACCTCTTTTAGAGAGCTTGAAGAATCCTCTCAACGTTTGGCAAGATTATTTCAGCAGAAAGGATTACAAGCAAAAGATGGCGTACTGATTTTTCAGCCCCTTTCTGTCGAATTATATATTATTCTGGCGGCTGTATTTCGTCTGGGTTTGGTGGCAATTTTTCTCGATCCTTCTGCCGGAAAACAGTATATCGATCTCTGTTGCCAACTTTACCCACCTCGCGTTTTTATTGGTAGCACAAAAGCACATTTTTTGCAATTGAATTGCCTGCAATTGCGTAAAGTTTTCCTGAAAATTAGTGTGGGCTGTCCTTTTCCACAAACGATTTCTTGGCGAAAAATTCAGAGTTTATCTGCCTCTATCGAGAGTCATTCCATTCCTATTTATCCTTGCGATCCGGATGCACCTGCCTTATTAACCTTTACCAGTGGCAGTACGGGACAACCGAAAGCGACTTTGCGATCGCATGGATTTCTCCTCGCACAATATCAAATCTTAACCCGAACCCTACAACTCAAACCAGGAGAATTAGAACTCTCGACTTTACCGATTTTTATGCTTGCCAATCTTGCTTCGGGTTTAACCAGTTTAATTCCCGATGTAGACTTGCGTTTTCCGGGAAGAATTAAAGCCGATCGCGCAATCCGACAAATCCAAAAATATAACCCTTCTCGTTTGGTTGCTTCTCCTGCTTTTTTAGAATGCTTGCTCGATTGGTGTCGCGATCGCAATCTAACTTTACCGCAAATCGAAAAGATTTTTGTGGGCGGCGCGCCAGTCATGCCGCGAACCCTTTCCCAATTGAAACAAACGTTTCCCAGAGCAGAAATTACCATCGTTTATGGTTCCACAGAAGCCGAACCAATCGCCTCAATTTCCGAAGCAAAAATGGCGCGGATAGATTGGCAGAAAATGCGATCGGGACGCGGATTATTAGTCGGAAAACCCGTTCCGAAAATTCAATTACGGATTTTCTCTCCATCAGAAGAAGCGATCGCGTCACTCTCGGAAACTGAATTTAAAAATTATTGTGTATCGAGAGGAGAAGTGGGAGAAATTCTCGTCAGTGGCGACCATGTTTTGCAAGGGTATTTACATAAAAATGATGAGAAAACTAATAAAATTCGCGTCAATGATACCATTTGGCATTGTACGGGAGATATGGGTTATCTTGATGAATGGGGACGATTGTGGCTGCTAGGACGGCGATCTGGCTGTATTCGCGATCGCTTTGGCATTCTTTATCCTTTTGCTGTCGAATGTGCCGTTAATTGCCATCCTGAAATCAAGCGATCGGCGATCGTTTCTTGGCAAGAAAAACGAATTCTCTTCGTTGAATTATATCAACAGAAAAAGCAATTCGACTGGCAATCTCTACAAGTTACTTTAGATGCTGCCAAGGTCGCCAAAATCGAAATCCGTTCGCAAATCCCAACAGATAAACGCCACAATGCAAAAATTGATTATCATCGTCTTTATCAAAGTATCGAAAAAGAAATGCGCGGGAAAAGATGAAGGAAAATGGGTTAGTTTGTATTGAGAGAATCGCCACAAATCGAAACTGTAATAAAAAATACTTATGCTTTGGATAAGCTCGAACGATGAATGAGAACAAGATTCGAAGTGCTATTATTGTTGGGATATATAGAAAATTATTCTCTCTTCGTAGGAGATTTGGAAATGCGTTGTTTGCCTCAATCTAGTGCGATCGCTTCTCTCTTTACTGTTGCTCTCTTCTTAGTATCGGGTTGTGGCACGAGTAAAATTGCTCAATGCAATCAAATTATTGAGATCGCCAATGCACTGGAAGAAGTGAGGGTGAGTGCGGATAACCAAGAGGCCGATACAACTCAAACAATGGTGCAAGTCGTCGATGCAATGGATAAGGCTTCCCAAGATATGCAGGCACTCGAATTATCGGATGAAACGTTAGAAGAACTGCGGGGTGAATTCATCAAAATGTATGCAGAAACATCCAACGCCACTCGTACTTTTTTAGAAGCCTTTAACAAAAAAGATCGTCAAACCGTCGATAAAGCCATTGAAGAGTTACACCGCGCGACTCAACCCGAACAAGAGTTAGTAAATCAGATTAATAGTTATTGCTTGGGTAATTAAAGAATAAGAACGTGCTGCTGGCGTAATTCGTTACCA
This sequence comes from Cyanobacteria bacterium P01_E01_bin.42, assembly GCA_039194995.1. Taxonomy (GTDB): domain Bacteria; phylum Cyanobacteriota; class Cyanobacteriia; order Cyanobacteriales; family Spirulinaceae; genus CCY15215. The sequence continues at coordinate 44,280 of JBCCVR010000014.1, read as the reverse complement.
AAAGCGAAACCGATACTTTGAGGGGATGCCATTCATGGCAAGATACCGCAAATAACCATTTGCAATTGATATCGTCTATTCTCGTATCGATGATGAAAGCATCCCTGTTTCTGTCTCTAACTTTACTTTTGGTTGGTGCGGGCGGGGCAACCTCCCTCGCGATCGCCCAAACCCCGTCGCGATCTGCCCCCCGCCAGTTGCGTGCCGATAATCGAAATACCGAACCCCCCACCCCTGCGGGCGGTTTATTCGTCTCTGCTGAAGATGGCGAACCCCGGGTTTTTCCTCTCAAACATACGGAAGTAAAAGCCAAGGTATCGGGAAATGTTTCTCGGGTTGAAGTGACGCAAACTTTTGAAAACCCCTTCAGCGACCCGTTAGAAGCAATTTACGTCTTCCCTTTACCCGATGAAGCCGCCGTCGATGACATGGAAATTAAGATCGGCGATCGCATTATTGAAGGAGATATCAAAAAACGAGAAGAAGCAAGAGAAATTTACGAACGTGCTAGGGAGGAAGGTCGCACGGCAGGACTTCTCGAACAAGAACGAGCCAATATCTTCACTCAATCCCTCGCTAATATCAAACCCGGGGAACAAATTGATGTCACCATTCGCTACACCGATAGCCTCACGTTTGAAGGCGGGGATTACGAATTTGTGTTCCCGATGGTGGTGGGACCGCGCTATATCCCCGGTACGCCCATCGATGCAAATGCCTCCGAACCCGACCCGACGCGGGAAAATTGGGGACAAAATACCGATCGCGTTCCTGATGCGTCGAGGATTACGCCCCCCGTATTGCCTCCCGGTACGCGATCGGGTCACGATATCGGCGTAACGGTGGAATTAGATGCGGGAGGATTGGTGCAAGATGTTCGCTCTCCTTCTCACAAAATTATCAGCGATCGCCGAGGAGATGTCCTCGAAGTTAAATTAGATCGAGAGGATACGATTCCCAACAAAGATTTAATTTTGCGCTATCAAGTATCGGGGAAAGAAACCCAAGCCACGGTACTGACGCAGAATGACGAAAAAGGGGGTCATTTTGCCCTTTATTTCGTCCCGGCGATTGAATATCAAACCCATGAGATCGTCCCCAAAGATATTGTTTTTCTCATCGATACCTCGGGATCCCAACGGGGAGAACCGATCGCCAAATCGAAAGAACTGGTAAAGCGATTTATCAAGGGCTTAAATCCTGACGATACTTTTACGGTAATGAACTTTGCCACTAACGCAGATGCACTTTCTGCAACCCCTTTAGCCAATACGAAAAGCAATCGAGACAGCGCGATCGCCTATGTTGATGCTTTTGAGGGAGTCGGCGGTACCAATATGTTAAATGGGATTGATGCTGTTTTAAACTACCCGCCAGCCCCTGCCGGACGCTTGCGTAGTGTGGTTTTGCTCACGGATGGCTATATCGGCAATGACAATGAAATTATTGCACGAGTACAAAAGGAATTAAAATACGGCAATCGCTTCTATAGTTTTGGTGTCGGCAGTTCTGTCAATCGCTTTTTGCTCGATCGCCTTGCAGAGGTGGGACGGGGAACGATGCAAGTGGTACGCCAAGACGAACCGACAGAAGCAGCCGTCGAGAAGTTTTTTCAACAAATTAACAATCCGGTTCTCACCAATATCCGCGTTCGTTGGGAAGGAGAGGGAGAATCTCCCGATATTTATCCCCAATTTCTGCCCGATTTATTTGCCAATCAACCCCTCGTTTTATTCGGACGCAAAGGAGATCGCCTGCAAGGGAAATTACGAGTCATGGGAATGACGGCGGGAGGACGGCGCTTTAGTCGTACAGTCGATGTTAATTTTGACGAAGACGGAAATCTGGCGATCGCGCAACTGTGGGGACGGGCGCGAATTAAAGAACTGATGCTGAAAATGACAGGAGGAGAAACGCGATCGGGGGTGGAAGCCGTCACCAATACCGCCCTTGCCTATCGCTTGCTGTCTCAATATACTGCCTTTGTCGCCGTCAGCCAAGAAGTGCGGGTCGATCCCGATGGCACGCGACGCACGGTAGACGTTCCGGTAGAATTGCCCGAAGGTGTCAGTTATGAGGGCATTTTCGGAGACACCGATGAGGAAGCCGATCTAGGGCTACAGACGGGCATCAACCGTCCTTCATCCGCCCCCTCGCGGTCTCGTCGCACCATTCCTTCGCCCTCTGCACGACCTGCCCCACGACCTGCTCCCGCCCCCTCTGCACGACCTGCCAGACGCGCAGGAGAAACGAGAGGGCAACGTCCTAGCAATATAGCTCCCCCTGCTATTGTTTTACCCCCCGTAGAACCAGAAACACGGCTCGAGGATAGCGCTACCCCCGGGCGAGAACGCACTGAAGACCAAGACAGAATTGCCCTGGGCTTGCAAGTAGTAGAAGCCGACGGGTTCGATCTCGCCACCATTGAGACGCTAGATCGCTATCTCCGCAATATTTCCATTCCTGATGGAGTCTTAGGAGAAGTCATTTTTGAGTTAAGGTTGCGTAACGGACGGGTGGAACGGGCGATTTTTGACGATGTGACTTCTTTGGTGAAGGAAGAAGACCTTGTTAAAGCCATTCGCGATCGCCTGCTAACATGGCGGCATCCCCAAGGTGCAAGCGGCATTTACGAAATTAAATTCTACGTTCGTTAAGGGGTTTATCGTGGGAAACCTGCCGCCAAATTACTGAGGCAATCCAACATCGCTTTTAGTTTTGAACGATAGCAGAACTAAAAGCGAATATTGCTATAAGATTCTTTTCCCTTGGATATGTATAAATTGAGTAAAGAGAGAGAGAAAATAATTAAAAATAAAACCAAGCCCATCGTACAAGCATAACTAATTTCTAAATTCGTAAAAGCCTGTTCGTAAATATAATAAACAACAGTTTTAGAACTATCCTGCGGCCCGCCTCGGGTCATGATATACACTTCCTCAAAGACTTTCGTTGCGGAAATTGCCGAAATCACCGCCACCAATACTAAATAAGGACGCATTAACGGGATCGTAATATCCCAATGTTTGCGCCAGCCATCAGAACCATCAATCGCCGCCGCTTCATATAGCTCTGCGGGAATGGATTGTAACCCTGCTAAATAAATGACCATGTAATAGCCCAACCCTTTCCATATTGTCACTAACATGACACTCCAGAGGGCATATTGAGGACTGGTAAGCCAGCGAATCGGCTCGAAATTTAACAGTTTTAAAAGTTGATTGAAAATACCGTTAGAGGCATAAAGCGCATTCCAAGCAATGCCCGCGACGACCATCGAAATCACCACCGGAGTATAAAAGGACATCCGAAACCAGTGCATTCCTTTGAGTTTTTGATTGACTAAAATCGCCAAACCCAAGGGCGCGATCGCTAACACCGGAACCGCTCCCAAAAGATAGAGCAACGTGTTACCGAGAGTTTTCCAAAAGACGCGATCGCCCGCCAAACGACGAAAATTTTCCCAGCCGATCCACTGAGGCATTTGCGTTAAATCGTATTCGTAGCGAGCAAAACTCAGAGAAAAGGCTTGCAAGGCAGGCAAAAACACCGTCAGTGTTAAAATAGCCAGAGCCGGTAGTAAAAATAGATAAGGAGTTAAAGAAAAACGATGCAAAGTTGGCGATTTCCGAGAAAACTTACGCATAAAATTCTTAAACGAATGTAGTTAGATTAACAGTTTGCAGCTTTTTAACTATAGTTTAATTTAATCAAATCTTAAATTGCTGTAAAAACGGCTTGTAGGATTGCCGTCGCTATCCGTTCCCTGAGTCTCTTTTAAAAGTCAGTAAAAGTAGAGAAAAAAGTGGTGCATTAAAATAACTCAATTGCCGTTCCCGCAAAGAGAGCGCGCTTCCAGAATAAATTGCGAATTGTACAAAGCCTATGACATCCATTAACAACGCCGCGCCAAACTCCATTGCCAATTTTTTCTCCCAAGGAGCGCCTCTGATGGAACGAGAAGCACGATTTGCCGTGGCTTTATTTCAGTCTCTCCCAGTTCCTGTCGTTGTCGCGAGGCGGAGAGATGGCACGATTCTTTATACTAATGAGTATTTTTGTTCGACTTTTGGTTCAAATGTTGAGGCAACTATCGGCGATCGCTGCCTGCAAGATTACTTTGAACCCGCCGCCTGGCAAGTTCTGCAACAGGCACTCTTGCAATACAAATTTCTACCCAATTACGAACTCAAGTTGAGGCGGATGGATGGTAAATCCTTGTGGGGGGTCGTTTCGTTGCGCTTGCTCTCTTTTGAAGAGGAAAGCGCCATTATTGGGATTTTTCACGATATTACCTATCCTAAAAAAGTCGAATATCTGCTGCACGAAAATCGTCGTAATTTTTCTACCCTAACAGACCGTTTACCCGGGGTCGTCTATCGATGCGTGCGCGATCGCGAGAATAGTCTGTGCGAGTTTATCAGCGAAGGCTGTTGGAAACTGACGGGATATGTACCAGACGACTTTACCAACCATCGCATTGACCTAGATCGCCTCATCCATCCCGACGATCGCCATCGCGTTCTCACCACCCGACAGGCAACCCTCAACGATCGCCAGCCCTACACCCTCGAATATCGCCTGATCTCCCGTTCCCAAGAGCAAAAATGGGTTCAAGAAAAGGGAAATGGTATTTTTCGCCAAGGAAAAATCATTGCTTTAGAAGGATTTATTACCGATATTAGCGATCGCAAGCGGAGGGAGGAAGAATTAGAGCTATTACAATATCTTACCCGTGCCGTGGGGGAGGCTCCGGATTTTAATGCCGCCCTCGAATTAGTCTTAACTCGCGTTTGCCAAGGCTTAGAATTGGATCTGGGGGAGGCGTGGATTCCCAATGACACCGAAAGGATTTTAGAACTGAGTCCGGTGTGGTATGGCGATCGCGACCGAGCCGATCTCTGCGCTTTTCACGAACAAAGTCACGCTTACTATTTTCCCCATAACGTCGGACTGCCCGGACTGATTTGGCAATCTCGCCAACCCCAAGGGTTTATCGATTTATCTCACCACCACGAGTTTCTCCGCAATCGGTTAGCGTGGGAGTATGGTTTAAAAACGGCGTTTGGGGTTCCCATTATTGCAGACGATAAAGTTATCGCCGTCTTAGTCTTTTTTAGCAGTCACCGTCACCAACTCGATCGCGGCTTGCAAGATTTAATCTCCACCATTGCCACCCAACTCGGCGGCATCGTACAATACAAGCAAACTGAAGTCGCCCTGCGCAACAGCCAACGCCAATTACGCAGTTTAATCGATTCGACTCCGGGGATCTTTTTCAATGCGACGAATGATGAGGGGTGGTCTATGACCTATCTCAGCGAAGGGTGTCAATTGTTAACGGGGTATAGAAGCGAGGATCTGATTGCGCGCAATCCTTGCTCTTTTGAAGACATCATCCACGAAGAGGATCGCCCGAAAGTATTCACCGCGATCGAGACTAGCATCGGTCGTTACAAGCCCTACGTGGTGGAATATCGCATCCGTACCAAACAAGGAGACTATAAATGGGTTTGGGAGAAAGGCCGGGGGGTTTTTGATCCAGTTGGACGGGTTGTGGGACTCGAAGGATTTATTACCGACATCACCGAACGCAAGTATGCCGAACAGGCATTGCGATCGCAAGCCTCGGAATTGCAGGCCTTGTTTGCAGCCATGACCGATATTATCCTCGTTTTCGATGCCGAAGGACGCTATCTTAAAGTTGCCCCCACCAATCCAACTTTGTTGTACAGCCCCGCGCAGGATCTCGTGGGGAAAACCCTCTATGAAGTCTTCGATCGCGATCGGGCCGATGTTTTTTTGAGGTACATTCACCAAGCCTTACAGGAGAAACAACCCATTCATATAGAATATAGTCTCTCCGTTCGCGGAAAAGAGACTTGGTTTGCCGGGACAGTCTCCCCCACAGAGGAAAATACCGCCATTTTCGTTGCCCGAGACATCACCGAAGCCAAACAAGCCCGAGAAGCCCTCAAAGAAACCGAGGCTAAATATCGCAGCATCTTTGAAAACGCCGTCGAGGGAATTTTTCAAACCACCCCTGACGGTCACTATATCAGCGCCAATCCCGCCCTTGCCAAGATCTATGGTTACGCGACCCCGCAAGACTTGATCGTTTCCCTGACGGATATCGAACATCAACTCTATGTCGAACCCTCGCAACGCATGGAATTTGCGCGTTTAATTCAGCAAAACGATGCAGTTGTCGGCTTTGAATCGCAAATTTACCGACAGGACGGGAGTATCATTTGGATTTCAGAGAATGCCCGCGCCGTCCGCGATGAACGTGGCGAAATCCTTTACTATGAAGGCATGGTAATCGATATTACCGAACAGAAACGAGATAAGGAAGAACTGCACCACCGAGCCTTTTTTGATGCCTTGACGGGACTCCCCAATCGTGCCTTATTTCGCAAGCGCTTGAATGATGCCTTACAACGTGCCAGACAGAATGCACCGGATAGAAACTATCATTTTGCCGTTCTCTTTTTAGATTTAGATCGCTTCAAAGTCGTCAATGATAGTTTGGGTCATTTAGTGGGCGATCGCTTATTGATCGAGATTGCCCGACGCTTGGAAAAATGCGTGCGGCAAGATGATATGGTGGCGCGTTTGGGGGGAGATGAATTTACCATTTTATTGGACAACATTGAAAATGAGGATACGGCAATTCGCGTGGCCGAACGGATCGAAAAAGACTTAGAAGCACCGTTTCAACTCGATGGTTATACCGTATTTACCGGGGCGAGTATCGGTATTGTTTCCTGTGGCGATCGCCTCTGTGCCGTCAGTATCGAGGAAACTGAAAAACAACAAGGAATACTTTGCCCACACCAAGAAGGCGAAGAGGTGGAAACCTGTATTTATTATCGGAATCCCGAAGATTTATTGCGAGATGCAGATACGGCACTTTATCGTGCCAAAGAACTGGGCAAAGGACGTTACGAACTCTTTAATCCATCCATGCACCACAATGTCGTTTCGCAGTGGCAATGGGAAATGGAATTGCGCCAAGCCTTAGAGGAAAAACAATTTGAAGTTCACTATCATCCGATTGTTTGTTTGACGACGGGAAATTTACAAGGATTTGAAACTTTATTGCGCTGGCAGCATCCCGAAAAAGGCACGCTTTACCCTGCCGAATTTCTAGCGGCGGCAGAAGAAAGCGGGTTAATTATTCCCATTGGTAATTGGGTCTTAGAAACTGCTTGTACCGAGGTGAGCTCCTGGCAAAAAGAAATGAAGCAAATGCACCCTTGCGACATTCATATTAATATTTCCAGCAAACAGTTATTGCAACCGGATTTAATCGATCGCCTCGATCGCATTTGCGCTCAAACTGGATTCGATCCCGCCATGTTAAAGTTAGAAATTGCCGAAAGTTTGTGGACGCAAAAAGTCGATGCGGCACGGTCTATCTTACAACAATTAAACGAACGAAAAATCGGACTGTGCATTGATGACTTTGGCACGGGTTACTCCTGTTTGGAATGCTTGCAACAATTTCCCATTTACGGGCTGAAAATCGAGCGGACATTTGTTAGCGCAATCGAAAGTAACGAACAAAAAGCCGAAATTGCCCGCATTATCGTCATGCTGGCCAAAAATTTAGGGTTGCGGGCGATCGCGGAAGGGATCGAAACGCCACGACAGTTAGAACAGATGCGGGCATTTGGTTGCGATCTCGCCCAAGGATATTTCTTTGCTAAAGTATTAAAACCCGAAGAAGCAAAAGAATTATTGGCTCGAAATAATCCTTTATTATAAACAGGTTATTGGCGATTGGAACTCAACAACCAACAAAAAAATTAATGAAAAAACCCAAACATATTGTTCTCACTTCTCATCCCAGTCCGTCGAAAGCCAACACCGTACCGATTTGTTGGGGAGAATCCGATCCCGTCAAACGCGGTCCGATCGTTGGAACCCTTGCCAAACAAGACCATCGCAATGCCATCGGCACTCATTCGGGGTCTTATTCCGTTTATCGTGCCTTAGCGGTTGCCAGTGGGGCATTACAAGCGGATCATCGCGCCGATCTGACCCACACTTCTCCCACAGAAGCGATCGGACCCTATCCCAGTTGGGGCGATGCCGATAAGATCGTCTCTTTGGATCCTTTTGGGGCGGTTGTGGATGAGGTTTATGGGGAATTTTACGATCGCGGGTTTGATATTCGCCCTACGATTGCCATTACCAAGGCACAGATTAATTTACCGGAGTTGCAAGAAGCGATCGCTAAAGGGCGGGTGAAGGTTGACGGGATAATTGTGAAAGAAAATGCGGGTTTGGCAGTGACAAAAGTGGCGATCGATCCGGTGTGGTATTTACCGGGAATTGCCAAGCGTATCGGGGTTGAGGAGGGGATATTGCGACGCACTTTGTTTCAGCAAACCGGAGGAATGTTTCCCGAGTTGGTAACGCGTCCCGATCTGCACATTTTTTTACCGCCAATTGGAGGGATGACGGTTTATCTATTGGGCAATTTGCCTTGCGATCGCCATCCCCTCGCCGTGCGAGTTCACGATGAGTGCAATGGTTCTGATGTGTTTGGCTCGGATATCTGCACCTGTCGTCCTTACTTAATTCACGGGATTGAAGTCTGTGCGGAAGCGGCACAGGAAGGCGGTGCGGGGGTGATTATTTACAATCGCAAAGAAGGCCGCGCTTTGGGGGAAGTAACCAAATTTTTGGTTTATAATGCCCGCAAGCGTCAGGCTGGGGGCGATCGCGCCGATGCCTATTTTACCCGTACTGAATGCGTGGCAGGGGTGCAGGATATGCGCTTCCAAGAACTGATGCCGGACGTACTGCACTGGTTGGGGATTACCCGAATCGATCGCTGGGTGTCCATGAGTAATTTAAAATATAATGCGATCGTCAATTCGGGGATTGAAATTGTAGAGCAAATTCCCATTCCAGAAGATTATATTCCCGAAGATGCGCGGGTGGAAATTGCAGCGAAAACAGCGGCGGGATATTACACGGAAGGGGAAACCCCTGATGAGGAAACATTAGCGCAAATTAGCGGCAGAAATTTGCAAGAATACTAAATATGCGAACGAGTAGCAAGAGAACCCACGCAACGAGAAAAAAAACGCGAACTAGAAAGAGCAGAACTCACCAGATCTGAACTATAACAGTTAAATATCAATCAGGATTCTTTTTCTTGATTTTGGGAGGTTTTAGTATGGCTGATAAGGAACAATTCGTGAGACTAAAAAGGAGTGTAGAGGAATGGAATAAGTGGAGGGAGGAAAATTTGGGTATTAAGATTGACCTAAGAAACTCCGATCTCAGTAAAATCAACCTTAGAGAAGCAAATCTCTGCTATGCTAACCTACAAGATGCAAAACTTAGTTATACCGATCTCAGTTTTGCAAAACTTAGTTATGCTAATTTAAAAAACGCTGAACTTAGCCATGTCTACCTCTATGCAACCCAAATACGCTATACTAAGTTTGAGAATGCAATTCTGACTGGAGCTTGCATTAAAGATTGGAATATAAATAACCACACCAATCTTAACAATGTAACATGTGAATACGTTTACTTTAAACTCAACTACACCGATCGCAGACCTTCCGATCCATCCAAAATCTTTGCACCCGGAGATTTTGCCCGACTGGTACAGAAAACGCATGAAACCGTCGATCTTATCTTCCGCAACGGTATCGACTGGCAAGCCTTCTCAAACTCATTTCAAGCACTCACAGCCGAACAAATCAAAATTGAAAGGTGCAATCGCTCCTTCTCCGTTAGAGCCATAGAAAACCTAGACGATGGCTCATTCGTCGTTCGTATCAATACTCCCAAAGATGCTGATAAAGCTGCGATCGAGCGCACTTTTCAAGCTAAATACGAGGCAGAATTAAAGCAATTAGAGGCAGTGTATCGGGAGAGATTGCAGGCCAAAGACGAACAGATCGAAATCTATAAAAAGCAAAGCGCGGATATTATGGAATTGACAAAACTAGCGATCGCCCGTGACGTTCGCACTATCAACATTACAGGCAACTACATCAAAGGAACCAGCTACACTGAAGAACTCAAAGGCTCGGGCTACACTCGAGGGGACAATCAAGTAAATGGGAATTGAAAATTTAGTAATTTAGCCAGCGATCGCGGGTTAACTACTCTGCATTATGATTGTGATGCTCTTCATGGTTCATTTCCTTGCTACCCGAATGATTGCCATGCCCCTCGTGTCCTCCGTGTCCTTCGTGATTATGATTGAGGGGAATCCTCACATTTCCCATTCCCATCGTTCCTACACTTACAATTCCCATTGATTGAATGCCAGCCGAAAGCACGCCCATTCCAACCAATCCAGCCGAGAGAACCCCCATCGACACTGCTCCCACAGATAAAATTCCCATAGGCACCACACCAATCGAGACGATTCCCATCGGTACCACACCAATCGAAATATAACCGAGGGGCGCAATCCCGATCGCAATGAGTTTTGTAGGTTGATCGTGGTTGTGGTCGTGCATGAGAAATCCATCTAAAAATTGAACGATCGGCTTGAGAAACCGCATATTATCTTCAATGGGAAATGCTTTCATGTCAAAAGACAACTCGTAAAACTTTCCCCCCTCAATCTCGCAAAAATGAAGTTTCATTGCCAGAACTTGACAATCTCTAAAAATACTTATTTTTTCGAGAAAACTTGGCCTTAAAATAGAGCTTCGGAGAATCCCCCAATCAGTGCTTTGAAATACAACGTCATTCAAGAAACCGGCTCCCTGCTGACCCGCGATCGCATCCGTCTCGATGCGGATATTTACCGCCCCGAGGCAAAAGGGGAATTTCCCGTTTTATTAATGCGCCAACCCTACGGACGGGCAATCGCCTCTACTGTTGTCTACGCTCACCCCAAATGGTACGCCGCCCAAGGCTATATCGTCGTCATTCAAGACGTGCGGGGGCGCGGTACCTCAGAAGGCAAATTCGAGCTTTTTGTGAATGAAGTAGAAGACGGTTTTGAGAGCGTCGAATGGGCTTCTAAGCTGCCCCAAAGTACCGGAGAAGTGGGAATGTATGGATTCTCCTATCAGGGCATGACGCAACTCTATGCCGCCCAAAGCAAACCCCCAGCCTTAAAAGTGCTTTGTCCGGGGATGTTGGGTCTCGATATCCATGCCGATTGGGCTTATGAAAACGGTGCATTTTGCTTGCAAGCTAATCTCGGTTGGTCGGTACAATTAGCCGCAGAAACCGCCCGCTTGCAAGGTGATTTTAAAGCCTATCAAGTCCTCTATACGGCGGCGCGGGATTTACCCTTTAATAACCCCGCTCCCATCTTTCGAGAATGCTTGCGCAAATATTCCCCCAGTTCCTTTTTTTACGAATGGCTGGCGCATCCCCAACCCGGAGAATATTGGCAGCAATTTCAACCGAATCTAACGGATGTCGATCTGCCCATGCTTCATATTGGCGGCTGGTTTGATTTTTACTTGCGAGGGACGTTGCGTTTATATCGAGAAATGGCGCAACAATGCCCAAACCCGCAACATTTAATTGTCGGGGTTTGGGGGCATTTGCCGTGGGGGAGAAAAGTCGGGGCGATCGACTACGGCGCAGAAGCCAGCAGCCCGGTTGACGAATTACAAATTCGCTGGTTCGATCGCTTTTTAAAAGGAAAGAGGATCGAGACAGAATCTCCCGTGCGTTTATTCGTCATGGGGCGCGATCGCTGGCAGGATTTCCCCACCTTTCCCACGGGAGAACAAGTTTCCTACTATTTAACCAGTAATGGCTTGGCCAGTATTCGCGAAGATGCAGGACAGTTAACCCGCGATCGCTGTAGCGACGAACAGCAAGAAGATACTCTCGTTCACGATCCTTGGCGACCCGTTCCCAGTTTAGGCAGTCATGCCGCTTTTCCCTCCGGTGCCTTCGAACGCTCTCAAATTGACTGTCGCAGCGATGTTTTGACCTATACTAGCGCCCCTTTAACGTCAGAAACCTGCATCATCGGGCAAATTATCGTCGAGTTATATTGCCAAGCCGATGCCCCCAGTTTCGATCTCTGTGCCGTTGCTGCAGAAGTCCGTGCCGATGGCAGGGTTTATAATTTTGCCCAAGGATATACTCGCCTCAATTCTCGGCAAAATCCAGTACAAATCCCCCTGCAAGAAACCTGTATCGCGATCGCCCGAGGGAATTGTTTGCGTTTGAGTATTAGTGCCGCTTGTTTTCCCGCTTATCCCGTCAATTTGGGAACGACTGTACCCGATCGCGAAACCAGTTGGAGCAATGCGAAAATTATCACCATCAGTTTCCGTTCCGGAACTCAATTTCCTTCAAGGATTTTACTTCCCATCCAATCGGATTAGTGATAGATGGTAGTCCCGATCGCTAATTTATATTTCTTGAAAACTCCCCAGGTAAGATTCGAACTTACGACCAATCGGTTAACAGCCGACCGCTCTACCACTGAGCTACTGAGGAATGTTGTGCGTTCATCGCAACGGTTTCCTATTATAAACACCTCTTTCTCAATTTGACAAGGGTTGCGAGAATTTTTTTTCAATTGCGAATTCTTGCTGAGGATTTCCCCCTCATGGCTGGCGATCGGGCTATGGTAAAAACCAATGCTGCCATTGTCATTCTCTCATGCTCGCCCATCACCGTAAATTCGTCTGCTTGTCCCTTACCTGCGCCAATCTACCCCTAGAATCCACCATTGAAACAGCCGCAACCCTCTATCGCAAAGATGCCGAGAGATTTCACGTTTTATTGAAACAACCGACTTTTCCCGATCGCGCCCCTGCAATAACCCCTTTAACTCCTCATGATAGCAACGGCCTCTTATGGTTGGAATTATCCAGCGATCGCGTCGTCATGACTATGCAAGGCCAGGGCAAACTCGGCTATCGTCATTTTTGGGAAAAAGAGCGTTGCGGAATGAGTCGCTATTGGCTGCACGACGATACTATCGATAACAACGGTTCTTTACAATTAAAGAATTTTACCCGTTCCTTGCGCTTATCCAGTCGAGATTTACCCCATCGACTGCATCTCGAATACACGCTTTATTCCGATACATTGCCCTTGGGAGAATATATTTTGGATTTGGAGATCCAACCTTAATGGGGGAGGCGCGATCTCATGGGAAGATGAGAAAATATAATAAATGTCAAGACAGATCGAATCGAGACAAGATTAACAATCCGAGCAAAGTCAATGGGTAACGAACAAATTACACTGCTATCCCGCAGAGAAATAGAAGGCATGAGAAAGGCGGGACGCACGGCGGCTGAACTTCTCGACCATCTCGGCAAGATGGTCAAACCGGGGGTTAGCACGCTACAACTGGATGACGCGGCAGAACGGTGGACGCAAAAACGGGGCTTGAAAAATGCCCCTTTGGGTTATGGTAGCCCCCCCTTCCCTAAATCGATCTGTACCAGTGTCAATGAGGTCATTTGTCACGGCATTCCCAATGCCAAACAGATTCTTAAAGACGGCGATATTATCAATATTGACGTGACTCCTATTGTCGAAGGCTATCACGGTGATACCTCCCGCACCTTTTTTGTGGGTACGCCTTCCCCGACGGCCAAAAAATTGGTAGAAGTGACGGAAGAATGCCTGTATCGCGGAATTGGGGCGGTAAAACCGGGTGGGCGCATTGGCGATATCGGCGCAGCCATTCAAGAATATGCTGAAGCCAAAGGATTTTCCGTCGTGCGAGATTTTGTCGGTCACGGGGTCAGTCGCATTTTTCACACTCCCCCACAAATCCCCCATTACGGCACGAAAGGCAAGGGCAAGCGCTTGCGATCGGGCATGGTCTTCACGATTGAACCGATGATTAATGAGGGAACGTGGCAGCACGATCTTTTAGACGATGGCTGGACGGCATTAACTAAAGATCGCAAACTTTCCGCTCAATTCGAGCATACGATCGCCGTAACCGCCGATGGGGTCGAAATTTTGACAAAGCGGGAATAGGGGTAAGGAGAGAAGCAGGCGCGATCGCGGTGAGAATTGCGATCGCGCTGAATTAAGCGATCGGATAGAAAGAAAGTCAACGAAGTAGAAAAATGTGAATCTGGCTGAGGAGTTAAGAAGAGGTTGAACCGCAGAGACGCAGAGAGCGCAGAGAGTGTAAAAGTTACAGAAAGTTTAGAGGATGTTGTCAAGATTACAATAGAGGATGCAGAGGAGAGCAGGTTGATTTTGTAAGAGTATTTGAATGGATTGAATCTTCTTCTCTTTGTATTCTCTAAACTCTCTGTATTCCCGAAACTTTCTGCGCTCTCTGCGTCTCTACGGTTCAAAAATAAGATAATTTCAATCTTTATTTAGAGGATCTCATTCATTCTCTAAATAAAGTATTGAAAATGGAAACTTTAAGGATTGTTTAAAATAAAAATCCCTAAAATTTTAATCTCATGAGGTCAAGCGATCGCATAACCTGAAAGTAAGAATTTAGTCGGTAAACAAGTATAAACCTCTATACTTTTTTCCGTTTAAAGTAATTTCGGGCGATCGCCATTGAGGAGGAATGCTCCCATGACCAATTCTCTATATATCAATACGATAGAACCCGGTAGCGGCAAGGCCTTAGTTGCCCTCGGAATTATCGAACTGGTTCTGAGAAAAACCACCAAAGTCGGTTTTTTTCGCCCCATTATTCAAAGTTCTCCCGATAATATCCAGCAAGATGAAGATATCGAGTTAATTCTGACCTATTTTGGTTTAGAACAAACCTATGAAGAATCCTACGGTTTACTCGATAAAGAAACCCATGACTTAATGGGATTAAAAAAAAATAGCGCTAGTTTGGAACGAATCATCGCCAAATACAAGGCTCTCGAACGAAAATGCGATTTTGTACTTTGTGAAGGTTCTGATTATGTCGGCAAAGGTTCGGCCTTTGAATTCGACATTAATCGCAAAATTGCCAAAAATTTGGGTTGTCCGATTCTCATTTTGGGTAATGCCGATCGCCGCAGTCTCGAAGATGCCCTCGATCCCATCCAAACCGCCTTGGATGCCTACCGCGATCGCAGTTGTCGCGTTACGGCAATCATCCTCAACAAAGCAGATCCTAACCTCGTTAAGGATCTCGAAAGAGAAATGAGCGATCGCTACGGCCAATCGGATCTCGTGCTTTCGGTCATCCCCTTCTACAAAAAATTAAGCAGTCCCCGAGTTGGGGAAATCGTCCGGCAATTGGGGGCGGAGGTTCTTTACGGTCATCGCCGCCTCAATGCTCTCGTTCCTCACTATTTGGTCGCTGCCATGCAAATCGATCGCGCCCTCACTTGGGTTCAAGAAGGCAGTGCCGTCGTAACTCCGAGCGATCGCGGCGATATTATTATCGGGATGTTACAGGCTCACCAATCGGCGAATTATCCCGCCCTAGCTAGTATTATCATTTCGGGAGGTTTACCCCTCGCCCCTTCAATTGCCACCTTAGTGGAAGGTTTGCCGGATCCGATTCCCATCCTTTCCGTTGCTGCCGATACCTATACCACTGTTTCTCAAATTAAGGAGGTTCATACCTCTATTACAGCCTCCGACCCGGAAAAAATTGCCTTAAGTATCGAAGTCTTTGACGATCGCGTTAATTTGGATCGATTAGAGGATCGGATGCTGGCGATCGTGCCTGCGGGTACGACTCCGAAAATGTTTACTTACAACTTAATGCAGCAGGCCAAAGTGCAAAAGCGGCATATTGTTCTACCAGAAGGCAAAGACCCGCGCATTTTACAAGCCTGTTCGGTGCTCCTGTCCCGAGATTTGGTAGATTTGACCCTATTGGGCAAAAGAAGCGGTATCGAACGAGCCATCAAACAGTACGGCATTCAACTCGATCTTGATGCCGTCAATATTATCAATCCGGCAAAAGGCGAAAAATTTGCCGAGTATGCGGAAATATTTTGCGAACTGAGAAAGCACAAGTGCATGACCCCAGAAGCCGCCCGAGACTATCTCATGGACGTGTCCTATTTCGGCACCATGATGGTCTATGCTGGCGATGCCGATGGTATGGTATCCGGAGCCGTTCATACCACCCAGCACACCATCCGCCCCGCTTTGCAAATTATTAAAACCCAACCGGGATTTTCGATTGTTTCTTCGGTCTTTTTGATGTGTTTGGAGGATCGGGTTCTCGTTTATGGGGATTGTGCCGTCAACCCCAATCCCACTGCTGAAGAATTGGCCGATATTGCCCTCGCATCGGCAGAGACAGCGCAAACTTTCGGCATTATTCCCCGAGTGGCTTTGCTGTCTTATTCTTCGGGGGAATCCGGGAAGGGGGAAGAGGTGGAAAAAGTCCGCAAGGCTGCTAAGATTGCCCGATCGCGCCGTCCGGATCTGGACTTAGAGGGCCCGATCCAATACGATGCCGCCGTCGATGCGGAAGTTGCCGCCCAAAAAATGCCCGATTCTGCTGTAGCGGGACAAGCCTCGGTTTTAATTTTCCCGGACTTAAATACCGGAAATAATACTTACAAAGCCGTTCAACGAGAAACGGGGGCGATCGCGATCGGCCCCGTTTTGCAAGGGTTGAAAAAACCCGTAAACGATCTCAGTCGCGGCTGTACGGTGGAGGATATTATCAATACCGTGGTCATTACAGCCATTCAAACCCAGAATCTAACCTGTCCGATCTAGACTCGCCGCTTGCTTTTAGACGCTTCCAAAATTGCATCTTGCAATCTTGCTGTCGTTTTGATTTTTTTCAGATCGATCCCCAACTGTACGATTGTTTGGGCGATCGCGGGGGAGATGCCCGAAATAATGGTATCGCGACCCATCAGCACGATCGCCCCGGCAATTTTAATCAAGTGATTGGCTACATCGGTATCGACCACATCAACCCCGCTAATATCTAGAATGAGGGCGCGGGCGTTAGTGGTCGCAATACTTTGCAGCGCTTTATCCATAATATCCATCGCTCGCTTGCGATCGACAATCCCGACAATCGGCATGAGCAGTAAATCTTGAGAAATTGCCGTCACTGGTGTAGACATTTCCATCATAGCCAGTCTTCTCTTTTTAACTTCCTCGGTAATATCCGAGGCAAACTTCACGACCTTAAAAGGATGCCCGTCCGCATCAAAGATGGGATTATAAGAGGCTTGCAACCATATTTCTTCGTTCTTCTTGTTGAGGCGCTGGCATTCCCCTGTCTCATATTCGCCGCGCTTGAGTTTCTGCCAAAGTTGAACGTATTCTTTCGAGGCAACATAACTGGGTTCGCAAAACATCCGGTGGTGCTTGCCGACAATCTCATCCAAAGTATATCCAAAAATGTGGAGAAAGTTTTCATTGGCTGTAATAACCGTTCCGTCTAACTCGAACTCGATGACGGCTTGAGAGCGTTCGATCGCGCGAATCTTCCCTTTAAACTCTGCATTCTGACGTTTGGATACCGTTACGTCCGCAGCGACTTTCATAACTTTCATCGGATTGCCAGCTTCGTTAAAGATGGGATTGTAGGAGGCTTGCAACCATATCTTCGAGCCATCTTTACCCAGTCGCTTGGCTTCGCCTTCATGATACTCGCCGCATCCGAGTTTCTGCCAAAACTGAAGGTACTCTTCTGATGCGGCATAACTGGGTTCGCAAAACATCCGGTGGTGCTTGCCGACGATTTCATCGAGGGTATACCCAAAGATGCGGAGAAAGTTTTCATTCGCGGAGATCACCGTCCCGTCCAGTTTAAACTCGATAATCGCTTGGGCTTTATCTAAGGCTTGATAGATTGCCAAGAGGTTATTTTGGGCAATTATCGTGGCATTCCCTTGATTTGTCATCTTCTCTCGATTCGTACTGGATATTCATCGACATTTCCCATTGCTCGGCTGAAACAGCGATCGCGCTCCCACCCAAACCCAGTTCTGGAGATGTCCGATGGTAAGTTATACAAGGGATAATTTTGAAATCAGCGAAAAGATAGATAAGTTCGACAAAAAGATTGACTGACAACAGAAAAGATGCGTAAAAGGCTTAATATCAATATTATTCTTAAAACTTTGTAAAAATTTTGGAGATTAGCTTAAATCAGTAATGTCTTCTCACTTATTAAAAGTCCGTCAATCTCTGCAAGGCGTTTTTGACAGCATCTCTCCTGTGGGAAATTGGGGCTGGACGCTTTTAGTTGCCGCGATCGCCCTGCCAATTTGTACCCCCATTCTCGTCGTCCTCAGCAGTATTTTCTCAAATTCGGGGGAAATTTGGGGGCATTTAGTCGAGACGGTATTGCCAGACTATCTCAAGAATTCTTTTATTTTAATGGTCGGGGTGGGACTGGGAACCTTTATCATTGGAACAGGGACGGCGTGGCTGAGTACCATGTGCCGTTTTCCAGGCGGTCGTTGGTTGGAATGGTTGCTATTGCTTCCTCTCGCAACGCCAGCTTATTTATTGGCTTATGTTTATACCGAATTTTTAGACTTTTACGGCTTCGTTCAAACCACCTTACGCCAGATTTTCGGCTGGAGCAATGCTGGAGATTACTGGTTTCCCGACATTCGCTCGATGGGAGGCGCGATCGCTATGTTGGTTCTCGTCCTCTATCCCTATGTTTACTTACTGGCACGGGTGGCATTTTTGGAGCAATCGACCTGTACGATTGAAGCCAGTCGCTCTCTGGGATGCAATCCTTGGCGCAGTTTTGTAAGAATTGCCATTCCCCTCGCCCGTCCCTCTATTATTGCCGGATTAGCACTGGTCTTGATGGAAACCTTAAGTGATTTTGGCACGGTGGAATATTTTGGTATTGTTACCTTTACCACGGGAATTTATCGGACTTGGTTGGGGATGGGAGAACGGACGGCGGCGGCACAATTGGCAGCAGTCCTGTTAATTTTCGTTCTGGTTTTGATTGCTTTAGAGCGGCGATCGCGCCGTCAGGCTCGATACTATCAAACCACCAATCAAGCCAAGCCGTTTCAACCCTACCAACTGCAGGGCATTCGTGGGGGTGCGGCTCTCGTGGCTTGTACCATTCCCGTTATCCTTGGCTTCGTGCTTCCGGTGGGCGTGTTGCTGGAAATGGCTCTTTATCATCCAGCCAGCACCCTTGGCCGCAACTTTTGGAATTTGTCCTACCACAGCTTGGTTTTAGCGGTTATAACGGCAGTTTTGGGGGTCATTCTCGCCCTGATCATGGCTTACGGACAGAGGTTGCAAAAGAATTTTGCCATGTCTTTTTCCGTCCGGATCGCGGCGATGGGATATGCAATACCGGGATCGGTGATTGCCGTGGGGGTTCTCATTCCCATCGGACGGTTTGATAATACTCTCGATGCTTGGATGCGAGCCAATTTCGATATCTCTACGGGACTGTTGTTAAGCGGCACGATCGCAGCGTTAATTTTCGCGTATTTGGTGCGTTTTTTGGCGGTCTCTTTCAACACCGTAGAGTCCAGTTTGGGGAAAATTCAACCCAGTTTAGACGATGCGGCGCGTAGTTTGGGGCATTCTCCCACCAGTACCCTGATTAAAGTCCACGCACCCTTAATGTCGGGAGGACTGTTAACGGCAGCGATGCTGGTGTTTGTGGACGTAATGAAGGAACTTCCGGCAACTTTGGTAATCCGTCCTTTTAACTTCGATACCCTAGCGATCCGAGTTTATCAGTACGCTTCCGACGAGCGTTTGGTGGAAGCCGCCGCACCCGCACTAGCGATCGTTTTGGTGGGAATTATTCCCGTGATTTTCCTCAGTTTGAAGATTGCGCGATCGCGTTACCGCTCGAGTTGAGTACAATTCAAGACAGTTACTCAAAACTTTCAAATTTTTTCACCTTCTCCTCTAGCCATTTGTTGAAATCCTCTCGTTTTAATTTTCCTGCGGCTAAAGCTAGAAAAGTTTGTTCTTTATCATCAACAGATGTCTCGATTTCCCAGCCATTTAAAATGAGAAATACTCTCATTGCCGAATACGCAACTCGTTTATTTCCATCTATGAATGGGTGATTCATGATGAGTGAGAAGGCTAATGCGGTTGCTTGTTCGATCTCAGTACGGTATAGATATTCACCTCCAAAAGTCATTTGAGGTTGTGCGATCGCAGAATCTAGAGCATTTCTATCTCGAATTCCTAGAGATCCTCCAAATTGAGCGATCGCGCGATCGTGTAATTGACAAACCTCATTCACTGTTAAAAAGCGCGTCATGCTAATCTTTGTAACAGTTCTGCATCGGTTTCGAGAACATATTTCATTGCCTCATCGAATGAGGGAGAATCTCGCGTGACCTCATCATTTTTTTCGTTTGGAGATAACAAATACAATTTATCTTTAAGATCGTTCATCCAACTCATCTCAATTATTTTTTCATGTTGTAAACGTCCGACTAAAATTCCGGGATGAATGCCAAGTTGTTGAGCAAAAGATTTTACTTTTTCTTTTGATTTTAGCGCGGCTAATTCTGAGGTTAACTTGGTGGGAATTAAAAAATTTCCAGCCCAGACATTTGCCTCTCTTTCTAGTTCATGTTTGTCTAATGAACTAATATCTGCTTTAAAATCATCCAGAAAAATATCCTGTTTGTTATTATGCAGCAGAATATGAGCTGCTTCATGGAAAAAAGAAAACCAAAAACGATCGTTAAATTTGCCATAACAAGAGAGTTGAATTAACGGTCGATGTGGATTCAACCATCTTGCAACTCCACTGGTATGAGTGCGAGGAAGACTAGGGACTAATACTAAAATTACTCCTGCATTAAAACAAAGTTGTTTGAGCTTGGGTTCAAACTCAGCTTGAGGTAAAACGGTTAACTTACGAATTTCCGTTAAGGCTTCCTTAAATTTTGTTTTCTGATATTTTGGCCAGTCTTGCTTTTCGGCTTGAATTTCTCCCAATCTCAGCCAAGTTGAAATTGCTTTAATGTCGCTTTGATTTTCACGAGTTCGCCGAAAATAAACTGACATTTTCTGGTTATATGTTTTTTCCCATTCGTCAGGAGAAGCTACACCAAAAAAGCATAATAAATCTTTAACTAGATTGGGTTTATTGGCTTTAGTTAAAGGATATCGAGAAAGAAATCCTAAATTCATCAGTTCTTTGAGAGGAAATCCCTCTAACCAATTCACCCACGATGCTAATTTTTCTATTTCTTCTTGTTGAACTAATTGAGTGCGATATTGTGCTTCTCGATTTAACCAAAATTCGACTGTACTCCCCAAAACATATGACAATTTTCGAGCAGTTTCTTCTGATATTGAAACTTTGCCATTAATAAGCTGGCTAACGTGCTTAGTTGTATAGCCTAAACGTTGTGCTAACTCAGCTTGCGTCCAATCTTTTTCTTCAAGTAAATCAGAAATTGTTTCACCGGGGGGTGATATCCAGTCTGGAGTAAAAAGGTCTAGAAACTCAGTCATGATAATCCCCTATAAAAACAATACAGACTTTTGTGACTTGCGCCCAATCTATACTTTCATCCTCTTTTTGTGGAATTGGCTCGTTAGCAGAGATAAAAACTAGACGTTTTCCTTTGCTAAGATTGACGGAAAATTGACCGTAGCGATCGCCTTTCAGAGGATGAGGATGTCCTGCAACCAAATCTTGTACAGACTCAGCCGCAAGTAGATCGGCGAGGCGAGTTCGTAATTTTTTTGCCCCGTCTGCACCTAATGTTGTAGTTGCTTTTGTGTGCTGTTCGCATAATTTTTTGAGCTTTTTGTCTTTAAAGGTAATTTCCATCCTTTGGTAAACTATATCCTATTTTAACATAAAAAGTTTACCAAGTTGGTAAATAAATTATACATTCCAACTCTGTTGGGTAATGCAATACTTGGATTGTGATGGTTTTGACGTAAAACACAAAATATCCCACTATAAGCAGTGGGTTTTAAGATACTATGTTTTCTTCGCAAGAGCAACAATCTTGGAAAACCCACGATCGCCTCGTTACTATCGATTCGCCTTGGGTTAAAGTAATCTGCGATCGCCTTGAAGACAATACGGGAAAACGCCTCGACTATTGGCGGGTAGAAAAAGCAGATTCGGCGATCGTTTTACCCTTGCAAGGCGATCGCTTATTACTTCCCAA
Organism: Cyanobacteria bacterium P01_E01_bin.42; assembly: GCA_039194995.1. Lineage (GTDB taxonomy): Bacteria > Cyanobacteriota > Cyanobacteriia > Cyanobacteriales > Spirulinaceae > CCY15215. Next base: position 22,246 of record JBCCVR010000014.1, on the reverse strand, counting down.
ACCGATGTATCGTCCCGGTATCGGCAGAGAAACGCTTGATTTTCCAGGAGGACGAGTTGCCGATAAGCAAACCCCCGAAAAAGCGATCGCATCTATCCTCGATCGAGAATTGGGAATTCTCCCCGCAGCCGTGCTAAAACTAACACCTATTAATCCAGAAAGTTGGATCGTTAATAGTTCTTTTTCCAATCAAAAACTCTACGGTTTTATTGCCGAGATCGATCCCGATATAACCATTAACGCAGAATTGCTCGGCTCTAGTTATCCAACCACATCCCAAGGAATTAGATCGCTTTTACAAGAATTAATCTGTTTGCAATGTCGTGCCCTTTTATTGGAGTGGTACTCTCAAAAATTGCTATCTCAATCTTAAGATGTGGAGGGGTATTAAATGTGGAACGGGCATCTTGCCCGTATCTTCCCCACTAAAGAACAAGCAAGATGCTTATTCCACCACAATTCTCCCACTTTTCTCCCCAGAAGGGACAAATCGGACGATAATAGGAAAGAGTTTAAACCTTTCATTGCCCAATGATTTGCCCAGATTTTGCCCAATTCTGCGAACTTGCCAAACAGGGAAATTTCGTTCCCGTCTACCAAGAATGGGTAGCCGATCTCGAAACGCCAGTCTCCGCATGGTACAAGATTTGTGCGGGACAACCCTATAATATTTTGCTCGAATCCGTAGAGGGCGGGGAAAGTCTGGGACGCTATAGCTGGTTGGGAAGCGATCCGGCGTGGATTTTAGAAACGAAGGGCGATCGCACCATCCAAACCCACCGAGATGGAAAGATCGAAACTTTGACGGGAAATCCTTTCAATATTTTGGCGGAATGTCTCGCCCCCTATCAACCCGTCATCCTCCCCCAACTTCCTCCCGGTATTAGCGGTTTATTTGGCTTTTGGGGTTACGAACTCATCCACTGGATCGAACCGCGAGTCCCCATTTATCCCCTAAAAGAAGGGGATCTTGCTGATGGAATTTGGCTGCATTTTGATAGTTTAATTGCCTTCGATCAAGTCAAGCGGAAGATTTGGGCGATCGCCTACGCCGATCTTCGCGCCCCGAACACCGACCTCCAACAGGCTTATCAGGATACCTGCGATCGCGTGACTTCCCTCGTTCTCAAACTGAAACTCCCCCTTCCCGTTGAAGCCTCTCAATTAGAATGGCACGATCGCAATAAAAATACTCATCTCCTATACGAAAGCAATACCAGCAAAGAGCAATATTGCGCCAGCGTGGAAAAAGCGAAGGAGTACATTCGGGCGGGAGATATTTTTCAAGTGGTCATCTCACAACGCTTATCGGCTTCCTATAGTGGTTCTCCTTTTAGTCTCTATCGTTCCCTGCGCTTGATCAACCCTTCCCCCTACATGGCTTATTTTAACTTTGGGGATTGGCAAATTATCGGTTCGAGTCCGGAAGTGATGGTGAAAGCCGACAAAAATCCCGACGGGAAAAACCTCGCTACCGTCCGTCCTATCGCGGGAACTCGGAAGCGAGGACAAACTTTTTCTGAAGATAAAGCACTGGAAGAAGACCTCCTCAACGACCCCAAAGAACGGGCAGAACACGTTATGCTGGTGGATTTGGGGCGCAACGACCTCGGACGGGTTTGCAAGAGCGGTAGTGTCATTGTAGACGAACTGATGATCGTCGAACGCTATTCTCATGTTATGCACATTGTCAGTAACGTGATTGGCGAATTACAGGACGAAAAAACCGTTTGGGACTTATTGCAAGCGACATTTCCCGCCGGAACCGTGAGTGGTGCCCCCAAAATTCGCGCTATGGAAATCGTGCGCGAACTCGAACCAGAACGACGAGGGGTTTATTCTGGGGTTTACGGCTACTATGACTTTACCGGACAACTCAATAGCGCGATCGCTATTCGCACGATGGTCGTCCGTCCCCAAGATGGCGATCGTCATTTGGTTTCCGTACAAGCGGGTGCGGGTTTGGTCGCCGATTCCATCCCGGAAAACGAATACGAAGAAACCCTCAACAAAGCTAGGGGATTACTCGAAGCCATTCGCTCTCTAGTGTAATGAGGGATGGGTTTTTGACTGCCCAAAAGTTCAAAAAAATTGCGCTTCGGTTCCCCCAAATGAGATAATCGAGCGCAATAAAAATTAAGGCGATCGCGACTAATCTTATTTTTTTAGCTGGATTAGTTCGACCTTATAACCCGTCGGATCTTCAATAAAAGCAATTTCCGTCGTGCCGTGTTTCATCGGGCCCGGTTCGCGTACTACTTTCCCCCCTCGCGTTTTGATTTCCTCGCAAGTGGTGTAAATATCCTCAACACCGAGGGCAATATGACCGTAACCGCCCCCGATATCATAGCTATCAACGCCCCAATTGTGAGTCAGTTCGATTACTGTATTATCCGACTCATTCCCATAACCCACAAAAGCAAGGGTGAATTTCCCCCCAGGATAATCTTTTTGCCGCAGCAATTTCATCCCTAAAACGTCGCAGTAAAACTGAATCGACTCATCTAAATTGCCAACTCTTAACATAGTGTGCAACATTCGCATGGTTTGGGTTCTCCTCAATAATTGCTTCAGCCGCTTATTATATCCGTCGCCCCCCTCGAATTTGGAGACCCGAAATGGTGAAATTCTGTTCTAAGATAAACAAAATATTCCTGTTATATCCCGGTAAATCATGACTGCTTCTTCCTTCAGCCAAGCGATTCCCATCGAGCAAATTAAATTTAACGATCGCGGTCTCGTTCCTGCCATCGCCCAAGATCATCTCGATGGTACCGTCCTCATGATGGCATGGATGAACCGGGAATCCTTGCAAAAAACTCTCGACACGGGGGAGGTTTGGTACTGGAGCCGATCGCGTCAGGAACTCTGGCACAAGGGCGCAACCTCGGGACACATCCAAAAAGTCAAATCCCTGCGCTACGATTGCGATAGCGATGCCCTCCTCGTCACCATCGAGCAAATCGGCGATATTGCCTGCCACACGGGGGAAAGAAGCTGCTTTTACCAAGTGGAAGGCACGAAACAAGCCCCCCCAGCTAACACCCTCTCGGGTTTGTACGGGACGATTCGCGATCGCCGGGATAACCCCACGGAAAGTTCCTATACTTGCAAACTGTTTGCCGGGGGCGATAATAAAATTCTCAAGAAAATCGGAGAAGAATCGGCAGAAGTGGTGATGGCTTGTAAAGATGATGATGCCGATGCGATCGCCTCTGAAGCGGCCGATCTTTTCTACCATACTCTCGTCGCCCTCGCTCATCATCATGTTGATATTCGCGATGTTTATCGCAAACTGGACGAAAGAAGGAAGTAAAAAGAAGCGATCGCTTAAGATTTGGCGCGATCGCTTTCTTCTAGCACTTGCAGCAACCAGTGAGAGAGTTTGGGCAAACCGTTGCTAATAGTTTCAAAGAGCCAGACTGAGGTGAAGAGGATCGAGAGCGTCAAGATATCCATAGCGGGAACTCCGAATTTCTTTCCGTTTATATCTCTATTTTAATGTTGACCGACCAGTCGGTCAAGTAGTAAAAATGCTGAGTTGGCGATCGCTTTTCCAGATGCTATCCTTGCACCGAGAGGAAAAATCTGGATTTCCTTAAAGATCCTAAAAAAAATGCCCATTGAGAAAAAACGCTCCTAGCATTGCCAATAAGTTTCGCTAAAGTGGCTTAGATAAGCGATCGCCCTTGTAACATTTTTAAACAATTTTTCTTTAAACTCATGACTTCATCCTCTAGCAATACAAAAAAACGCTTTAAATACTACGGAACTCCGGGGAAAGACTTCCCTCGCTTTGATGTTGACAGTCCCTTGCCTAAAGAACTCGAACCCACCTTTCGATATGAAGCGCATCTGGGTTTGCGAACCCTGCCCACCGCACTCAATTTTCTTGCTCTCCTCAACGGATTATTTAGTAAGATCGGACGTTTCCGCACGATGACCGGGTCGAAACTGCAACAATGGATGCCGGCTAACTTAAGTCGGCTGCGCCCGGATAAATTCAGCGATGAATATTTTGTCGAGCGGCGTTTAAATGGGTTTAATCCGGGAAAATTGAATCGCGTGGAAGGAAAAGAATGGCAATATGCCGTTAATTATAAAACCGGACGCTACAAAGCAGAACCCGGGGGAATTCTCCCCGCTTATAGCGAGGCTCGTTTTGTCCTGCGAGATCGTGCCCTGTACGTTCATTCCATTGAATATTGTTGGAGAGACCAAACCATAGTTTGTCATCCCACGGATGGGGAAGAGTGGGAAAAAGCAAAGTATTATTTTCGCAGTGCTGAATACGTTTTTCAAGAGATCCAGTCTCATTTGGGACGCACCCACATGAATATGGATCAATATGCGATGGCATTCTATCGCAATGTTAACAAAAATCCCATTCGCGAACTCCTCGATTCTCACTTTGAAGGGTTACTCAGTATCGATAAAAGAGGGGCATCTCTGATTATTGGCAATTCGGGTTTTCTGACCACTGCCTCGGCTTTAGATATGTCCAGCGTCGATGGCATTCTTGTTGAAGAGATCGAGCTTTTGAGCTACCACTGGTCGCCTGCCAAACAAGTCCTTCCCGATCCCATTGATAATAATTATTTCGATCGCGCGGCATTGGCGATGTGGGAGCTTCTAGAAAAATATGTGGGAGATTTTTTTACCAATAATCAAGAAAAAATTCAAACTTATTGGTCGGAAATTGAGGGGATGTCGGCGGATTTAATCAAGCATTCTATCCTTAAATCAAAATACGGGACTTTGGAAATTAAAAGCGTAGAGGATTTAAAACAACTTTGCGTTTATATTATTTACCATTGTACTTTCTTTCATTCTTGGGTTAATAACAAACAATACGAAGATGGCGGCGAGATCGAATATACCTCGCTGGGATTGTGGGACGAAAATAGTCCCAATTACGATCCTAAAAAAGTTGAAGAACGCCACGATGCCCAAGTCAGACTCATGTGGACTTTAGCCGGCGTTCATTACAATCCTGCCATTGAATTTGCGCCCCTGCCCCTGAAAAAATTGCTGTGGGAATATCGCGATCGCATCGAACCGGGAATCCCTTTAGCTTGGATTATGATGAGCATCAATATTTAAGGGAAAAACACAATTATTTTTTGCGAGTGGAGTTAGGGAATCATGAAAAAGATTGGAGAAACGATCGCGTTCTTTTTCTATTTAATTGGGGCATCTCTATTGTTTAGTTTAGCTGCATTCAAAAATAAGGGGAGATCGACTCACAAACATGGCGTTGGTGGGGCTGGAACTTTAAAGATAGTCGATCGCCCCGAATTCCCCGAACACGAATTTTGGCAAGCGGGGAAAGTTTTCCCAGTACAAATTCGCCACGGTGCCGTGACATTTGAAGATGATGCCGCAATGGATCTTCGCAGTGCCTCTCTCAAACTGAGCGAAGATCCAGAAGAAAGTCCCCTCGATATTATTATGAATACGGGACCTAGAACCTTTCGCGATATCGTTGAATTCTGGAATTTTACCCTAGCATCGGTGCGGGAAAGAGCAGATGACGAACCCGTCAGTTCAAAAGGACTCGAGGCGTATTGTCAAAGCGAACCAATTTTTAAAGAGATTTTCGCCGAGACATTGCGACGCGCCCCGGATTCCTTCAGCCAGATGTATTATTATTCAAAGCTAGTCAACTATTTCAAAGCAAAAGATGGGAAAATTCGTTATGTTAAATATCGCTTAATTCCGGGCGATCGCGGCATAGATTCGGGCGCAATATCGGCAGAAGATTGGGATAAACCCTGGTTGCAAAAACGCTATTCCGATGAGACGAAACCCATTGATTATCTTCGCAAAGAATACGAGGAAAGACTGTCGCGAGAACCCATTACATTTCACCTCCAGTTGCGCTTGCATGAAGATATCCAAGAGGATAAAACCGAAATCTTTACCCAAGAACGAGATTGGAGTGACGAAACCTCGCCTTGGCTCGATTTAGCCACAGTCACCATCGATCGCGCCCTGTCTTTTGCGGAAACCGAAAAACTCTCGTTTAATATTGGCAGACAGCCGAATTCTTTGGGCGCAGTCGAGGGATTTTCTGCCAAAGATCCCAATTCAGTCAACGCCGCTCGCGTTCGGATTTATGGGTTATCCTTAGCCGTTCGCAGTTTGGTTTATCAGAAAAGTGGCAAACTCGAGAAAAAGTAGTTCTTGCTCATTCTTCAGAACAAAGAGCGACAAAACAATCTCTTTTTCTATTCAATTGTGGAGCGGATATCTTGCCCGTTTTTAATTGTTTGACCTTGTGGAACGGGCATCTTGCCCGTTTTTAATCCCTGTTGTGCCAGCCAATAACCCACCAATAAGCCCAATAAACTGGCAATCATATCCAACCAGCTAAACGTTCGGTTTGGCGAAAAAGATTGAATGAACTCTTCAACAACCGTAATAATTCCAAAAACAAAAGCAAACAGAGGAAGGCGATACCCCATGATGGGAAATTTTCTCCCCCGCAGAACGCGATCGCCCAAATAACTGGCAATGCCATAAAGAATAAAATGACCGAGAGTATCGTAATAGGGAATATATTGAATAAATTTCGGTAAATTGCCCGTATACGCGAGAAAACCGATTGTGAATAATAGCCCGCCATAGAGAGAGGCCGCCAAGACCCAAGGGAATTTAACCGGATGTCGTGCTTTCATTTTTGGAAGTCAAAATAGGTTTGCGTTTGCGTTTGACTTCTTCCTTCAAAGTGTCTTGGAGTAATTTCGCAAGCTGAGTCGGAGAATTGGCAACTGAAATATTAGCGCGATCGCAAGCGGCCAATTTTGCCTCTGCCGTACTCGCATGAGCGATGGGGGTCGAACATTGAGAGAGAATGAGTTTAGTTGTATCTTGAGAGAACGGAGTAATGGGAACGTGGCGGCCGGATACATAGGCAAAAATAGGCCTGCGGAAATTTTTGGGAATAAAATCGGCTGCTTCTTCATTGCCGATCATGGCCGATTCGAGGAGAACGATCGCCTTAGTTCCGCGATCGCGAACCACCATTTCCAACCACTTACCGAATCCCGAACCGATCGTCTCGCTATTGCCGAGGTCGATCGCCATCGATTGACCGATTCCCCCTCGAGTTAACGTCCAAGCCACCTCATCCATTAAACCCCGACCGCGACCAATGAGCGCCACATGACCGGGAGTGTAGCAACAAGCCTCGCAAATCCCCAAAAGGACTTTTCCGGGCAGGATCAGCCCCGCACTGCCTCCCCCCAAAATGAGCGTGTTGCGGGTGCCGGCCCGGCGAGACAAGCGCATCATATCCAACGGGGGAATGCGATCGGTCACTAAAATCAGGCGATGAATATTGGCGGCCATCGCTTCTAAGGCTGCATCGAGAACTCGGTTAGGGGGAACGAAGAGAATCGACATATAAATCTCTCCTACCTTAGCCGTCGCTTCTTCCACCAACTCGAAAACGGGAACGCCTTCTATTTCGCTCCCTCCTCGTCCGATCCCAATGCCTGCAACAATATTCGTTCCGTAAGCCTTCATTTGAGCAACTGCATGAAGGGCAAGAGGTTCGTCAATTCCCTGTATTAAAATTTTGCGTTCTTGCGTCCAATTGTGCATTTTTGTTATTGGTTATTGGTTATTGGCGATCTCCCCTCTTGCTTCCCCCCTCTTGGGAAGGGGTTAGGGGGTGGGTCGGGGGTTGGGGGGTGGGTTGTTCTTGGTTTTGACCGATTACCAATTACCAATTACCGATTGCCCATTGCCGCTATTGCTTCTTCCGTACTATTCGTCCAATGAATGGGGAGTTGTGAAGATTGGGATTTGAGGGTTTGAGGGTTGCCACCACGCAAGCAAACAATAATTTGAGGGGGGGTTTTGTAAGATTTTACACTGTCTCGGGGACGGGGAGAACGTCTCTGACGGCGAGATTGAATCGCCGTGGGTCGCTCGTTGCGATCGTCTCCTCCGGGTTGCGAGGCGAGGGGAGGAGAAAAATCCCAGAGGGAAGAGACGATTTCTTCAATTTCCTGCATTCGTTTCTCTTCCCATAAAAGAGCCAGAAAAATCGTTTTGATTTCGAGATCGTCCGCTAGAGCTTCTAAACCCCGTTTGAGGGCATCTTGGAAGAGATCGCCAGATAAGAATTTGCCTTGGGTATTTGCCCCCATCATCCGACAGGTTTTCGGTTTGTATCGTTGTTGGCAGAGTGAATCCCAGAGAATCCCCGCGACTCCTTCGCCATCGCAGAGGATGCCGATATTGCCTCGGGAGTCTTCCCAAGTGAGGGTCTGTCGCGGTACGAGAATAGCGCGATAGTTGCCGTTTTTTCGCAGTTGGGCCAAATCGAAGAGATCGGGATGGTAAATAGCAGCGCGATCGTTGACCGTGACTTTGCCATCTAGGGCCATCATGTCGCCGTTTTCCGCGATCGCCAAGGGATTGATTTCCACGCTATCCAAATCTTTCACGACGGCTAACCCGTACATCTTTTCAACAATGAGACTGACGGGGGAAACCATCTCGCCTTGCAGTCCCATTTGTACCGCCAAGCGTCTGGCGTAAAACGAGGAAAAATCATCTTCTACCACCACCTTTTGCATTCCTGCCAAGAGGCGATCGACCTCAATGCCTCCTCCCTGGGATCCCAATAAAACCGGACGTTGCAAGCTATAATCGAAGGTCACGGCCAAAAATAACTCGGTTTGTGCCTGATAGCGGGTCTCGGCCAGTAAGGATTGGGGATATTCTCCGGCGATGGGCAGATCGAGAATGGCTTGTGCCGCCGCGATCGCATCGATGGTATTCTCGACAAAGCGAATGCCCCCAGCTTTTCCCCGTCCCCCCGCCCGGACTTGGGATTTCAAAACAATGGGATAAGGGACTTGTAATTGCTTGATTTCTCTGGGTTCATCAATCAACTGAGAGGGAAGGACGGGAATGCCGACTTCACGAAATAGGGCTTTGGCTTGGTACTCGAGTAAATCCATTCTGCAAAATTTTCTGACGACACCCGCTTAAGTTTTTGTTGGAATCGCATAAACTAACATTACTAGCTTTCTTGAAAGAATTTCATCCCCCCCTGCGGCTATGACGGCTAAAACTCCAGTACGTCCCCTCGACCTGACTCAACTCGAATCCCAACTCCAACAACGCTTACAGGCGAAGTTGACGGAGATTTCGCCTTTGCAAGTCAGTTGTTTTCTCAAAAAAGATGCGTTGTTGATGGCCGTTCAGCATCCCGTTCCCGCCCTGACCCATCCCAAACGGGCATTTCGCCTGATAGAAGCGGTGTTTCGCGAGGAAAATTTACAAGGGCGCTATCGGGGTTTGATGTGCTTGAAGGTTCAAGGTCGCGATCGCCCCTACGCTTTCTCTCCCTGCACTGAGGAAGCCCCCAAAAATGACATCGCCGAACGGGTTAAAGCCAATACCCCCACGGGAATTGCCGAACGCCACCGCGTTTTTCCTCCCGCGCCCGAGCCGCCGTCCCCTCCTACCCCCTCACCCATTAATCGGCCGCCAGTTGTCAGTCCTGTATTGCCAGTTGAGGAACAGTCTCCGCAAAATGAGTTTGCGGACTATCCAGAGGAGGAAAACCTGACCCATCCGGATCTCGAATTTGATTTTGCTGCCATTGATGAGGAAGAGGATCCCGATGCTTGGATGCAGCAAAGTCCGGAAAAACAAATCGATGTTTCTCCTTATCTCGAGAAAATCTGGGTTGGTGTGGTGGGAACGGGAATTGTTATTGCGATCGCGGCATTTTTCGGGACGCTTTATGGTTTGACTCGTCCTTGTGTTTTGGGGTCTTGCGATGCGATGGACGTGGCGCAAGAATTGGCCAATAATGCGATCGCAACCCTGCAAGATCCGCCTTCGGGTCGCGCTATCCTACAAGCGCGACAGCAAATGCAGCAATCGATCTCCCTTTTGGAATCCATTCCCCCTTGGTCGCGCAAACACGGGGAAGCCGAAAATTTATTAGTGGCTTATCAAAGCACGGGAGACGGGTTAAACGACCTCATTGCCGCGCTGCAAATTGCCTCCCGCGCCGCCGAAGCGAGTCAAAATCCCCCTTTACCCGCCGCGAGATGGAAGGCAGCAAAAGACAGTTGGGAAGAGGCAATATTGGGATTAGAACAGATTTCTCCCGCGAGCGAATTTTATCGGTTTGCCCGCAAAAAAATCGGTGAATACCGCATTAATCTCGATATTGTCACGCAACGTTGGGAGACGGAACAAAAAGCCCTAGAAAGTCTTGCCGCCGCTCGAGAAGCTGCTAAAATTGCGGAGGTTCGTCAGGGAATTGCTCAATCATTAGAGGATTTGCGCTTGGCTTACGCAACATGGCAGACTGCGATCGGCCGTCTCGAATCCGTTTCCGAAGGTACGATGTCCTATGACAGCGCTCAGACGGAATTGGCGACATTTTTACCGAGTTTACAAGAATCGGAAGACCGCAAAAATCACGAACTCTTTGCTGTAGAGGCTCATACCCAAGCCATGCAATCAGCAGAAAAGGCACGGGCGGCTCAACGGCGCAATCGCTGGACGGATGCGGTGAGTCATTGGCAAAGTGCAGTAAATTATATCAAGCAAATTCCCAGCGATGCTTTTATCTATGGTAAAGTGAGTCCGTTAATCCAAGAATATAACAGTGCTCTCACAAAAGCCGAAGGCAGTTTAAAAGAAAGCATTCAAGTGCGACAGGCTCGCCTCGATCTCGATGGAATTTGTAATGGGGAGATCGTTTTTTGCGTCTATTCGATTAACGATGCAACAATTTCCGTGCGCCTGACTCCCAGTTATATCCAGCGAGTCCGAGAGACTGCGATCGCAGCGCGCTCTCAAAACGATATTAACGCCCAAGCGGATGTCATGGAGCATATTTTCTCTCTCGAACAAGCCTTAGAAAAAATTAGCGACAATGCAGGTATTCCCCTCGAAATCTACACCAGCGATAACGTTCTCGTCAAAACCCACAAACCGAGATAAAACCCACCCTCCAACCTCCTCCCAAGAGGGCTACCTATTAAGCAAAAATTAAGTGAATCTCGATCGCCACGCTCGCTTACAGTCGCCAATTCATCAATGGGAACAGCGTTCTAAATTGGTTTCGTTGTTGACCTTAATTTTTGCTTTTGCGTTTGTCAGCCACTCAATTTTGTTGCCACCCATGGCGGCGATCGCAATGGCATTGTACTTTCTCTCTCGCCTGCCTTTTTCTTTTTGGCTGAGTCGGCTGCGCTATCCGGGTTTATTTATTGCCGCAATGGTCTTATTTTTACCGTTTGGGACGGGAGAGACGGTGGTATGGCAATGGGGAGGATTGAGTCTCAAACAAGAGGGGATCGAGGCGGTTATATTGATTGTGGTGCGATTTATCTCGATTTTAACCGTAACTTTAGTATTATTTGGAACTGCACCATTGGGAAGTAGTTTAAAGGCAATGCGATCGCTCGGCATTCCTCCCTTAATTGTAGATATGGCTCTACTGGCTTATCGTTATTTACAAGAGCTACAAGAGATGCGAATTAAAATGCAAAGAGCGATGCAGTTGCGCGGCTTTCGACGCGATCGCCTCTCTCGCAAAAATTTACGAATTTTAGCGCAACTCACGGGCATTTTATTAATTCGCAGTTACGAGCGATCGCAGCGCGTTTATCAAGCGATGCTGTTACGGGGTTACGGTCAAGAACAATTGAAATTTAAACAGAGGGAATATGAGAGCGATCGCTGGAGTTGGATCGCCTCAATTATTACTTTCATTGTATCTACAAGTTTCCTGATTCTAGAATGGATTGCAAGCAATCATTAAAATTTTAGTGTTTTATTCTCCCTATTCTTAATTCTCCCTAAGTTGTCGTAGCATTTTACGCAAACTTTCTCGCCAATGCCGAGGAATAATATTAAGGGTTGAAGAAATTTTTTGACAGGAGAGGACGGAATAAGGAGGGCGTTTCGCCGCCGTGGGATATTCAGCCGTTGTAATGGGAATAATATTCTCTATTTTCAAAGGAAAATTCAAAAATTCTGCTTCCTCAAAAATAGCCACGGCGAAATCATACCAACTGGCGACACCGCTATTACTGTAATGAAAAATTCCCGTTAAATCGAGTGGAATTTGTGTTATAATCTCTGCTAAATCTCCCGTCCATGTGGGACTCCCAATTTGGTCGGCAACAACACGAATTTCTTTCCTTTCAGTCCCCAATCGCAACATCGTTTTAACAAAGTTTCCTTTGCCATAAACACCATACACCCAACTGGTTCTCAAAATCAAAAAGCGATCGCAATACTCTTGTATTGCGCGTTCCCCCTTTAATTTCGAGAAACCGTAGATATTCATCGGATCCACGCGATCGCTTTCTAGATAAGGTGTATTTTTTGTTCCATTAAAAACATAATCTGTAGAAATATGTAGGAGAAACGCATCGATTTTTGCCGCTTCTTCTGCCAAAACTTTTAACGCACTTCCATTAACTGTATCAGCAATATTTTCTTCGCTTTCTGCTTTATCCACTGCCGTATATGCAGCACAATTAACGATCAGATTGGGTTGGTAAGTCGTGACAGCATCTTGAATGCGATCGAGTTGAGTAAAATCGCAGCGATCGCGACCCAAAGCCAGATAGCTTTTACCCATTGCTTCTAATTTTTGTTTTACTTCTTGTCCGAGTTGTCCGGTACTTCCGAATACAAGAATAGGGACCCTCATAAATCTTCAATTAAGTAAATAAATCTGCATTTTTCAAAGGCGTTCCTTCTTTATCTTTTCTGGATAGAATGGGATGCTCGTCTAAAGACCAATCGATCGCTAAATCTGGATCGTTCCAAAGTAAACAGCGTTCGTGTTGAGGCGCATAATAATCTGTCGTTTTATAGAGAACTTCCGCAAACTCAGATAAGACCAAAAAACCATGTGCAAACCCAATCGGAATCCAAAGTTGATGGCGGTTTTCCGAACTGAGAATACATCCCGTCCATTGTCCGAATGTTGGGGAACTTTGACGCAGATCCACCGCAACATCAAAAATTTGTCCTGAAATGACCCGTACTAATTTGCCTTGAGGTTGTTTGATTTGATAATGCAGTCCTCTCAAAGCATGACGTAGCGATCGCGAATGATTATCCTGCACGAAAAGGGGAGAGAGTCCGGTACAATTTGTAAATTCTCTTTGATTGTAACTTTCATAGAAAAAGCCTCGTTCGTCCTCAAAGACCTTGGGGATAATTAATAATACGTCTGGGAGTTGCGTGGGTTGAATTTTCATAAGCGATCTCAGTTAATTACAAAAAGTTAATTACAAAAAGAGTTTCCTTCTCGATGAAGAAAACGAATATCGGTAATTTTGACCCAGTTTTCTTCCTTTTGTTCGCCAGTTTTGAGAATACCATGAACGACGAAAGGATGTATTCTAATGCCCGCGAGACGAGCTTCTTTTTCCAAATCCAGTAATCTGATTTTATAAGTATAGCCGTGTATTTGACCATCGGCAATTAAAGGGATTTTAAAATAATCATCCTTATGGAAAGTTTCGCGATTGTTCGAGCGATAGTCAACTTTAAGAGCTTGAGGATGAATAGCTGGAGAAACGGCTATATCAATCGAAAAATAAGTATAATCTAACCAACAAAGATTTAAAGGTGCATTATACTCCAAGCTGGGGGGCAACGATTCTACAAACCACTTGGAGGTTGGATCGATTTCAGGAGAGGACATTTCTAATCCATCAATTTTCCAAAGATTGCGATCGCGCAAGTCGAATTGAAAATCTCGAGGGGTTTTAGTGGGAAAGATTGGCGATAAATCTGTATTGCTGGGAATCACTCCCCGAGTTTCTGCCACATTTTTTTTCGGCTGTAAATTCAGATCGATTGAAGGATAACGATAGATTCCTATAGCTTGGGAGTTTTCTTGACGAGAGTTAACTTGAAAATGCAATGATATAGTTTGTCCGCTATATTGAGTTAAAGGAATGGAGACAGGATACCACGAACGTCGATTGCGTTTCAATGTCTTGACTAGCCGATCGGATCGAACGCCATTTTCTGCCTCGATCTCGATCGCAAAGCTAACGGGATTTGCTTGAGAATTTTGCATGGCAATTGCAGTCTGAAAAATTGCTTTTTGAGTATTTTGAGGAATTTTTACCCTCCATGTGACCTCCCCTAACGTGGGAATAACCAAGTTTAAGTGACGATAATCTTGCCAAGAGGAAACGGTTTGACCAAAATCCGGACTCCAGTAAATTAAACGGCGATCGGGTGTATCTTGCACTCTCGCGGTATCTAGGATAAAGTCCCCTTGTAGGGTTTTAGTTTGTTGAGAGGAAAAGACCGATAATTGATGTTTTTCTAACGGTTCGGCCAATTTTTGAATAGAGGTAAAATCACCATATCCCGCTTGAAACAGATGCTCTTCACAATAAGTCGGTGCTGTTTTATAGTTTTGCAAACACGCCGCAGCCGCCGGAATTCTAGATGATAAATAAAAAATCTTGTCTTGGTAAGTGATACCAGACATCAGAAAAAAATAAGTCAAGGAGAAGAAAATCAGCGAACTATAAACTCTAGCCGATCGTGTTCTAGAAAAAATGTTTAAAAAATTCTTCTTGCCGATCGATCTCGAACCAGGATAGAGATAGAGAATATAAGCTAAACCCAAAATTCCCAACCAGAAATTCATAAAAGGGGTAACATACCAAGGTGCAAGATCGTCACGGAAACTCGTAATCTGCCACAGACTTAAAAGTGCAAAAGCCAAGATCATTAATGCAGGGGTTGCAGATTTTATAAACTCGCGCGATCGCCGCAGCCAAATAAATAGTGCAATAACCAGTAAAAAAATAAAACCGATCGCTCCCGTTCCATAAAAACCAATCCCAACTAAAATTTGCTTTCCCAAGCCAAAGGGTAAACCGATTGCTTTAATCAAAAGGGGAAAGTTAAATAAAGTTAAAATTTTGCTATTTCCTCCACCCCGTAACAGTAAATGAAAAATGTAGGGCGATAGGGCGATCGATGCAGTCAACATCAAAAGGCAATAAAAAAATTTTTTACGATAACCAAACAAAAATAAACCTAAAAAAGAAACGGGTATAAACATTACGCCAACCCCCCAAGACCAAGCTGCAATAATCCCGCCGATTCCTAAGAGTAAAATCCCCGTCCAGTCTGGAGAAAATCGCGTGAGTCCCCAAATCCCTAAATTCACCCCAAAGCCAACAAAACCTAAAGCAAGGCAGGTTTCTCCAAAAGTGAAAATATTAATATGAACAGTGGAAAAAATCAAGCAAGAGAGTAAGGGTAAAAGTAACCACTTTAGCCAAGAAGAGTAAGATAATCGAGTTAAGGAATCATGCAACAAAAAGAGTTGACAAATAAACAAAAATATGCCAATACTGATTTCCCAGTAAATATTCCAACCGGAAAAATAGGCAACGATCAGGCGAACGAATAGAGGGATTGCCATAATATGGCTGCCAGAAAAACTATCCCTAAAAAGATGAATGAAATTGTAAGTTCCGCTCAAAAATTGGTCGATTGCGGATGTATAATATGCTAAATCATTGGAAACGACATTTGTCCCCGTTGAAAAAATAATCCGGAGAATATTACCAAGGGGTAGAAAAGTCAAGATGGCGATCGAGCAAAACGCGAGACACTGAAACAGAACATTGCGACCATTGTTTTGGAGATTATTTTGATAAATTTTCCGAGTCTTGATAAATTGTTTAAATTGTTTCTGTAGTTTGCTGGGATTCATTACAAGAATGCAAAATTGGAGGTCAATGGAAGACAGCGAGAGCAAACAGGATGGGAGAGATGAAAAAGGGAGATCGCTCTTGTCTCGTATCTTTTCCCATCCTCTCATCGTGCCGATCGCCTTAGCAAGTTCGATTTTATTCGTCGGGAGTAGCGTGCGTCATGCTCTATTTCATTCGACAGCCTACGATCTCAGTCATTTCGATCAAGCAATTTATTTAATCAGTCAAGGGAAACCTGCAATAGTCTCTCTTATTGACTATCACTTTTTAGGCAGTCATGCCGATTGGATTTTATACTTCTTGGCATTGCCCTATAGACTATACCCTGACGTTCATTGGTTATTTGCCATCCAAGCCATTGCTTTATCTTTTGCGGCTTTACCCCTTTGGTATCTTGCCAAGGATGCGGGATTATCCGAAAAGCAAAGCAGAGCGATCGTCTGGGTTTATCTCCTCTATCCTCTCATTTTTAATGTCAATTTGTTTGATTTTCATCCTTCGGTTCTAGCCGTTCCCCTGATTTTCGGGGCAGTTTTAGCAGCGAGACGGAGTAAGGTGGGTTGGTTTGCGATCTCCATTATCCTAATGTTAGGCTGTCGTGCAGCCTTATCTCTGACTGCAATCGGCTTGGGAGTTTGGCTGCTGTTTTGGGAGAAGCGACGATGGTGCGGTGCGATCGCTCTACTTTTGGGTCTTTTTTGGTTAATTATTTCTACACAAGTGATTATTCCTCATTTTCGTCCCGAGGGAGTAGAAGCATTGGGGCGTTATGCCGCTTTTGGGAACTCGATTCCAGAAATTATTCTCAATCTTGTTCTCAAACCTCATCTTGTTCTCAAACATCTTTTTACTGTAGCCAATTTAGAATACCTTATCCTATTATTTTCTCCTCTTATTTTCAGTCTTTCTTGGCTTCATTTACAGCCTCTTATTGCAACGATTCCTGATTTTGCCTTAAATTTATTGGCGGACTATCCTCCCCACAAAGATTTGTTACATCAGTATTCTCTGCCGATTTTACCTTTCCTCATGCTTTGTTTAATCGCTGCAATTGCTGCGAAAAAAGGTTGGTTGCAACAGCCTAAATCCATGTTGATTTGGAGTACGATCGCTTTTATTGCCTTAGCTAAATTTGGTTATTTTGGCACTCGCTATCTACACACCCTAGGAACTTGGCAAGCCACCCGAGAAGCAATCTCCCTTGTTCGAGATGAGAAAAGTCTTTTAACCTCCGCTCAAATTGCACCCCATCTCAGTCACCGCCCTTTACTGAAACTAATTGTTAACAATGAGGAGCGAGATCCAACAAGATTCGACACGGTTTTAGTGAATGTAACCCATCCTGGCTGGAATAGTAGTTCGGAACTTGCGGAAAGTCTCGTAAAACAATTAACAGCCTCGCCCGAGTTTACCTTAAATTACGAACGCGATCGCGTTTATTTGTTTGAGAGAAAGGGAGATAAAGATTAAGGGTAGTGCGATCTCATAAAACGATGAAAACATTTTTTCTCGAACAATCTTAAAAAATCTTGTATAATAGAGAGAGTTTTTACTAATTGTCGTTTAACCTTCACTGATTTAATACAATGGTTGAAAAAATCCAAAAAACAGAAGCCGAGTGGAAGCAACAGCTTACCCCAGAACAATTTAAAGTAACCCGTAAAAAAGGAACGGAACGTGCATTTACGGGAAAATATCACGACAATAAAAAAACTGGAACATATAAATGTATTTGTTGCGGAGTAGAACTATTTCGTTCTGAAACTAAATACGATTCGGGAACGGGGTGGCCGAGTTGTTACGCTCCCGTATCGGAAGACAATATCAGTTATGAAAGCGATCGCAGTTTATTCATGACGCGAACAGAGGTGCTTTGTTCGGTTTGCGATGCTCATTTAGGTCACGTTTTTAACGACGGACCGAAACCGACAGGACAAAGATATTGCATGAATTCTGCATCCTTGGATTTCATCGAGGAATCCAATTAATAACATTGTAAGGTGGAATTTATCCACCTTCTGCAAGCGGTAAGAGCCGCCTTAACCACTTGGGGACTCAATCTCTGGCAGTGCGATCGCTAGGAAATAGATTGCTTGACTAGAATGAGAATCGCTTCTTCGTCCATTTCTCGGGCGAGATGCAAGAGTTTGCTGGCAAATGCACCATAGCGAGGGTCGAGTTGTTGGATGCGTTCTGCTTCTCCCTCGATTCCTCGAATATCACCGATCGCAGCCGCATTGTAGAGCGATCGCAATTCTTCGGCTGGAGGTGCTACTAGTTCGGTATTTGCGATTGATTCCTTCTCTTTCTCTCTCCCGGGATCGCCTTCGGATTCTCGTTCCCACTCAATCGGTAAATGTCGCTCTAGCAAAGCAAACAACATTTCTGCAACAATAGGTTTGGATAAAAAGTCATCGCCTCCTGCCTCTAAACTGGTTTGACGATCGCCTTGGGAAACCGATGCAGAAGACACGATAATTTTTATATTTTTAAGGTCTTCCCTTTGACGAATCTCGCGCATCATCTCATACCCATCCGTTTCCAGACTCTCTCGAGCGGCGGCAAGAATGGCGCGGTTTTTGGCTTCGCTTTCTTGGAGGGCGAGACCGGCAGCTTTGAGATCGCTAATATCTGTTGCCACTCCTAAGACTCTCGGATTTTGCGAATCTGTGCCGAGTATGGGGGTTTTTATCGTTTGAAAATCATGGGTTTTGTTATCTGCTCCCATTACCTTTTCCATCACGGTTTGAGTATTGCCAGTCGTCATCACTTGCCGATCCACAGTGAGAAATTGCGTGACTTCTTTTCACCCTTGCTGATGGCGAGGGGTTCTCGCGTCGATGTGCCGATGACTCGACCCGATCGCTCGATAATGAAGGCTTGTCCCAATTTATCAATTTTCAGGCTCTCGAGAAATTCGCCAATTGCGTCGAGGGTAAAAGTAGCGGCAAAAACCCCTTCTAGTTCTCCCTTTTCATAATAGGGAACGACGCGATCGATTCCCAATATTCCCTCTAATTGCCAAGGATAAGGGGGCCGTCCAAGTCGAATACTCGGCTTCGACAGCGGTACGATACCAAGGACGCTTCCTTGGATCGTAATTGGCATCGCGATCCAACTCCGCGCCAAGATTACCTTGGCGATCGCTGCGGAATCTCACGATATCGCCTTTTGTCGAAGGGGCGGCGATGGTGAGTTCGAGTCGATCGTTGCTATCTCGAAAGGCTCCGGCAAATTCTCCTCGTTCGTTTGCCCAACTCAGATAATCGATTTCGGGAAACCAGAAAAGCGGTAAAAATTTGTAGAACGAAAGGGAGAATCAAAACCAGCCGGAGTGACAGTCGTTGAGGCAATCGGGACATAATAATAAAGGCAAAAAAGGGATTAGGTTATCTCAATTATGCGCGATCGGGTTTAAATTTGCACCCTTATCCTATTCTTTTTACAAATAAATATTCTCGTTACTCCTATTATTCTTTCTTGGTGCAATGTTAATGTTAGTGTAAATATTGTGAGTTTTATGAGTCTCGAACTTCGCCAAAAAACTATTGCTTTAATCAACGAATTACTGGATGAAAAATTACCCGGAGCGATCGCAAAACGCCTGTATTTTTGGCACAATGGTTGGAGAGCAATTCTCGGATGGAGGAGCAAACACAATGGTAAAATTCTCTCGCCGTCACCTTCTGCAAGCGGGAGGAGCCGCCTTAACCGCGTGGGGACTCAATCGCTGGCAATGCGATCGCTACGGTAAAGTTCTAGCCCAAAGCACTCGCCGCAAACTAGCCCTGCTGGTGGGGATCAATCAATACGCCCCCCGTACGGGTCCTCTCTATGGTTGCGTTAATGATGCCATTCTACAGGGTAATTTGTTGGTTCACCGCTTCGGTTTCAACCCAGCCGATATTCTTATCCTCGACGATGCCAAAGCGACGCGACAAGGCATTCTCGATGCCTTTGAAGAGCATTTAATCAAACAGGCAAAACCCGGAGATGTTGCGGTTTTTCACTATTCCGGGCACGGTTCCCTCATTCGCGATCCCAATCCTCTTTTCGTGAATAGAATCTCGGGGAAAGGTGTGAGCGGAAGTTTTGTTCCCATCGATAGTAATTTGCCCGACAATTACAGCACCGAAGGGGGAACGGTCAACGATATCATGGGACATACTCTATTTTTGTTGATGTCTGCGATGGAAACTGAGAATTTTACGGCGGTTCTCGATAGTTGTCATGCGGGGGCATCAACTCGCACCGTTCGCACGCGATCGCGGGTAGGAGGCAATAAAGTTCAAGCTCGTTCCCAAGAAACACTCTATCAAGAACGATGGTTGCGTAAATTTGGCTGGTCTCCAGAGGAATTTGTCAATCGGTATCGTCGCGGTGTAGCTAAGGGTGTTGTTTTCGCATCAACTCAACCCGAGCAACTGGCGCTCGACGAGGATTTAAACGGCTTTGTTGCTGGAGCATTTACTTACAGGCTCACTCAGTATCTATGGCAAAATAACTCTAATGTACAGACTGCCGTTAGTAATGTTTCCGATTGGATGGAAAGAGAGTTACCCAGACAAAATCCCCAACAACCCCTTCTCGAAATCGAACCGGGTAAACCTTATGGAGAGCAACCCCTCTTTTTCATCGATAATCCGCGATCGCCCGCTCAATCTGTCGTCTTGAAAAAAAATGGCGATCGCGTTACCGTTCTTTTAGGCGGGATCGATCCGGGTTTGGTCAGTTCGGGAATGCAATTGCTCTCCCTCGCCGGAACAGGAAGAATAACGATCGAACAACGGCAAGAATTTTGGGCTGAAGGACGCGCAAGCGGCAATATCGAAGTCGGAACTTTGTTGCAGGCTGGCTGATGAGCCTCCCTCGTCTCTTGGGGTCAAGCAGGCAAGGAAAAAATCCCCCATTCCCAATTTTCGACTTTTGGCTAGCACTCGCCCAGCGAGGATTTGTTTATGATAAGAAAGAGTTGTTTGATTTTGGGAGGAAAAGCCAGAAATGAAGCTCAAATCGTCGTTGCCTTTAGTTTTTGAGGGAGATGTAGGCGGTACGATTGGATTTGCCAAATTTTCCGAAGCCGATAGCGATATTTTGGAAGAATCTTGTACCTGTTCCTGTACGGAC
This sequence comes from Cyanobacteria bacterium P01_E01_bin.42, assembly GCA_039194995.1. GTDB lineage: Bacteria > Cyanobacteriota > Cyanobacteriia > Cyanobacteriales > Spirulinaceae > CCY15215. The sequence continues at coordinate 1,358 of JBCCVR010000014.1, read as the reverse complement.
GAGCCTCCCAGTTCCATCGCCAAATTTGCGGCTGAGGTGATGGAAGATTCTCTTCTCATGCAACAAGTGGGCGATCGGGTATACGAACTCATGATAGAAGACTTTGCCCATCAAAGCGAGCGCTATCGGAACTATAGAAGAGGATTATCGCGATGACCGATACGACAATTCGAGATTACAACTATATCACTGTCAATCGCTTTTATGTAGAGATGCAGGAAAGCAGCTATATCAGTGCCAGCTTTAGTGAAGTCTCCGGTCTGTCAGCCACCCTCGAACATGATATTTTTTATGAAGGAGGGGTTAATAATCAGCAGAGAGTAATGTTAAAAGACGTGAAATTCTCTAACGTTACTCTCAAGCGAGGAATGTCTAACGATATCGTCTTTTTAGGATGGGCGAGCAGTTTATTTAGCACGTTTGAGACAGCAGGCTCCGATACGAAAAATGTCAGCGATTATCGTCGTAATGTCAATATTTTACTGTTTAATCAAGCCGGGGAAACCATCCAAACTTGGACGTTAATTGGTGCAGTTCCAGTGAAATGGCAGGCACCCGGTTTACAAGCAGACGGTACCAGCGTAGCCATTGAGGAACTCGAACTCGCCTACGAAGGTTTAAAAGTTTACGTGAACAACACGATGAGTTCGAGTTCCTCCAGTAGTGGGGCAACCATTCATTCAAGCGGACGAGATGCGACGGGCTTCTTTGCGAGTAATTAATTTGTGTTCTTATTGGTTATTGTTGGGCGTTTGCGATTATGAGTAAGCCTTCGGATCGAAATTATCTACAACCTAAATTTTTGTATCCATTGGGAGCCAGGCCGCTCTCGACCTTAAATCCATCTGCCTTTGTTTTGCAAGCCTTGCGCGATCGCCCGGGGTTGAGCGATGCTCTCCCGGATGCGAATATTTTTACTCAGTTTCGACAACATCCGTTTATTGTCAAGTCTTTGCCCGCAGGCTCTTTAAGGAATATTCAACCACCACAATGGCGCGGCAAGGGCGGGTCGGAATTTCTGCTCGTGAATGACAATATTTCCTATGGCAGAGATTACAATGCCAATCCCTATCCGGCGCTTTCTGATTCCCGAAGGAATGCGATCGACTCCTCCAACTTGCAATCCCCTCCCCAAGAACAAACCCAATATCCAAGCGAAATTCCTTCCCCACAAGGAGAACAAGAGCAAAAACCGAGTCGCTTCCAACAGCATCCCGGTACTCAAGCCCCCGCCAGCATTCGACGCGATATCGAAGCTCAAAACCCACAACCTGCGCCTCCCAACACTCCAACTCCTCCCAACCCGCAGCAGCTCCCTCCCAATTTGCAAAGATACGCCCAACAACTAAAACAACAAG
>JBCCVR010000013.1:0-58841 GCA_039194995.1 Cyanobacteria bacterium P01_E01_bin.42 | reverse complement strand
GTCAAAGATTCCTGAGAATTTGCTTCATATCTTTTTATATATAAAGTCTGTATCGGCTTCAGAATCACTTCTTCTTTAGATATACCATCACCTTTTCTGAAATTACTATGTGTTGCTAAATTTCCTGAATTTGAATTTATTTCTATAGAATCTTTATCTGTTTTTTCATAATCAACTCCTTCGACAGGATTTCCAAGTTCAAGACCTTCAAAAATCTTTCTTATACTTTTTTGGTTTACCGATTCATTTTTATTAATTATTTTTCCAACTATTCCTCTATCCAGATCAACCTTTTTTGCGAATTTGCTCTGACTAATATTTTGCCTATTAAATTTTTGTTGAACTTTCCTTAATCCATCTTGAGTTAAACGAAATGCCATAGCTTTTATAAGAGTTAACTAAATTTTACGATGTAACAATCATAGAAAATCTAAATGAGATGCGATCGCGAGGAAAACCCTCTTTCTTCGGTTGAGTAGATTGGTTTGAAAGCAAAAAATAGTACAGCGATCTCAAATTCAGTTATAGCTTAACAGAGATTTAGCGTCAAGTAATACAATAAAAGTTGTTGAAAATCCACAATCTCATACAATTGTTGAAAATCCACAATCTCATACAATTGTTGAGGATCGACAACTTTTAATAGTAATCACCGAAGTCTAATATCTTGTGTTTTACTATATGCAGTATTCATTGTAGGACTTAAGTTTTGCAAAGTCACAGTCTAGGAGGAATTACTAATGGAAATCTCTTTTTTTTCACAACCCGATCGCCCCGAAAATGAGAACGCCAAATTGCAACTGCAAATCCAATATGAGTTCTTGCGTCAGTGCCAAAAGCGTTTTAACGTTGCCTTATACTCCCTCATTGCTTCTAATGTGTTCATTTTCCTTTGTATTAGTCTCTGTGTGTTTCAGAAGACCACAGAAGCAACAGTGAGTACGGTAATTGCAGTTTTAGCGAATCTTAATTCGTCTCAAGTTTTCAAAGAAACCAAAGACGAATTGCTGGATGCGATCGCAAAACTGGACGAATTGGACGATGAAGACTAAGCAAAGAGAGGGGAAGGAAAAGCGATCGCGCAACCTCCCCTCATCCCAGCAACACGGCGTACTGCTGTTCGTCAATGCGTCCTGCTTCGTAGAGCGTTTGGGTAATTTCCGAGATTTCCAAGACGGAATGGGCATTATAACCTTTCTCTCGCAAGCGATCCTTTGCTCCTCCCCCGTGGTCGATCAAGACGACGATATCTTCTACGATTAACCCCGCAGCTTGTAATTTACTCGCCCCTTCGATCGCGCTTTTGCCGCTAATGAGGATATCATCTACCACCACGACCTTTTCCCCCGGATGGAATTTTCCCTCGATCGCCTTTCTCGTGCCGTGTGCTTTCACTTCCTTGCGCGGGAAAATCAGGGGATGGTGCAATCTTAAGGATAATCCCGTGGCGGTCGGCAGGGAACCATAAGGAATTCCGGCAATGCGATCGAATGTCAAATCCTTTAATGTCTCCGCATAAGCATTGAGAACTTTATGGAACACTTGCGGGCGAGAAATGATCGTGCGGAGGTCGATATAATAAGCAAAAGTTGCCCCCGATGCCTGCACGTAGTCCCCGAATAGGATACAGCCAATATCGAACAGTTGCAGAATTAAATCTTGATGGGGATGTTTGTCCAGTAAACAAACATCGGGCATCCAAATCTCACAATTCCTTCCCGATGTCTGCGCCTCCAAACGAATGGGTGCGAGTCGATGGTTGAGGGATTCGAGGGCGTTGGGAATATCTTCTCGACTCAACCAATCCTGCGGTACGGGTAATAATAATCCCTCTCCGTTCTCATTTAATCCCGCCCTCACCAGACTTTCCAGATTTTCTTCTTCGGACCAAAGACTCCGCACCCAGATCGTCCGTTCTGGTGCAAGCGATCGCACGTCTGCCAAGACATCCGGGGAAGTCGTCCCCACCTCCAAACCCAATTGTTCTGGAGTTCCCCATGCTTTTGCCTCTCGTACCACTTGCAGGTAAAGGGGAGAATTCGAGTTGGGATTGGGATATTCTTGAATGGGAATGGCGGAAGGGTTGGAAGTGCGACAGAGGATAAAAACGGCGCGATCGGGGTAAACTAAAAACGGCACGGCTTGATCCTGTCCGGCGTAGGGATTGAGGGTAATCGCATCCACTTGCCACTCTTCAAAGACAGTGCGGGCAAAAATGACATTGGTATTGAGATCCCCGTGTTTCGCATCGAGAATGATGGGGAGATGAGGGGGAATTTCCCTCAGAATGGTTTCGAGGAGTTCTAAACCAGATTTACCGAGGGATTGATAAAAACCAAACCCGAGTTTGTAGGCGCAAATATGATTTTGGGTTTGTTGAATGAGTTCCGTCAACCAGTCGCGAAAGGCATTCATGAGTTGAGATCGATCGTTCGCAATGCCGTAGCGATCGGGGAGCATTTCTGGATTTGGGTCTAAACCGAGAACTAAAATGCTGTTATTTTGGGCGATCGCATGACTCAGTTTGGAGGAAAAGTTCATTCGTGAATTGCGCTAAAAATTGGGGGTTTGCGCTACAGCAATGGAGAATTTTGCAGCGTGGAAGATTATCCCATTTTATCATTACGCCTGTTCCGCCGGGGACACGATTTCGTAAAGCCGGGGAAGCAGAAAGAATTAATACGATCGCAACAGAAATTATGACGAAAAAGAGATTCCTTTCGATCTAAGAAACGGTTAATTTCAATCCGAGCGATCGCTTTTCCCGAATCCATCCCAGTCAAGCGATCGCATTCAATCCAACTTAATATAAACTCCCCGTCTTGCGATAGTGAACCGCCGTTTTGCCCTTCTCATCCAACACTTTCCCCGCATCGGTGACGGAATAAACCATCCAATGATCGCCGCATTCCATGCGACTGCTGACGTGACATTCCAAATAAGCCAAAGCCTCCTTCAGAATCAAACCACCATTATCGGTTTCCTCGGTTTCAATGCCTTCAAAACGTTCTTCTCCCGGGGCATAATCTTTCCTAAACTGCTCTTGCAAGGAATGACCTTCTGGCAAAATATTGAGAACAAAGCGATCGCCCGCCTGCATTAAACTCTCAATCGCTCGGTCTTTGGCGACGGCGACGGTCAATCCGGGGGGATCGAAAGAGGCTTGCGTCACCCAAGAGGCCAGCATCCCACGAGTGAGGGTGTTTTTTTGAGCCGTGACAACGCACAAAGAACCCACCACTCGACCCATTGCTTGTTCGGTACGAGCGACCTCCGACTCGAAACCCGAGGCTTGAGATTTGCGTTTTGTTTCCTCTTGCTTCACCCGTTGCGCAAAATCCGTCCCCGCTTCTTCACAGTATTGCAGAATGGAATCGGTCGGCTTAAATTTAACCCGAATCGGCTCGAATCCGAAGCGATAGCCTGCATCTCGGAATTTGCCTGCCAAAAGATCGATCGCCTCTCCACTCCAGCCAAATGAGCCAAAAACCCCCGCCAGTTGGTTTTTATGGGCAGTCGAGAGAACGATCCCCATCGCACTCTGCACCTGAGTCGGGGCATGACCGCCCAGAGTAGGCGATCCCATGATAAATCCGGCGGATTTTTCCACCGCCGCTTTGATTTCCTCGGGGGTGGCTGCTTCACAGTTGATAGACTTCACGGCAACTCCTGCTTTGGTAATGCCGCGAGCGATTGCTTGGGCGATGGTTGCCGTATTCCCATAGGCGGAGGCATAAATGAGAGCCACCACATTTGCTTTTTGTTTTTGTCCTTCGAGCCATTTGTGATAGAGTTTGGTCAGCCCGGTTAAACCGTATTTAACGAGAGGGCCGTGACTGGGAGCATACATTTTGGCGGAATAGCGAGCGAACTTCTTCAGGATGCTCTCGACGCGATCGGCATGGGGAGCCATCAAACAGTCAAAATAATAGCGACGATCTTCGACATAACCCGTCCAACTTTCATCAAAAATTTCGTCGCCGCAAACGTGAGCACCAAAATGTTTGTCCGTGTAGAGAATCTCCGTCTTCGGGTCATAGGTGCAAAGACAATCGGGCCACCTCGGACTGGGAGCAAGAATAAATTGTAGGCGATGACCTCGACCGAGATCGAGAATATCCTGCTCTTCAACTACGAGAATATTGAGAGGGCGATCGCCGATAATCTTTTGCAGAGAAATCGCACCGGACTGGGAACAAACGAGGGTAATTTGTGGGGCAAGATCGAGTAAAACTCTTAAAGTTCCAGCACGATTGGGATTAACGCGACCTAAAATAAAGTAATCGATCTCCTTCAGATTGACCTGCCCTCGTAACGCTTCGATAAATGTTTCGCAAAAGCATTCTCCCGGAGGATCTAATAGGGCAGTGCGATCGCTTTGAATCAGATAAGAATTCGCCGTTGAACCTTTTTTGAGGGCGTATTCAATTTCAAATCTCAATCTCGTCCAAGTGCGCGATCGCAGTACTTTCGTTTCTGCACCAATGATAGATATTTGTACGTCGCGAGGTGTAATAGTTGACATGGTTTTCCGGTTCATTCTTTGTTGTTTGGTGACAGAATCGATTTAGCCTTTATCCTTCATCCTGAATTCTTTTAATAATAGTTGCCAACTTTACGATGATGAATGGCAGTTAGAGCCGTAGAATTGGCAACGCGACCTTCGGAAACATGACAGTAAACCAGCCAATGATCGTTAACTTCCATGCGATCGACCACTTGACATTCGAGATAAGCCAAAGCATCTGATAAAATCGGAGAACCATTCTTTGCTTCTTGTATTTCCACCCCGGCAAATCGATCTTGACCGGGTTTAAATCGCTTGATAAAGTGTCGCATTAAATGCCGATAGTTGCCCTCTTCTAAAATATTGAGAACGAAACTATCCCCCACTTGCAATAATGATTCAATAGCGCGCTCTTTGGCAACGGCAACAGTAACGCCTAGGGGTTCAAAGCTGGCTTGATTGACCCAAGATGCCAGCATTGCTCCTTTGAGTTCTTCTTGTTGGGCGGTAATAATATAGAGTCCGCTACTCAGGCGACCCATGGCCTTATCGAGATCGCTCTCGATGGCTTTGCGTTTTTTAATCGACTTTTCTTGGATTAATAATTGTCCCATATCCGTCCCCGCTTCTTCGCAGTGTTGATAGGTCGCTTTCGTGGGCGCTTGTTTGATGCGGATGCTGGGAAAGGCTTGCTTGATGCCCATTTCTCGAAATTTAACGGCGATCGGGTCGATGGGTTCGTCATTCTCCCCGTAGGATTCAAAAAAGCCGACAACTTGTTTTGGATGGGCAAAGGCGAGGATGGTACTCAGGGTGGTCGCGGCGGTTTCAGCGATTTCCCCAGAGGCAGGAGGCAGGCCGATTACCAATCCCCTTGCCTGTTCTGCTAATGCCCGGACTTCTTGGGGATCCGCCTCGATTGCATCCATAAACTCCACCGCCATTCCAGTTTTGGCAATGCCTCGGGCGATGGACTGGGCAAGGCGATCGCTATCCCCGTAGCCGGAAACGTAAAAAATGGCAACGGTGTCTGGATTGGGTTTTTGTGCGGTACTCCAGTTTCGATAATAGTCGATCAATTGGGAGACGTGATGCTTGAGAATCGGACCGTGACCGTTGGCGACGATTTCGATCGCCCCTAATTTATCCATGCGTTTGAAGGCCCCTACAACCGAACGAGCGTTCGCTGCCATCAAGCATTTATAGTAAAATTCGTAATCTGCCTCGATGTCCTCTAAGTTGACATCAAAGAGCTCGTGAGAGCAGTAGTGCATGCCAAAAACATCGCAAGTATACAATGTTTGCGTTCCCCAATCGTAGGTCAATATCGTGTCCGGCCAGTGCAAATTGGGAGCGCTGACAAACTCTAAGACGTGGCCTTTGCCCAAATCAATGAGATCGCCGCTTTTGATAATTTGGCGTTTAAAGTTGCGATGGACAAACCCTTCAAGAAATTGAATGGCCATTTTCGAACCGACAACAATAAGACTGGGATTGATTTGCAGCAAATATTTGGCCAGAGCGCTATGATCCGGCTCTGTATGACTGACAACCAAATAATCAATCGAGTGGGGATCGAGCAGGCCAAAGAGCGTATCGAGGTAGAGTTGGCGAAATTTGGCATGGGAAGTATCTACAAGGGCTATTTTTTCGCCTCTGATGAGGTGAGAGTTATAAGTCGTCCCATTGTGCAATCCGAATTCGATATCAAAGCGATCGCGATTCCAGTCCAAACAACGGATTGTAATGGTATCGGTCGTAATGTACTCTGCCTGCACGCTTAAGTGCTGTTCGGGCTGGATTAGAGTGGCTACCATTTGCCGTCTCCTATTTTAAGTTGTGAAATTCTTTACCTAATTTACCTTAGCAATTATGATTTTAAAAGTCAATATTTTTATGAAATTAAATTTTTAAGTTGATTTAGAACCTTTCTAACCTGTCAAGCGCATATTTTCCCCGATTTTAAAGCAGGAAAAACCAATCGCATCCTCATGCGGCCCCTATTTCTTAAGCAATGAAAATACTTTGGCTATCGGATTGATTTGAGGGTGACTGGCACGACAAACCCGAAAGAATTTGCACCGACAGCTAATGCAATGATAGAGCAGGCATTACCCACTCTACACAACATCCCAATCTCTCAGGGGGATTTTTACCCTAAACCTCAATCGATGAAAAATTTTCATCAATATTCGATAGCAATGCAACACAATACACACAATTCTAGAGTAACAGAACTGATAGATTGATTTTAGTATCAATAGTAACTTAAAACTTTAATATCCGAATGGGTATTATCATTTCAGTGCGGCTTTCGGTGCGGTCTGTAATGACTCTGCTAATCTATGACTTTTTTCTGTTTCTGAAAATACAGAACTGGAAAATAAATAAGCGATCGCTTTAATTATTGTTAACTTGAGAGCGAGCGATCGCCTTCACTTCAATCTAATAAAAAGTCCCGGTTTTGCGATAATGAACGGCAGTCTTTCGCTTATCATCCAACACTTTCCCCGTGTCAGTCGTCGAATAAACCACCCAATGATCGCCGCATTCCATGCGACTGCTAACGCGACACTCTAAATACGCCAAAGCATCGTTGAGAATCAACCCGCCATTCTCTGCCTCCTCGGTTTCCACTCCCTCAAAACGGTCTTCTCCCGGGGCGTAATTCTTCATAAAGCGTTTTTGGATGGTGTTTCCTTCCGGCAGAATATTGAGGATGAAGCGATCGTCAACCTGCATTAAATCTTCAATGGCTCGATCTTTAGCAACTGCCACGGTAAAGCCTGGGGGGTTAAAAGAGGCTTGGGAAACCCAAGACGCTAACATCGCGCTCGAAAGTTCTCCTTTCTGTGCCGTAACTACGCAGAGGGAACCTACCACGCGCCCGACAGCTTGTTCGGTACGGGCGACTTCCGACTCGGACCCGAAGGTTTTGGCTTTGCGCTTTTTCTCCTGTCGCTTCAACAGTTGCGCAAAATCCGTCCCCGCTTCCTCGCAATATTTGAGGATGCTATCGGTAGGTTTAAATTTGACCCGAATCGTCTCAAATCCGAAGCGATAACCCGCATCCCGGAGTTTTCCTTCCAAAATACCGATCGCCTCGCCACTCCAGCCAAACGAGCCAAAAACCCCCGCCAATTGATTTTTATCGGCGGTAGAAAGAACGATACCGAGGGCGGTTTGTACTTGCGTGGGGGCGTGACCGCCGAGGGTGGGCGATCCCATGATAAACCCGGCGGATTCCGCCACGGCGGCCTCGATTTCCTCGGGTTTGGCGGCTTCGCAGTTGATGGAGGTGACGGCGACTCCCGCCTTGGTAATGCCTCGGGCGATCGCCTGGGCGATGGTCGTGGTGTTTCCGTAAGCTGAAGCGTAAATGAGGGCGACGGTTTTTGATTTTTTTTTCTGGATTTCGACCCACTCTCGATAAAGATTGGTCAGTTCTGTCAGACCGTATTTAACAAGGGGACCGTGACCGGGGGCGTATAACTGAGACGGATACTCGGTAAAGCGGTTTAACGCCTTACCAACTTGGGTGGCGTGGGGAGCCATCAAACAATCGAAATAATAGCGGCGATCTTCTTCGTAAACCGCCCAACCTTCATCCAGAATTTGATTGCCGCAAACGTGCGCCCCAAAGAGTTTGTCGGTATATAAAACTTGGGTTTTTTCGTCGTAGGTGCAAAGGCGATCGGGCCATCTCGGACTGGGGGCAGGGATGAATTGCAGATGATGGCCTTGACCGAGATCGAGAAGTTCTTCCCCCCTGATGGTCATAATATTCAGTTCTCGTTCTTCAATCAATTTCCGCAAAGAAATTGTTGCCGGATTGGAACAAACTATCGTAATTTGTGGCGCGAGATCGAGCAAAACTTTCAGAGTTTCAGCACGATTGGGATTGACGTGGCCTAAAATCACATAATCGATTGTCTTCAGATCGATACGTTCTTTCAAAGCAGCAAGAAAGACTTCGGTAAAAGATTCTCCGGGAGGATCGAAAAGGGCGGTTTTATCCCCTTGAATAAGAAAAGAATTCGCCGTCGTTCCTTTTTGTCTGGCGTATTCAATTTCAAATTTCAGTCTGTCCCAAGTGCGCGATCGCAGGACTCTCGTTTCTGCTGCGATCGGAAAAACTTGCACGTCGCGAGGTTTTTGAATCATTGTTATTTAGTTATTGGTTATTGGTTGTTAGTCAGTTACTTCCTTTCTTGCTCTCCCCCTCTTGGGGGGGGGTGGGGGGTGGGTTGTATTGGTTATTAATTCTTTTCCCCCCTTACGAAGGGGGGGGTTAGGGGGGATTGATACTCGCAAGAGTTAATAATAATTACCAACTTTACGATGGTGAACAGCGGTCAAAGAATCGGGCTTGGAAACGCGACCTTCATCAACTTGGCTATAAACAATCCAATGATCGTTGGTTTCCATGCGGCTGATAACCTTGCATTCGAGGAAAGCGAGAGCATCAACTAATAGGGGAGAGCCATTTTTTGCTTCTTGGACTTTGACCCCTTCAAAGCGATCTTGACCGGGTTTAAATCGCTTGAGGAAATGTTTCATTAAATGCTGATAATTCCCTTCTTCGAGAATATTCAAAACAAAGAGATCTCCCACCTGCATTAAAGACTCGATCGCGCGATCCTTAGCAACAGCAATAGTAATTCCCAAAGGTTCAAAACTGGCTTGTGCGACCCAAGAAGCTAACATCGCCCCTTTACTATCGCCTTTTTGCGCCGTAATGATATAGAGTCCACCACTAATCCGACCGATCGCTTTCGTCAAGTCATTATCGAGGGATTTGCGCTTTTGAATCGACTTTGATTTGCCTAAAAACTGCCCCATATCTGTCCCCGCTTCTTCGCAGAGTTGGTAAGTGGCTTCCGTGGGAGTTTCTTTGATACGAATGCCGGGGAAAACTTGAGTTAATCCCAACTCGCGAAACCGGGTCAAAATTGGGTCGATGGGTTCGTCATTGTCTCCGTAGGATTCAAAAAAGCCGATCGCCTGCTTACTATTCGCACAAGCCAAAACGGTGCTAAGCGTCGTTGTGGCTTCCTTTGCTTTTGGACCCGAAGCAGGAGGCATGCCAATGACCAACCCCGCAGAATCCTCCACCAATTCTCGGACATCTTGGGGATCCGCCCCGATCGCATCCATCATTTGGACAGTAATTCCGGTTTTGGTGATGCCTCGGGCGATCGCTTGAGAAAGGCGATCGCTGTCTCCATATCCAGAAAAATAGAAGACGGCAACAGTTTTATCGCCCTTGGTTTGGTCGATGCTCCAATTTTGATAGCGTCCGATTAACTCATCGACATTATATTTGAGTAAAGGCCCGTGACCGTTAGCCACGATCTTAACTTCACCAATGCAATTGTTCATGCGTTTGAGGGCAGATAAGACCGAACGGGCATTTGGAGCCATCAAACATTCATAGTAGAAATGATAGTCCGGCGCGATCGCGCTTAAATTGACATCAAAGAGATCGTCGGAACAATAGTGCATTCCGAAAACATCGCAAGTATATAATGTCTGCGTTCCCCAGTCATACGTTAAAATCGTATCCGGCCAGTGCAAGTTCGGGGCATTGACAAATTCTAAAACGTGACCATTGCCGAGATCCAGCTTGTCTCCATTCTTAACCACTTGGCGGGCAAATTTTTCGTGTACGAATCCTTCCAAGAATTGAATGGCAATTTTCGCCGCTACCACCACCACATCGGGATTTAATTGAAGGAAATCTTTCACCAAACCGCTATGATCCGGCTCTGTATGGCTGATAATCAGATAATCAATCTGTTTGGGATCGATGAGTCCCGTGAGGGCATCGAGATAGAGTTGGCGGAATTTTTCGTGGGAGGTATCGACCAGAGCGATTTTTTCCCCGCGAATGAGGTGAGAATTGTAGGTGGTGCCGTTTTGCAGTCCGAATTCAATATCAAAGCGATCGCGATCCCAATCCAAAGAACGAATTGTAGTGGTATCTTCGGCAATATCTGCCGTTTGTATCGTTAAGCGTCGTTCAGTTCTGGCAAGAGTTGCTACCATCTGCCGCCTCCCATGTTTTTTTTAACTTTTCTTTATATTTTCTATTTTGCCATGTTCTTTCCGTAACAGTAAATTTTTTATTTTATGGTTAGCCCCAGAAATCTTAATCCATCTGCTCTTCCCTCCTTTCTCGCTTTGGCGATCGGTAATTCTCGCCTGCACTTCGCCTATGTCGCCGAGGGCAAATTGGATGTCTTTTGGGATACACCCCATATCGACCGAGCGATCGCAACCCTCCCCTATGAGATGTTTCCCGATCGCATTGCTGCTAAACTAAACGAGCGTATGCCGCTTTATATCGCCTCTGTCGTTCCCCAACAAACCCATTTTTGGCAACATTATCCTCGCAGCAAAATCATTACTTTAAAACATCTTCCATTAGAAGGAATTTACGCAACCATGGGAATCGATCGCGCATTAGCGGTTTATGGTGCGGCGAAATTCTGGGGTTTGCCTGCATTGGTTATTGATGGTGGGACGGCTTTAACATTTACGGGGATTAAAGAGGGTTATAAGTTAGTAGGCGGGGCAATTTTACCGGGGTTGCGATCGCAATTTTTATCTCTTTCTCAAACAACGGCTGTGTTACCCGATGTCAGTCTTCCTTCTCAATTTCCGCAACGATGGAGTTTGCAGACAGAAGAAGCGATCGCCAGTGGAATTATCTATACAATGCTGGCAGGCGTGCGGGAATTTATCAACAGTTGGTGGGATGATTTTCCCGAGAGTTGGGTGATTTTTACAGGAGGGGATGGATTTTGGTTAAAGCAAATGTTACCCCTGCTTTATCCGGAGTTTTCCCAGAAAATTGCGATCGATTTGGATTTGATTTTTAAGGGGATTTTAGCCGTTGTGAATTTGTATGATGGAATGAAAGAAGAATAGCGATCGTCTCGGAATCTAATCAAATCAAATGAGACGAACTTAAGGATTATTTTGTAAGGCTTGACGATAGGCGCGAATCATCTGCGGTTCTCGGGCGGGATCGATAAATTGACATAGCAAATTGAGATCGAGATGAGGGAGGAGTTGGCTGCGTTGAATTTCGCGATAACCCGTCGTAGAATCAATGAATTGATACAAAGTAATATGATTTTCTTGCCAAAACCAAACCTCTTGAACTTCCAATCCTTGATAGATATCTAATTTGTTTATTCCACCACTGGTCACAACGACTTCAATCGCCAGATCGGGGACTTCTCGCCGTTCTCCCAAACAATAGCTTTCATCAGCTTCTAAACCTCTGGCAGCGGCTTCATTGCGAAAGGTTGTAGAACCATAACTGTAGAAATCAAGGTTTCGTTCTAAAGCATAGATTTCCAGTAATCTTCGGATAAGACTTTTGACGGTTTCGTGTAGGGGAGAATTGGTCATAATTTCTAAGTCTCCTGCATTATAGCTGAGGCGCAAAATCGGATAAGGTGAAAGCGTTGTGACGAGGGTTTCGTATTGCTTCCAAGAGATGTTACACAGAGAAATGCGCGGTTCTGCAAGAGAGGGGGAAACTAATTTTTCCAGTTCGATCGCGGGAATATCGAGGGTGATTTTCATGGGGAAATAAAAAGATTATGAAATAGAAAAATTATGTTTTAAGAGACTGCAAATTCAGCGTGTTTTCGTTCTTCAAGAGGGTAAAATGCTAAGACAATACAATTCTTGGGAATTCCCGCAGCGACTAATTCATTAGCGATACCGTCTTCTGTACCATCGTGCTGAATCCAAAGTTTCCCATCAATAATATCGATATGCAGCAGCGTTCCGTAAATGCGAGAACCATTTTGCCATCCTGTCTCGACGAAGAGGTAGCGATCGCGATCGCGATCGAAAACCAATTCAATCTCGCTGTATTCGTCATTACCGAGATAATCGGCATAGTCTTGGAAAACTTTGGCGATCGCCTCGCGATATCGTGTTATTAATGAATCCATCGAACGAGAACCTCCTCGGCTGGATCGAAACTCATTAAACGAATAATACCGTTTTCTATTAAGGTTTGGCCGACTTCTTCTTCAAATATAGTTTGGCGTACTTTTTCGCTAACGGCAAGATACAAAGTATAATTAGGATAGTAACGCTCCAGTAAATTAGCATAAACTACAAATTGTCCTACTGCTTCTTCAATCGCATTCATTGGCGAAGGATTAGAAAAACTTTTGATTTCAACTGCAATTTTTTCAGCATCTCGTTCGGCTGCCACTAAGCGTTTTGCACCGAGATCGACAAAGAGATTTCTTCCACGACTCAGGCGAATCCTCAAGGGATCGTGCGTAATTATCCAACCATCTTTAACCAGGGCTGTTTTAACAGTTTCATGATAAATATCTTTTGCTGGCATAATAGGGAATTAGAATGGTTTTAACGATCCTATCGCATCGTTAAACAGAAGCAGCACCCTCACATCAGAAGACATCACCAAATTAGCGGCATTTTTTCGGATTTCCGAGGAGAAGTTTTGAGGCGATCGCCAAATTCAAGCATTAACCAAGATTGAGGCAATTTGGTAAAGATTGCCTTTTGATTGGGGGTGAGGTTAACTTAAGCCTAATTGTTGTTTTAGGCGATCGGGTACGTTAATCGCTGTTTCTAACCCTTGGACACCCTCCCAATTTGTTGTTTCATCCCAGCGAATATCTCCCCATATTTCATCGCTAAGGTTTGTTCTAGCGAAATTAGCAAAAGTGAGATCTGCGCCAGCAAAATCTGCATTAGCAATACTTGCGTAGGTTATTTCTGTGCCAACAATTTGTGCGCTAGTAAGATATGCACCAATGAGGCTCGTTTCAGTAAGATTTGCATCAGTAAGATTTGCGCGAATGAGGCTTGTATCATCGAGATTTGAACCAGTGAGATTTGCGCGAATGAGGTTTATACCAGTTAATTTTGTATTAGTTAGTTTTGTGCAAATGAGGCTCGCGTTAGCAAGATTTGCACCAGTGAGATTTGCGCGAATGAGGTTTGCACCCGCAAGATTTACACCCGCAAGGTTTGCACCTGCAAGGTTTACACCCGCAAGGTTTACACCCGCAAGGTTTGCCCTTCTGAGAAATTTTCCAACAGTATCTAGAAAGCCAAATGCACCAATACAACCACTATAGCTAATAATATTTAAAAGTTTGGTGTCATTTTCTAATTGACCTGCATCATTAGGCTTTCCACAAGGATAGAAAGATATGTTATACTTCCGTGCTTCTTTCGTTTGTCCATAACGATGTAATTCTAACAATAAAATTATCACGTTTAATCCTGTATAAATATCAACTTGTCGCAATCCTAAAATTTGGTCGCGATCTTTAAATTCCTCTTTAAGCGTCAACATTTTTTTCTGTGGATAATTGCCATCGGGTCTTGCATCAATATACTCCCCTTCACACCAACACTCATAAAAATTCTCCAAGCGTTGAAACAAAGCAATATAATCAAAATCATTGATTTCTATCAGTAATCCCATCAGATATTCCACAATTTCCGGCGTTAATCCACCAAACCCAAATAAATCGTAAATTTCCCATGCTAAATTGTCATCGCTGAGATTAAATCCTCGTCGCTTTCGTTTTGTCCATTCTTCCAAACTTTCTACAATTCGTTTCGCACAAAGAAACTCCCCAAAACTCTTATGAAAAAACTCAACAGATCCCTCTTGACTTCCCGA
The DNA here is from genome assembly GCA_039194995.1 of Cyanobacteria bacterium P01_E01_bin.42. Classification (GTDB taxonomy): domain Bacteria; phylum Cyanobacteriota; class Cyanobacteriia; order Cyanobacteriales; family Spirulinaceae; genus CCY15215. The sequence continues at coordinate 44,637 of JBCCVR010000013.1, read as the reverse complement.
TGCTGGTTGTAAATAAAATACGGCCAGTGCATTTTTTAAGCCCTCATCGCCTTTTTTCTCTCGCATTCGATTAATTAACTCGATAGACCCTGTTTCTCCTTGTAAGCGCTTCTCAATCATCCGAACTTTAGCATATTCTCCTCCCGACTGCACCACGCATAACCCTGCCTCTGTCAGAATGCGACATAAATCCTCAACATATTCTTGTCCTTCTATCCCCGTTAACTGCTGTTGCAACCAACTGTCTCGCTGTTCTCTCAAGACCCAATCTAAAGACTTCTCATAAATTTGAATCTTAGCTTGAATTCTCGTCGTACCCTCAAAATCATCGAGTTTCAGCGCTCCATCCCGGTGCATCGCTGCCAGAAGATACAACAATAAAGGCTCTCTCGCTAACTCTTCTCGGACGGTTTTCGGACAATTCTGCGACTGCAAAAACTCCCTTAATGCCTCTGTTTTTTCCTTGGCTGTATTGGCATCATTATCAACGACTTTTCCCCAATTTTCGAGCCATTTTTCTTGTATTTCACCATCCATTGATAACAGTTTCACCCGCGCCAAATTTTGCGGCAAAGAACTGATTCCCTGTAATGCCAAAGATCGCCCCGTTAAAATAACTCGATGCCCCATTTCCGAATTTTGACTATCGCGCTGAAATATCCCTACTTGTCGAATAAAGCGACCAATTCCACCACTTTCTCGACCTTCCAAGCGCAACTCATCGAACCCATCTAACAGAAACAAAAAGCGAGTATTTCGGTCAGTTAACCATCCCTCATCCGTCTTGGCAAAATCTGCTTTGACTGCATCTCGTAACGTCTCCTCAAAACTCTGCTGAAAATGCTCGATATCTCGCAAACGAATCAAAATCGGAGTCCAAATCGGGTGTAAATGTTGGCGCACCCAATCTGCAAACATCCGACAAAATACGCTTTTTCCGCGTCCCGGCGCACCCTGCACGAACATCACTTTCTCTCGCGCCTCTTTCTCATCGCTTTCGAGCATTTCTCGCGCCCATTCTTCCAACACAAAAGTACGAACGCTTATGATTTCTTTACCATTTACATCCAACGGAATCGCCTTCAACGGCACGTAAATTTGTTCAAAAGTAAACGTTTCTTTCGCATTAATCGTCTCCTTGGATTTGGGGGCAATTTGTTCCTCTAGATAAGTCTCGATACTCAAATACTTCTCAAAAACCTCCTTTCCTCCCGCTTGATACCATTTCAAAACCCGTTCTATTCCGTCTCCCGCATCTGCCACTGCACTATAGAGATATTGCTCTGCATTCCGCGCCACCTTTTCAGCTAACCGTTTCGCCTCACCCGCCTCAATATTTTCCTCCTGCAACCGCGCCGCTAAAACTGTATTAAACTCCCTTGCCAATTGCGACTCGTGAAAATAAACCAGCGCAAATCTCGCCTCCCGATCCTCTAACTCAATCTCCCCTAACTTTTCGATTTGCCGTGCTAAACCCGCCGAAGCGCGCGTTTTTTTCTCTAACTTCTCCCGTAACGCCTCCTCTTCCCGGAAAACCTCCCGCAAACTCTCCAAATACGCCGCCTGAGCTACGATCGCCACTGCACTCCCCAAAGATGGCTCTTCCTGCGTCGTCTCCAGATACCATTTCAATAACCCCGTCCCGATATTAATAAACGGTAACGATGCCCCCACAACCTCCATTAAAGGCGAGTTCAACACGTCCAACAGCGTCGAACAGCGACTGAGAATCGGCGCTAACTGCTGTAAATCCGGCGCTTGTTCCTCCAACGTCCCCGCCAACTCTAAAACCGCTTCGGCTGCCTCAACCCCACTGCTAACCGTTTCATCCGACATCATCTCCCCGAGAGGGGTATTGAAAAACTTCCATAGTCTGCGAAGGGATGCTTTCATTCACTTATGCTCGCGTCTCGATCCTCTCGTCGATCGTACAAGAAAAATGATCTTTTGGCGCGATCGCTTCGATTCCCGATCGCTTACCAAGGCGTGCCAATGAGGGTAAATCCACTCCAATAATAGGGATGGGAAAATTGCCGATCGCCGAGTTCCGCCAACGCTTCATTTAAAGGAAAATTCCCCGTCGGCGTGACTAACTCCTCTCCTTGCAAGCGAATCGTTTCATCGAGTAAAGCCAATTGCGATCGCCGCACCGCTTCGGCTTTGATAGGGGCTTCCTTCAACTGGGCGTAAAAATTGGTCATAAAACCCAATGTCCCCTCGTCGTTCACCCGCCACAGGGTTCCCAGAGCCGATTTTACCCCCGCCATCACTGCCAAACCCGCAAAACCCAACTCGGCTTCTACATCCCCTAACGCCGTCTGACAGGCACTCAAAACGATGAGTTCTACAGGAGGTTCGTGCAGTCCCAATTCTCGCAATTGGTGCAAGCCTAACTTACCATCGCCCAATTGAATGTAAGACTCTTGGGGGGTTCCCGCTTGAAAATTGCCGTGCGTGGCGAGATGGATCATGCCGTAAGGGGTTTGACTGCGGCTTTCTCGCAGGCGATCGGCGGTAAACTCTTCGTCGCGAAAAGCCACCCCATCCCACAACTCTCCCGTGAGGATATCTAATTCTGTCGCTGCGGCGGGGAGGGGATCTTTGTCGTCGAATGTCTCGGCTCCCATTGCTAGTAAACCCAAGTTGCGAACATTCACGTAAGTTAAATCCGTTAAAGACATACTGGGCATAATACTGACACTGTAGCGATCGATGAGGAAATTTTCGCCATCGTGTAGGGCGGCGACGGGCATCGATCGCCATCCCGAATCGAGCAGGAAGGTTAAGTGATCGATTTCCTGTTCTATTAAGTCTTCCTCGATATGAGCGATCGTCCATTGATATAACTTTTGTGCAGGCTCTAAATAGGCTTCGGGACGGCGGGGATTTGTCACGGTTTGGCGAAAGCGATCGGCAATTTTATAAGCGTGTTCCCGAGGAATTCCGGTGGGGTAAAGTTTGGCATCACCAGTGGGAGGCACGAGCAGAAGATAGAGCAAATCGGTATTAGCTTGGGGTTGAGACTCGCTCGTATTGCCTAAAGCCGGGACGAACATTGCATAAATCAGAGCAGGTTTCACGCCCGTTTTTTCGGCGACTTCTTGCAAACTGCTTTGCGCTTGAGTGAGAGTGATTTCTTCGTCTTCGCTGTCTTGTTCTACCTCTCCGCTCTTTTGCCCCGATGATAAGTTGCCCATATCCATCATCGCAGGATCGCTCGTATCGCTTTGAGAACTCGATTCTGTATCTTGGCTACCGCTTGAAGAAGTTGTCGCGTTACTCTCGCTGATGGGGCGATCGGCATTCGTGGCAGTATTCCCGCTATTGTCCCCAGTCCCGGCTGAATTCCCATTCCCATTTGCAATGCCAGAACCAGAAGCACTATTCCCAAAAGAAGAGCCGTTCGTTCCTCCTCTTCCTGCTGAATTACTATTCCCATCTGTAATGCCAGAACCAGAAGCACTATTCTCAAAAGAAGAACCGTTCGCTCCTCTTTCTGCTGAATTGCCATTCCCATTTGCAATCCCAGAACTAGAAGCATTATTTCCAAAAGAAGAGCCGTTTGCTTCTCTTCCTGCTAAATTATTATTCCCACCTGCAATGCCAGAACCAGAAGTATTATTCCCAAAAGAAGAACCGTTCGCTCCTCCCACCCCTGCTAAATTATTATTCCCACCTGTAATGCCAGAACCAGAAGTATTATTCCCAAAAGAAGAACCATTCGCTCCTCTTCCTGCTAAGTTACTATTCCCATTTGCAGTTCCAGAAGTTGTAGAACTCGTGGTTCTTGACGGAGATGTAACCGTTACATTTCCACTGGCAAAATACGCTTGAAATGTCCCTGTCAAAACTTGCTCGCTTCGGGCAAAGAAAGCCGCCGGATTGGATAGGGACGAACTTGAAGCGGATGATGGAGAAACGGCAACGGAAGAGGTTGGAAAGTTTATTAGATCGACGAGATTAGAGAAAGAATCATTAACTGTTTGGGTTTGAGATACCGACTCTCGTATAACGCGAGTCAATGTTTCCCGTCTGAGAGGAGGAGGAGAAGCGATCGCCGTTGCTTCTACAAATGCAATACTTTCTTCCGGTTCGCTAAGATTCTCGGTCGGTGTGGGAACATTTTCGATGCGTTCGTAAGCTCCAATATCGATCGCACTGCCCGAAATCCTCACTTCTCCTCGTTGATCGACGATCGCGCTGTTCAGGGTATCATTCCCTGCATTTTGTGCCGGACTTCCTTCTAAAAGGGCGTGAGTTTGAGTCAAACCCCCATTATCGGCAAGTGCTGCCAATTGGGGATCGACTCCAATCAAATTATTGGTATCTGTTAGAAATGTCGTCACGCCAACGGTATCCTCGAGCAAACTCGATTGCAGATTAACGTTAGGTGCAGAAATATCATTTCCCGTCCCACTTGCTACATTCTGAGCAATGATAGTATTAGTAATATCAAATGTTCCCGTAATCGTGTAGAGACCGCCACCGTTAGTATTGGCAGTATTAAAGGCGATCGTGCTGCTCCGGATCGTTCCTCCCTTACCTGTCGCAATTCCCCCGCCGGAATAAGAACTCGAGTTTCCCGATATTGTTGTATTGGTTAAATCGATAGTATTATTGCTCAAAAGACCGCCGCCAAATCTGGCAGAATTTCCCGATATTGTGCTATTTTTTACCGAGATATTACTATTAGTTTGCAGAGTAAAAAGTCCCCCGCCAAAATTATTACCTGCATTGTCCGATATTGTACTATTGGATAGCGAAATACTGGCGCTGGCTGCGATTCCTCCTCCATTCCCAATCGTTGAGTTTCCCGATACTGTGCTATCAATGAGGTTTGCTTCATTTGCATAAATACCACCACCACTGTTAAAGCCTGCTGTATTGTTGAGAACCTGACTATTGCTCAAAGAAACTGTCGTTCCGCGAATTCCTCCGCCTAAATTCTTGGTCGAATTTCCCGATACCGTGCTATCGATTAACTCAATCGTGCCGCCAAAGATTCCCCCACCACTACTAATTGTTGAAGTATTATTGGCGATCGTGCTGTTGCGAATTGTTAATTTTCCCGTTCCTTTATGGTTAATTCCCGCCCCTGAAAACGGAGACTTGCCATTGCGAACGGTTAAATTATCAAAAGTAACATCTGCCGTTCCCGTGGCAATATCAAAAACTCGTACGGCATTATTACCACTAATTTCGATATTATTTGTACCCCCTGTAATGGTTAAATTTCCCCCCGTCCCATCAATATTTAAGGTCGAACCCAAGGCTATGGTTATGGAAGACGCAAAGCGAATTTCATCATTACCGAATCCCGTGGCGATCGCATCATTACGATCGGCATTAGTATTCGTTGCTGCGATCGCTTCTCGTAGGGTGATTTGCCCGTCTAATGCGTCCACATCGAGGTTGCTATCAACGGTTAAAACCGCGAGGGTATCTCGATAATGATTCACCGTTTCGTCAGTCAAGGCGATGTCCGCTTCAATCGTTCCCGTACTCTTCTCTAAAATCCAATCTCCCCCCAAATGACTGCTACCCGTGAGGTTGCTAGATGCGGCAACATCTGCTCCCGTTTCTGTCGCGATCGCATCTATCAGTAGATTACCCGATTCCCCTAAAGCCGTCAGGCAGCTATACAGCAAGATATCTGCATTAGCACTTAAAGAATTTCCCCAGGTTCTCAATTCTTGCCGATATTCGTCGATATTATTTCCACTCACAAAATCGCGACCCAACCAAAAATTACCAGCATTCCCTTCCGAAATGATGTGAACTTCCTCCACTTCTTCACTGATAACTGCTTGCCCTGAGCGAAGCCGAAGGGATAACCGATCGCTGATAACTGAAATCCCGCTTTCTTCTGGAGTAATAGCAACGGTGACGGTTCCCGGTTTACCACCATAGAGAAAGTCTTGGTAATTCTCTACGGTTGCATCGACAAAAACATAAGCTAAAGGATCTTGAGGTGTTTGTGCAAATTTTGTCACCGTTGGCGTGCTGTAAATGCCGTCTCCCGTATCGATCCGAGTTGCCTCCGAGAGATCGACTCTGACTTGATTAATGGCAGCTAAATTCACATTTTCAGCCGTCAATTGACCCATGAGGGAAACATCTCCGGGATTCCACGGAATCTCTCCCCCTGCGGTTGCGATCGCGCGATTCTCGGTTGCTGTAATTTGCGTGGCGGCTTCGACTCCTTCCCCCGTCAGCAACTCGGGCAGATCGAGGGCGGTAATGCCATTTTCAAGAGCTTCTGTGGGAACTTCCAAACTCAACAGATTGCCCGGTTGGGAAATGCGCACCCATTTTTCTCCCGGGACTGCGGCGAGGGTTATACTTCCCTCTGGGGCGCTCAAGGTTCCCGTATTGAGAACGCTTCCCCCAATCAAGGTTAAATTCTGTCCCGAAACAACGGCCAGATTACCCGCATTGACGATCGCCCCGGGTTGTTGGCGATCGAAGGCAAAACCCGTGGGATCCCCCACTAAACTCTGATAGTCATTACTGCCAAAGCTATTAAACCAATTCTCTCCCAAACCGATCCGCGTGGCAGTCGTCGCGGTAAAATCTCCGGGTACATTCAAACTCGCCTGACTGCCAAAAACAATCCCCGCAGGGTTCATCAGAAATAAGTTTGCATTTCCTCCCGTGACTTGAATGAGTCCATTGATCAGGGAAGGATCTCCGCCCGTGACGCGACCTAAAATATTGTGAATGCTAGGTGCAGAGAGAAAATTAGCAATTTGTCCCCCATCGAGGCCGAATTCCTCAAAACTATGAAAGAGATTGCGTCCGTCGCCGGATAATTGTCCGCCGCTAATGTCAAATTGCTGGCCGTCGATGGTGACGATCGTTCCCGTCCCATTTGCTTCCGGGACAATTCCCCAAGCCGAATCGGGCGCGATCGCCGTTGCCGTCAAAGCCAAGAGGGGAAATGTATAGACAAGAAGTTCAGATCGCCTCGAATTCTTCTGGGATGAATCTATCATGAGTACTGTCTCTCATTTCGAGGGAAAGTCAGATATTTCTACTCTGTATTTTGTTTTGCAGATTAAAGTTGCAATACTCTGTTTATAGTCTATAAATGTGAATTTTTTGTGAAATCCTTATCAGTGTATTTCTCTTAAAAAATACCCAACACGGAGTTATTTGCCGATCCCATCATCTAACTTCCTTCCCAAATATGAGTCGGGCAGTTAACGTCCTAACTCCTTCGATCGCTCGTAAGCTGCCTTCACCGCCGCGATCGCAGCCGCCCGAAAGCCTCCTGCTTCGAGTGCCGTTACTCCTGCGATCGTCGTTCCCCCCGGACTCGTGACCCGATCTTTCAATTGTGCGGGATGCAGTTCTGTTTCTTGTAAGAGCTTTGCCGTTCCCAATACTGTTTGTACGGCCAATTGAGAGGCGATCGCCCGAGGCAGTCCCGAAGCGACTCCCCCATCTGCGAGAGCTTCCACCAATAACGCCACAAACGCCGGGCCCGATCCCGAAAGTCCTGTCACTGCATCCATAAGAGACTCCGGGACTTCCACCACCTCTCCCACGGCGGTAAAAATCGTTTTGGCACGCTCTATCTGTTCCGTAGAAACACCAGTACCGGGGGCGATCGCCGTCATTCCCGCCCCAACTGTCGCGGGGGTGTTGGGCATGGCACGAACGATCGCACAACCGGGAAAAGCGGCTTCTAGGCGCGGTAAGGGCATTCCTGCCAAAATCGAAAGCACGAGAGTTTCTGGTGTTTTTTCCACCCCAGAGAGTTCCGAGACCACGCGATCGAGAATTTGCGGTTTAATGGCTAACAGAATCGTTCCTGCTGTAAAAATGGCTTGATTCTCGTCTGTTACGTTCACCCCATAAGTATTCTGGAGATAGTCACGTCGTTGTTGTAGGGGATCGCTGACGATAACATTTTCTGGGGAATATAGATTGCGATCGAGAAGGCGGGATAAAATCGCCTCTCCCATCACGCCGCCGCCAATAATACCGAATTGAATAGACACTTTGAAAAGATAGAAAATGAAAAATAAAAAATACTACAGCAATCCTAAATGAATTGTAAACGAGTGGAACAAGCATCTTGCCTGTTCTGAATTCTAAACACACGGGCAGGATTCCCGTTCCACAATTAACATTAGAATTTCATGATTTTGCAACTCAAATGAACCTGCTATAGATCGATAAGGGAGGAAGAAAATCATCCTTCCTCCCCTACTCCCGACGCTTCCCGCGCAATTATTGAGCCAAACGATTGGGATCGAGAGTCCATGCCGGACTCGGGGGGGCGGCTTGGGGACGGGGGGCGTTCATGGTTGCGGCCGCCATTTCCTGAACGATGCCCGATTGGGTACTCACTTGAACGCAACTGGGAGTAAAGAGAAAAATACTTTCACCGATGCGCTCCTGATGACCGTCAATTGCATAAGTTCCCCCGGCAACGAAATCAACTGCCCTCTGTGCTTCATCGGGGTCGATGACGGTTAAATTTAAAACCACGGATTTGCGTTCCCGCAAGGCTTGAATCACTTGCGGCATTTCTTCAAAAGAACGAGGTTCGATAACCACGACTTCTGAGATTCCGTTAGCGGTTCCGGGCATTCCAATCACGTTACTCCTCGGCGTTGTTGCCGCCATTCCTGTTTCTGGTGGTGTTACCGGGATTCTTTCCCGAGTGCGACGGGGGCGCTGACGCTCTTCTTCAACTACCGGAGCATTTTCTTGCTGGTAGAGATTTTGATAGTCATTGCCATCCATATCTTCCTCATAATACTCGTATTCCTCGGATTCGTTGAGGCCGACAAAATCTTTTAGTTTGGTGAAAATTGTATTCACGACGCGCTCTCCCTAGCCCTTAAAATTAAACTTGACAGCAATTTTTTGTATCCCCACAGTAACAAAGTCGGAGAACATTTGCTGCATTGAGGGAATTTTTATTTTACCAGTCACCCGTCACCCGTTAGAAATTTACTGATAACTGATAACTGCTTGCCCTGAGCTTTGTCGAAGGGATAACTGGTCACTGTAAAGGCCGATCGCCGAAGAGGATGCGTCCGGGTCGGATTTGGGTGGCTCCGACTTGAATGGCGAGGGGATAATCGCCGGACATTCCCATCGAAAGTTCTGGCAAGGTTAGAGAAACGGTTTGATTTTGCTCGATTTCGTCTCTCAATTCCTTGGTTGCTTGAAATGCGGCTAATTTTTCTGCATCCGAGAGTCCCATCGGTAAGATTGTCATCAAACCTTGAATTTTAAGATGGGAAAGGGCGGCCAGTTCTGACAAATCTGCGAGTAATTGCGATCGCGTCCAGCCATATTTATCGGGATCCGGGAGCATTTTGACTTGCAAGCAAATGTTCGGGGTGCGATCGGTTTCTTCAGCGAGGCGGTTGAGGCGTTGGGCGAGTTTGAGACTATCGCAAGAGTGAATCCACTCAAATCCCTCAATAACTTTCTTGGCTTTATTACTTTGAATATGACCGATAAAATGCCAGCAAACATCCTCTAAATCTTGCAGTTGTTCTTGTTTGGGTAATGCTTCTTGGATGCGACTCTCGGCAAAATCGCGTATTCCAGCTTCATAAGCCTCCCGCATGGCCTCTACAGCGACTTGTTTAGTCACGGCGATCGCTTTGACCCCCGAGGGCAATTGCTGGCAAATCTGACGGTAGCGATCGGCAATAGAAGGCATTTCAGTGATCGGTTATCGGTTATCAGTTATCAGTTATCAGTTATCGATTACTGGAAGGTTCGCTGATACGTGGCTTGTAGATCTTTATACTCCGCGTCGGCTCCAATGCGGCGCAGTTGGCGTAGGCGATTTTCTACTGCCAGACGGGCATCAGAGCGTTTGACGGGTTCAAAGCTCAAATTATCGCGATTGTGGCTGACTAGAAAAAATAGACGCTGGGCGTAAAGGGTGGTGTAGAGTTCTCGATTGTCTTCAATGGGGCAAACTTTGAAAAGCAAACCGAATGTAGGGTGATTGAGGTAGGTTTCGTTATTGTTATCCATCGATCGCGAACTAATTTCCCTTATTTGACAAGACCAAGACGATTGAAGAGAAGGACACCAGAAAAAAATGTGAAAAATCCTTTCTGACAGACGTTTTGTCCTTAGTCATCATAACCTATATGTGTCTTTTGCGTCCCCCCTAAGTCATTGATAGTTGATAATTGCTCATTACAAGTCCCAGCCCCAGACCAATCTCGCCCCCCAGAGCAGGATTAAAAGACCCAAGGCGACACCATCGCCGACTCCCAAACGAAGTTGATGCCATTGGACGCGATGGCGATTGGGACTGGTAAAACCGCGCGTTTCCATGGCGATCGCAATTTGTTCGGCGCGCATCAGCAGGTTTTCCAGCAGTCGTTCGGCTACAATCGTCCAAATTTTAAAACTGCGACGCAATCCCAGTTTTTTCCAATTAATGGCGCGGGTGGTGACGGAACGAATGAGATTCTGAATTTCTTCTAGGACGAGGGGAATAAAACGCAGGGCTAGGGTTAAGGTTAAAGCAATCTCGGTGACGGGGACTTTGAGGCGGCGCAAGGGCTGCATCAGGTCTTCCAGTCCGGCGGTAATTTCTTCGGGAGCTGTCGTCAGCAAATACAGGCTGCTGCTGTAAATCAGCACGAAGAGAATGGTACAGAAGCGGACTGCTAAATCGAAGGATTGGCGGGTGACTCGAAAGCGTCCGATTTCCCACAAAATATATTGATAGGGAGTTTCGGGGAGGGATTCGATCGCCAAAGCGGGCGATCGCGGTTGCGAGATGACGGCTACCCCATCATTGACAAAACAGGTGATGACAAAGGCCATCGTACAGACGATTAACAGCCAGCCGGCTTGCTGTCGCCATGCCCGGAAGGGAATTCTTGCCACGAGGGTTACAACGAGCAAGATCGCGGCGAGGAGGACGCGCCAACTCGAACTCGAGAGGACTGGCGTAATTAAAAATCCGAGCAGCCACACTAATTTGATCCGAGGATCGAGGCGGTGCAGCCACGTTACGGGATTTTCGAGGTAAAGTCCAATGGGAAGCGATCGCAGTAAATCCATATCTTTGTTAGGGCATAATTATCAATTGCTTGCCAATTAATATTAAATTTAGATTTAGGAACAATTCGCGAAGGGGTTATCTTGATGGAAAATGCAGCCTCCGTACAAACTATTCCGCGTCACGAGCTTCGACAGTTGGTTTGCAGCCAATTGCAGATGCTTTTGGAGCGAGAAAATTGGGAGGGGGCAAAAGCATTACTCATTCCCGTACAACCCGTCGATATTGCGGAAGCGATTGAGGGATTGCCCGATTCGATGCAGGTGATTGCCTTCCGCTTGCTCTCGAAGGACGAGGCGATCGAAGTATACGAGTATTTGGATTCCTCCGTCCAGCAGAATCTCATTCAAGATTTTAAACGGCAAGAGGCGATCGAAATCGTGGAAAATATGTCGCCGGACGATCGCGCCCGTTTATTTGATGAATTACCCGCAAAAGTCGTGCGTCAATTACTGGCTCAACTCAGTGCGAAGGAACGGCAGGCGACGGCGTTATTGTTGGGATACGAGGAAGATACGGCGGGACGGATCATGACTCCAGAGTACATCTCTTTAAAAGAAAATTTGACGGTTACGGAAACCCTCGATCGCATTCGCGCCCAAGCGAATGCTTCTGAGTTAATTTACTATCTTTACGTCACGGATACGGCGCGGCGGCTGACGGGGATCGTTTCTTTACGAGATTTGGTGGTTTCCTCCCCAGAGAAGACGTTGGGGGAAATTATGACCCGGGATGTTATCAGCGTGACCACGGATATGGATCAAGAGGAGGTGGCGCGATCGATTCAGCGTTACGATCTGTTGGCGTTGCCCGTCGTGGATAAAGAGGCGCGTTTGGTGGGAGTGGTCACGGTGGACGATACCATCGATATTTTAGTCCGGGAGGCAACGGAGGATATTTATGCCCTAGGTGGAGTGCAAGCGGATGGGGATAATTATTTTCAAACGAACTTATTAGTAGTTGCCCGCAAGCGCATTTTTTGGCTGTTGATTTTGTTGGCGACGAATACTGTGACGGGATCGATCATTCAAACGCAGGGGTCATTATTGGAATATACGGGACAGGCGATCGCGATCGCGGCGTTTATTCCCTTGTTAACGGGGACGGGGGGCAATATTGGGGCGCAATCTTCAACAGTCGTCATTCGGGGTTTAAACACGGATGAGTTGCTGGCTTTAGGACCCGTGCGGGTGATCGTGCGGGAGGCGATGGCGGGGTTATTATTGGGGACTTCTTTGGGGATTATGGCCACATTATGGGCCCATTATCTGATGCAAAAGACCCTTTCGGTGGCGCTTGCGGTGGGGACGAGTTTGGTGGTGATTTCTCTGCTGGCCTCGGTTTCAGGGTCTTCTTTGCCCTTTTTATTCCGCACCTTGGGGCTGGATCCGGCCTTGATGTCGGCTCCTTTTATTACGACTGCGGTGGATGTTTTGGGGGTTTTGATTTATTTTGCGATCGCGCGGACGATTTTGAGTCAGTGAGATGTTGATTGGTCAAAATATTCAAACCGCAATCAAACCCAAATGAGTCACAAAAGGAATAAAATCTTTGTCTGAGAAAAGAAGGGGTAAATTATTTTCAATGCAAAAAGAGGCGATGATCGCGTCAGTCGTTTTTCTAATCGTGATTCCCTGCTTTCGTAACTGGCGATAATTATCGGCACTTTTCAAGGCCATATTTTTGCCGAGTAGCTCAAAAATTGTTAGCGACTCGAATAAATTTCTTGCGGTGTCATAGTCCTTATCATTCCGAAATCCTTGGAGAACTTCCGTTAAGATGATATCGCCAATTGCGATCGCCTCAATTCCCAGCAATGAATTCAGTCGATCGGTTTCAGGTGTATCACGACCGTTAAAGAAATCAATCCAAACACTTGAATCTACCATTATCATCAATCGAGCCTCATTTCTTCAAGATTTCCTTCCCATTTGAGTTTACCTTTAAATTCTTTTATTTTCTCTTGTTGTTTGAGCCGAATCAATGTCTTAAGACCCAATTCGACTGCTTCTTGTTGAGTCTTTAAGCCCGTTGCTTGGAGAGCATCCGCCATAAGTTGCTCATCAATCATAAAGTTAGCGATCATGGTTATGTCTGCTAAAGTTCATAAGATAATTATAGAGCGATCGCATTTCTTTGACTACGGATTGCTAGAAATTGCGATCGTATTTCCATTAATTTTGATGAAGAATCGCGATCGCGCGGACGATTCTGAGTCAATAGTTTTATACTGAGGAGAACAAGAAAAGAGCGATCGCTATGAAAATGGGTTGAGTAAAGATATTTAAAGATAGCGATGGCTCATTTAATTGCCTCGTTTGCTCCATTCATTTCTAATTTCACTCTGGAATTGAGCGGGATCGATAAGTTTGGGAATGATGCCAAATTTGCGAGTTGAATGAGTCGGAAATGCTGCAAGATTATCAACTTGACAGTTTTCGAGACGAACAAACAATGCTAACCAATTGTGCCTTAACTGGGCTGCACGCTTTTCAGGCTCGATCTCGCTGAGATAGAATGTTGGAAAACTGGGAAATTGTCCGGCTTTTGTAGCTAAATTTATCGCTAATTCTTGATGTTCTAACCAGCGATCGCCGACTCTCCAACCCATGCGATCGCCAAATCTATCCCAAGTCTCGCGATCGCATTTCTCCGTCCCTCCCAGATTTTCATAAATGCGTTTTTGCCGTGAAAAACCAAAGCTCCCTCGGCTATATGTGACCCAAAGAAGATCGATCGCTTGCAAGTCTTGACAAGGAATTTTCTCGATTTCTGCGCTGGTTATTTCTGAGGGGTTTTCCTTCTCTAAGATTGCCAAGATGCGATCGCCAGTCTCGCGATCGCTTTGCAGCCATTCTCCTCGTGCCAACAGTTCTGATAGTTTTTGATATTGCGGTAATGCGATCACTTCTGTTGTTTGCATTTCTATGGATAATCTCGCTGTTGCTATTTTAGCGCGGATTGGAGAGGGCGATCGCGATTCGTTGGTTTAAAAAATAAGGCGGTTTAAAACAATAAATTTGTAATGAGATTGTCTCTTTCTTTGTCGATCCGCCAGGGATTCAAAATCCCTGTCTCATACACAAAATCCATTAAAATGGATTGCGATACAGCTAAAACTACGCTCTGCGATCGCATAAATTTCCCTCAAATCAACCATTTTTGAATTAATAATTTTAAATTTTGAATTAACGAGTCCTCTTCAGAGGACTTTGCATATGAGACGGGGATTTTGAATCCCCGGCGGATCGCAAATGAGAGATTCATTTTTGAATGCAAAGCAGAGAAGAGATTCATTATACTGTTACCTAAATCATCATATCTTCCCATCCACCGGTAGGTAATGAGCTGTGTATTCGTCCTCGTGTGATATTGGCTATCCTAATTATCAAACCATATTGACTAAGAATACTATCTGGCGGAAGCGGTAGAGGATTTCCTTTTTCATCCTTTGTTGGTGGATTAGCTAAATTGTTAAAGGCATTTTCTAAGCGGTTTAATTGAGAAAAATGGGCATATGCTAAATCACTAAAATCTAATTTTTTGCAATAGGACTTAATAATGGTTTTTATCATTTTCTTTATCTCCTCAATGATCTCATCCGCGCTAGATCTGTGACATTTAGCATAAAATTTAGTCCAACTATTTTCATCAACATTTATGACCTGAAAATCACCAAAATACGTAATAGTTTCCCCGCCTTGATGAAATTCTACTTCTACTTCAAAACAGTCTATTCTTGATTGCAAATTTTTGAATAATTTAGTAATCTCAGTCTCTGCTATCGTCAAAGCTATATGGATAATTTTAACTTGAAAAATATGTTCTACACTGTGAGTCAAAAAAACTGTTAGTTCTCTCTCAACACATTCTTTTTCTCCTAAATTTATATTATAATTTGAAAAACGCATGTAGAAACGTTCAGAGCTAATATGTCTCAAGTAATAAGCGATTCCTTGATGAAGAGCTTCTTCCATTTGGTTCTGTAGAGAGATATCTGAGGTAAGAATATACTTAATTTCTTGAAGAATCTTAGCTTGTATAGTTGCAGTCGCTCTCAATTTTACACGCGGATTAGAATCTTTAGTCAGGTACTCTTTTTCTTGAGTGTCAAGAAAATATTTTTTTGTTTGTTTAAAGTTAATTCTTAACTCTTTTAAATCAGCTATTTTCATTAAATTCATTAAGAAAATAATTTGTTTTTGAAGCTCAGAAATCACGGACTCTTTTTCTACTATTTTTTCTTGTGCAACTTTGATATCAGCTTCATTACTAGACTGTTGTTCTAACAATGCTAGCAATTGTGATCGCTCTTCTTCCAACTGTTGCTCTAACTGACCGATTTCAGATCGAAGCGATCGCTCTAATTCTTCTTGTTGCGTCTGATGTAATTGTTTTAACTCTTGAATCTCTGCTGCTTTAGCATCTTGAAGCGATCGCCGTTCTTGATCGAAAGACTTCTCCAATGCCTCAATCTTGAATTGCTGTTCCCATTTTAACTTATTCAGCCAGATTTCTTTCAAACTCGCCAAAGCATCCAAATCCGCAGGAGAAGCTACTAGAACTTGAGTCCATAACTTTTCTGCCAAGCGTGCATCTTCTTTTTCTGCCTTGTAAGCATCCATTTTCAGCGTTTCTACATCTCGAAGCGTTGCCCGATCCGGAAGCAAAATAAAATGATATTTTGAGGCAGGTTGAATCACTTCATGAGGCGTTTGGGTGGGTTTCTGATACTGTCGATTAATTTCTTTAACACGAGTCCGCAAGCGATGAGAAAGACGTTCTATCGTTGCACAATTCCCCTCTCCGTGAATCTCCAAAGATTCGAGTAAAGCATGGGTAAACGAACCATTTTGTAACTCTTCAATTTCGTAAGATAATTCATTAGGACTGCAAGACGCAATCGAAATAATCCCTTGTTGATGGGTGAGTTCTAAACCCGAGCCATCTTTTGCCGATTCCCGACAGGCATCAATAAAAAGGATAATATTTCCCGCCCCAGACTGACACAGATATTTCGTGATGTAATCGAGAGAAATGGCAGTTTGCTCGATATGTTCCGCATTCGAATTGCTATCGGAGAGCAACAGATAATCGCGATCGCGATACCGCTTACCATGACCGCTAAAAAAGAACCAAAGATTATCCCCAAAAGAAAGCGGCGGTTTTTCTTGCTGCTTAAAACGCCTTCCCACCCATGTCCGCAACGTCGTATAAGTCGGTTGAGAGGGAAATGGTTGACTCATATCGTCGATCGCAGGCGAATCATCCGTAAAAAGATAAACTTTTTCAAACTTCGCCTTGCCTTTCAACCAGTCCGACATCACCTCTGCATCCTTCGTAGCATACCTGAGAGATGTCAGATAGCTATATTCATTAATCCCGATACAGACCGCCCAATTTCTAGCCATCTTTTCGCTTGAACTTAAGTTTTATCGCGCCCTTTGCACCCGCTTCTCCTCCTGTCCCAAATAAGCTCACCTGACCTTTGCCATTGATTTCCACCGATAATTCTATCTCATCCAAAGACATCCCCGATCGCGGCTTTTGCGCTTGCTCGAAAGCCTCCTCCATCGCTTCGAGAAACTCTCCCATCTGTTGCTTGAGTTCCCCTGCACTGAGACGCGATCGCCTGCGTCCGTTGCTTTCTGCGGGTTCTCCGTAATCCGCACCCGTATCGATGCCTCTTTTCGCACCCGTCGCGATCGCGGTTTCATCGGTAATAATCCAAATTCCTTTTTCTTCTGGCATCGCGTTCGTCTCGTTTATAAAAAATTCTCTCTCATCTTAGCAACTCTCTCGCTCATCTGTCTCCTTCTCCTCTCCTCTTTCTTCTCTCTGTGCTTCTCTGTGCCTCTGTGGTTCATTTATCGAGGTAAATTAAAACAAACAAACATGAAATGAAAAGAAATCGGTAACAATATTGGCAATAAAAATATTAACCTTTTAAACTGCTTTCGCCAAACCCATAAAAACAAAGCAACGATTAAAGGAAGCATAACACCGAGTTCGAGATAAAGATTTCGATAAAAATAATAGTTGGTTAACAAAATCTTACCTGCACTGGGCAAAATTCCAAAAGGAAGTTTAAAAACCTCCCGACTCCAAGGAAAAAATAAAGGTAATGCTGTCACGCCTACTAAAATATCGAGAATAAGATGGGATAATCCTGCACAACAGACTTGAAAACTATATTTTGCGAGATCGCTTTTTTTCTTGATACGAAAAGCCAGCAATATAATCGTCAGACAAGGAAGAATAAGGCTGCCAAAAAGAGAATGAGTAATGCGAATTCCTTGATTTTGACTCGGATGAAAAAAGGGGACAATATAATCTAAATCCGGAAGACAGGCTAAAATAACCAACCAAACTAACCAAAGCAAGCGATCGCGTCTCTTTTCCGATAGATATCCCCCCAGTTTGCGATCGCAGAAAAAAACCGTAGCGCCAGCCAAACCATGTCCGAGAAAAGATGACATAATGAGTAGAGAATAAAGAGTAAAGAGTACCGAATCGCGAGGATAAGAAAAAATGCTCGACAGTTACCCAATTGTAACGGATTTAGTCTTCATCGGTGGCGGTCACAGCCATGCGATCGCCTTAAAACTCTTGGCGATGAATCCTGTACCCGGATTGAGAATTACCCTCATTACCAATGCGCTGCATACTCCCTATTCGGGAATGTTACCGGGTTACGTTGCCGGCTTTTATTCTTATGACGAAACCCACATCGATTTACAGCGTCTTTCTCGTTTTGCCAATATCCAATTATATCACGATCGCGCAATTGGATTAGATGTAGAAAATAATAAAGTCATTTGTCAAAAACATCCCCCCGTCGCCTTTGACTATCTCTCTATTGATATCGGCAGTACACCCGTTAAAAATGCCGTTCCCGGCGCATCAGAATATGCCATTCCTGTCAAGCCCGTCCCTCAGTTTTTAAACCAATGGGAAAAGACCATCCAAACTATTCAAAATAGTCCCCAACAACCCCATACTTTAGCAGTCGTTGGCGGCGGTGCGGGAGGCGTAGAATTATTGTTAAATATTCAGGCGAGATTAGAGAATCTTTTTCAGCGATCGCACTTCCCAACCAATAATCTAAAATTCCATCTTTTTCATCGCGGGAGAAGCGTGATGACCGGGCATAATGACTGGGTTAGTAAGCGCTTGAAAGAAATTCTAACATCTCGCGGTGTGGCATTACACCTCGATGAAACCGTCTCGGAAATCAAAAGCGATCGCATTGTCTGCGAATCGGGTCTAAAAGTAGAATACGATTATGTTTTTTGGACGACCCAAGCATCAGCAGCTTCATGGATTCAAGAATCAGGATTAAAAACTGATTCTCGCGGTTTTATGTTAGTGGAAGATACCTTACAATCCATCTCCCATCCTCATATTTTTGCTACGGGAGATATTGCCACGATGAAAAACCATCCCCGTCCTAAAGCTGGTGTTTTTGCCGTCCGTCAAGGTCAGCCTCTATATGAAAATTTACGCAATATCATTCTCAACGAACCCGTAAAACCATTTATCCCTCAAAAACAATATTTAGCCTTAATTGGAACGGGAGATAAAAGTGCGATCGCCTCTCGTTCTTTTTTGGGTTTTCAATCGCCTTTACTCTGGCTTTGGAAGGATTGGATCGATCGCGAATTTATGGATCGTTTCGATCGACTTCCTCCCATGTCTCCCGCACGCGAAAAAAATATAAGTAACTCCGAAAAGATATCTCAAAATACTCCTCTAATGTACTGCACGGGATGCGGCTCAAAAGTTGGGAAAACAACGCTACAACGGGTCTTAAATCGCCTGCAAATTCAGCAAAATCCCGATATTATCATCGGCTTGCAAACTCCCGACGATGCAGCCATCCTTCAGATTCCCAGCGATCGCTATCTCGTCCAAACCACCGATCATTTTCGCAGCTTGGTTAACGATCCTTTCGTTTTTGGTCAAATTACCGCTCATCATTGTCTCAATGATTTATTTGCAATGGGTGCAATCCCCCACAGTGTTTTAGCTACAGTTAATATTCCTTTTGGTCGGGAAAAAAATGTGGAAGAAACACTCTATCAATTGCTTTCTGGGGCAATATCGGTATTGTCAGAGATGAAGGTTTCTCTCATTGGCGGACATACCATTGAAGATCGAGAATTAGCGTTTGGGTTAACTTGTAATGGACTCATTGATCCCGAACAAATTTTGCGCAAAAATGGGATTAAAGCGGGAGATGTTTTAGTTTTAACCAAAGCATTGGGAATTGGTACATTATTTGCGGCAGATATGCGCTATCAAGCGAAAGGAAGATGGATAGAAAAGGCGATCGCATCCATGTTACTTGCCAATCAAACCGCAGCACGAGTTTTTAAAAACTGTGGCGCAACTGCTTGTACTGATGTAACCGGGTTTGGGTTGGCAGGTCATTTATTAGAAATGGTCGGAGAAGCACCGATCGCAGTAGAATTAGATATGGAGGCAATTCCTGTTTTAGATGGGGCGATCGCAACTCTACAAAAGGAAATTTTTAGTTCCCTGCACCCACAAAATTTACAGGCATCTGAATCGATCGCCAATAAAGAACAATTTCAATCTTTACCCCTCTATTCCTTACTCTTCGATCCGCAAACTTCTGGGGGATTACTCGCCTCAATTCCCGCCGATCGCTTAGATTCTTGCTTGCAACAATTACAAACCGCCGGATATTCTCAAAGTGTTTGTATCGGTCAAGCAATTGAAAGAGAAGAAGGACAAAAAGCGATCGTTTTAGTTTGAGTCAGCGATCGAAAAACTAGGTACAAAAGTTTTTTAATTAAAGTGTACTGCTTTTCACTGTTGACCTTAAATTTTATTCCCTTTAAACTTTTGCTAACCCTTTATTGAAAGTTTGTTAAATTTTGTATGGTTTACTGCCTCTTAGAAAAACTTTGAGCAAGAGAGGCTTTTGTAATGACTATTTGTAAAGAGGAATACGTCACTATAAAGGACGAATTCAAATCATACTACACCCCAGCATGGCATGGCAAGTTAAAAGTCATTAAAAATTTTAATGGTAGATTGCTGGTCGCAGCAGCCGAAACCACTCCCATGCGAATTCCTGAAGGAGAATTAACGAAGGTTTGACCCCTTGAGAAACGCAAATGGAAAAGAATAGGGGATAATAAAACTTTGGCTCGCTTTCAGGGCGATCGCGCATCCCCATTTTTTCTCGTGCATTATTTTCTCCTAACTGCAATTCTCGGTTTCGGTACGCTCTTACGTTTTTGGCAACTCGATCGCAAACCCTTGTGGGTGGATGAAATTATCACCGCTCTTTTTGGTTTAGGACGCGGATTTGAAACGCTACCTTTGGAACGAGTTTTAGCGATCGATGAAGTTCCCAATATTTTTACTTTAAATTCCCAAACTCAGTGCGGGGATATTTTTAATTATCTCGCTACTCAATCAACTCATCCCCCTTTATTTTTCTGTGCTTTGCATCAATGGTTACTGAGAATTGATGGTTGGGATGTATCTTTAGCATGGAAATTGCGATCGTTTCCAGCATTATTAGGAGTTATGGCGATCGCGGCGATGTATCTCCTCAACCGTCTAGCTTTTTCTCGTCAAGCTGGATTAATGGGGGCTGCGGTAATGGCAGTCTCTCCTTTTGCCGTTTATCTATCCCAAGAAGCAAGGCATTATACGTTACCCATATTACTCTTAATTTTAGCACTCTGCTGTTTGATTTTAATACAAAAACAACTACACAATAAGCACATTTCCCCGTTACCATGGCTACTTTGGGGCATCATCAATAGTGTGGGAATCTACGTGCATTATTTTTATATTTTCGCCCTATTCGCGCAATCAATAACGCTTTTTTTTATTCTTTATCGAACTCCAAAAATCAGATTGGATCGTCTCATTCTCCCCTTTGTTTGCGCGATCGCACCTTTCACTTTTTATCTCCCTTGGTTGCCGGTACTCTTAGAGCATTTTAACAATCCAACAACCAGTTGGCTACCTTCTCCCCATTTCCTTTTATCCATCTTACAAACTATTAGCGGCTGGAGTTTAATGTTAATGGTTTTGCCCGTAGAAAAGCAACCCATATGGGTGCAAATTCCCAGTATTTTGTTAACTTTAGCATTTATGAGTTGGGCGATCGCTTATTTTCTACGAGGTTGGAAAAAATTGTATGCGTCTCCCAAAACCAAAGAAAGCACTCTCACTCTCTCCTGTTTTACCCTCTGCGTCTTGTTAGAATTTGCCGCGATCGTCTATCTTCTCGGCAAAGATATCAGCATTGCACCCCGCTATCATTTCATCTATTTTCCCGGCTTTTGCGCCCTCATCGGAGCCAGTTTCAACACATCCCCATCTTCTCCTCAGCAGGCTGAGCAAAGCCGAAGCCCTGCTCCCCTCTTCCTAATCCTCGTCGGTGCGATCGGCAGTTTGTGCGTCATTTTCAATCTTGCCTTTCACAAACCCTATTATCCTCTAAGAATTGCCCAACAATTCGATCGCACCGACGCTCCAGTATTGGTGATGATGGCTTATGAAAACACTCAAGAGATTGCAGCAGGATTGGGTTATGCCCTCGCTTTAGCACAGATTCGCAGCGATCGCCTTGCTTATTTTACTCTCCTCAACAAAACCGATTTTGGTGGCTTTGAATATATCTGGCGATCTCTAGGAAAAATATCTCTTTCTCCAGCTTCATTTTGGGCGATCGTTCCCGGTTATGTCGAAGAATCTTACCCTCTAGAAATAACCCTGAAAAATCGTAACTGTCAGATCGACCCTAAAGAGCATTATCGCATTGGCGGCTATCCTTATCAACTCTATCACTGCGATCGCGATCGCAACGCAGAGAGTCTGGGAGAGCAATCTAGCAAGCCTGATTGAGTTGTAAAATCGCAAACTATTATGTTAATTGTGGAACAGGCATCCTGCCTGTGTTTTCAGCAATGAAGAACAAGCATCTTGATTGTGGAACAATCAAGATATCAATTTTTCGCTGCCAAGGGGCCAGTTTTTATCAATTTTTCTATATTGGCAAATTTTAAATATGTTGTCATTCTAGAAGAGTAGGTAGATGACAGAGATATTCACAATGAGTAATGCAATTGTAACCCTTAGCTTTGAAAATTTGCAGAACGCGAGTAACGATCGTTTCTTTTTTTTCCAAGATATCAGAATTGATGCCAATGGCGAGACTTACTCCTTGCCGACTTACCTTTTCTTAACTTCATTTGCTTTATCGACGACCAAACATGATTATTCTGCGATCGCTAACGCTTTTTCCACCGCATTGAAAGCACTGGGTATTGCAATGAACAACAAGGGAATTATTACTGTAGAATTAGCAACCTTTGGCGATTATATACAAACTAACTTAAGAATGGTCATGGATGAAATTGATATCTATGCGCTTTTCAAGGATTATATTGAAAGAGGTAAATATCTTATCAAAAAGGAATCTATAATGATACCTCTAACTGTCTAAGCAAAAATAAAATCTCGATCGTGCTCTTTAATTGTAGGGTGTCGCGCACAAAACGCAACGCACCCTATTTCCTAGATATCGACTCTCTCAGTGGGAGATTTGTGAAATTTATCCGCATTAATATATCAATATTGATGACTCGTTTAGCATCAAACAAAATCAACGATCTTAAAAACCCTTGACATTCTCCCGAATTGAGATAACTTTGCCAATATTCTGCCTCTTGTTGAGAATCAAAAGAAATAAAGTAACAAGTATCATCAAGCATAGTGGGTTTGAGAGGTTTGCAGCGATCGCGAGAAATCACACTAGCAGGAGGCACGAGAGAGAAATAAAGATTTTTGTATAAACTCGAAATTGCGATTTTCCAATGCGCAAAACTATATTGACCAATACCAAAGATCGAAAATCGCGGTTTCTTTTGATAGATCGAACTTTTGCGATTATCCAGAATTGAAGCATATTGAGATAAATAAGACCATGTTTTCGGCGCATCAATGGAAATTTTTTGGGTGTCTTCTCCTAGTGTTGTCTGAGTGACAATAACATATTTTTGTGCATTTTTTCGTCCTTTGCTAATATCGGAAGATTTTAAAAGAGGATAAAGATAAGTTTCTTCGATTTCAACTGTTTCTCCAAAGCCATTCTCTAACTGACCTTCTTTGAGAGATAATTCCATCACTTTAGCCGCATCGTGTTTGAGTCCAGAACGCCATTGAAAGCAGGATGAACCGTCAAGATATTTGTATTTTTCGTAGTTAGTTAGATTGGCGATCGCTTCTCCATGACGAAAGCCAAATTCATAGCATTTTTCGCGATCGCAATCCAGTGAAGAATAGACAACAGCAGAACTTTGGGGCGATTTTTGAGATAAATCTACGACGAACAGGCAAGCATCAACGGTAACGTTAAAATATTTCTTGGCATCGAAGAGATATAATTGAGAGCTACCGATATTCGATCCTTTTTTCCAGAAGTGAAAGAGAGATTTTCTCGCAGTGGAGGTTTTACAGAGAAAAGCGAGATATGCAGTGCGATCGCTCAATAATTCCAATAGGCGAATAATCATCCATTCAGCAATATCAAAATTAGCTTTCCCAGTTTTAGCCGCTAAACCTTTATTACCTTGAAAGTTTGATTTTTGGGGTAAATTCTGACTTTTTAGCATCCCTAAAGTAGAATTTGTGACCCAAGGAGGATTTCCCAGAATCAAAATATTTTGATTGAGAAACCGATTTAGAAATGATTCCCAATTAAATGCAAAGAAATCTTGCTCATCTATGGCAATGCTTGAAATCTCTGCAAATTTTTGAGTAGATTGCTGGTAGTATTCTCGATTGAGTTCGAAGCCAAAATATTTTGTTTTATCGTGCCAATATTCATAAGCTGACTGTATAAAATTTCCAGTCCCGCAGGTTGGTTCGATGATAATATCGGGTTGTATTTGATATTCTTCGAGAAGTCGTACAATTTTTTGCGTTAATATTTCGGGAGTTTGAAAATCGCCAAATTCTTTCTTGTTCACTGTAAAATCCCTCTATCTTCAAATGCCTAAAGGGAGCAGGTCAATTTTGTAAGAACAAAGAAACTAAATAAAATCAGAAATGATTTTTAAGGCAAGCACATTGATTTTTAAGAACTTGAGGAACACGATCGGAATTCCACTGAGCGCCGGAAATTTTAAGTCGTTGATATCAGCTTACCTCTAGGATAAGCTGGAAATTTTCCACCGAAGATGCTCGAGTCAAGCTCGAGCATCTTTATCCTATTTTTGAGTAGGAAGAACGTCCTCAATCTAATGCACTAGATTAGCTGAAACTATCCACTACCGGCGATCGTTTCAGGATAAAGAACGGGCAATTGCTTGCCCTTATTTATTAGGCTGAGTTGCAATTTAACGACAACCTACACTATCAACAATAACCCATCCCGCATCGCCAAAAGCCGTACTGACATAAATCCATTGGAAATTATTTGCCGTTCCATTTCTTTGGGAATCAACTTCAAGATTCATGCCAATTTCTAAAAATTCCCCTTTTTGAGAGTCAAAACCGGGGGATTCGTAAAGATTGGTTTCTCGGACAATTTGGCATTGACGAGAAGAAAATGTAACTGAAGGGGGTGTATTAAACGGTACAGTTTGAGGAATGGTATTGAATCCCGTTACGGGAACTGTATTGAATCCCGTTACGGGAATAGTTGTGAATTGAGTTGAGGGAATAGTTGTGAATCGGGTTGAAGGAATGGTATTGAATCGGCTTGAGGGAACAGTTGCAAAAGGAACAGTTGCAGGAGCACTGGTTAATGCTGTTGGGGGGCAAAGTTTCAGTTCGCTGGTTTCTACATAACCTCGAATATTGCGTTGCGGATCGAAAATGGCAATGAATCTTTGCCCTGTTCTACTGTTCTCTAATAATTGAACGACATCGTTTGTATTCAAGAAAATCCCCGTTAAAGCTCTAATATTATTTTCTGCATACAGTTGGGTTTCTCGTTTAACTGCACGACATTCTCCTTGTCGTCCTAATTGTGCCAGTTGAAAAGACGATCGCATTGGCGTATTTTCAATTTGAGTGTTTTTTGGGGTAGAAGGGTTTTGATTGTGGGTGGGAACGATCGCGATCGCGGCACTTTCTCCAGCAATCCCGAAAAGCACCCCCAATAAAACCCATGCACTATTTAAGCGTTTCATATGTTTCCTTGTTTCCTGAACAATAAACAACTATACAAAAACTTTACCGCAATCGCTCCCATATCGAGATTTGCCGGAAATCTCTATAAATCGGGAAGGGGAAGGAGAAGCGGATCGGTGAAAATCAAAGGATCGGAATCGAAATCAGGAGTAGGATTAGAAATAGGACTTTGATTGGAAAATTCGCGACAGCCAACGCTATCCACAATAATCCATCCAGAACGGCGACGGCGGTTAGAAAGATTGCGAGAGTTTTGATGGACGTAAATCCATTGAAAATTATCTGCCATTCCACTGCGATCGGGTTCGATTTCAATCGTTTCGCGAACTTCTAAAAATTCTCTTCTTCTCGAGTCAAAACCGGGGGCTTCATAAAGATAGGTTTCTCTCGTAATTTCGCATTGATTGGCAGACGCGGGCAATTGAGGTGTTGAAGGAAAAGGATTATTAGGAAGCTGCGTTCTGGCAAAAGCAGTCAGAGGACAGATTTTAAGTTCGCTAGTTTCCACATAACCTTGAAGATTGCGTTGGGGAAGAAAAACGGAAATTAACCGTTTCCCTCTGCGATTATTTTCTAAGAGTTGAACGACTTCATTGGGACTCAGGAAAATTCCCGTAACCGCACGAATGCTATTTGCCCCATATAGGGCAGTTTCTCGTTCGATCGCGCGGCATTCTCCTTGCCGGCCGAGATCGTCGTTATTGTTAGATTGAGCGATTTGAAAAGAGACTCGGGACTTTGTGAGATCTAACTGAGAATTTCTGCGAACAAAATTGTTTGGATTGGAGGGAGAAGCGATCGCGCTCCCTTCCCCGGCCATCCCCCAGAGCAAGGTCAAAATTGCCAGCCCTTTTTTCCAGTGTTTCATCCCTTTCATGATTTCCCGAACATTAACAATAAAACAAATTGATGCGAATCGATTCCATTTTAATATTCATCCGCAAAACCCTGAAAAACGCAGCAATATTAATTATCTATAGTCTGTTCTGGGAAAAGTCGGCATTTTTATGCAAAATTCCGGATTCTCGTAATATTTTGTAACAAAATTGAGAGTTTCGGACTGATTTTCCCGGAAAAACTCGGAATCGATCGCGATTTGTCAGTCAGTCTCAGACTAGGGGATCGATCTCCCTGTTCCCAAAATCTCCCTCGAGGAAGAAAAATTAATTCAGAGCGATCGCCGTCCAATTTCCCAAAAAACGATCGCGATCGCCGACGGCTAATGTCAAAATGGGGGAAAAGTGGGGTAAAACCGCGACGGATGGGGGACAAATGAGAAAGCAATTAATTTTGGGTACGATTGTTGGGATTGTCGGGATTGCCAATGGCGCGATCGCGGCGATCGATCCGCCTTCATCCCTGCCACTACGAGGGAATCTCTACGGACAAGTCGAGGTTTTGCGCCGAGGCGATCGTGGTGAAACCGTGCGGGAGTTACAGGAAATCTTGCAAGCGATCGGAGTATTTGATGGCAATATTACTGGGTCTTACGATGAAGCCACCGAAGCTGCCGTACGTCGCTTTCAGCGCGATCGCGGTTTGATTGAGGATGGAGTTGCCGGGCCGCAAACTCGGGCGGCGATTTCTGCGGTTGCGCGATCGCAAACTCGTCCCAGTCCCCCGCAGAATATTGCCCCGAGTGCCTCCCCTGCTTCACCCGTCTTTACCCTAAGCAGTCAGGGAAATGCCGTGCGACAAATTCAGCAACGCTTGCAAAGTCTCGGCTATTTTCCCCATACGCTGACGGGGACTTATGATGAGAGAACCCAAGAAGCAGTCCGGCAATTTCAGCGCGATCGCGATTTGGAGATCGATGGCATTGTCGGCGCACAAACCATTGTTGCCTTAGAACGTTCCCTCAGTCCCCAACAAGTGCGGGATTTGCAACAACGCTTGCAACAGGCAGGATTTTATAGCGGCGAAATTGATGGAATTTGGGGAGAAGCAACCCAACAGGCACTCCAAGCTGCCAGAGCGCGATATGGGATTAATCCAGCCGATATTATGAGGGGGAATAATTAACAAACTTTAGAGCAATCTTAGGTGCGATCGCATCGTTTAATGGCTGAATATAGCATTATTTATATTCTCCTAGAAAATAAAAAAATATTTTTCCATTTTCCAGAAAAAGTGATACGCCTCGTGTAGTACGATGTAACTTTATAGATCAATCCTACTACAAGGCAAATCATGAGCGAGCAAGATCGTCAATCTTTGGAAGAGCAATTCAAAACAGTCATAGAGAATACAAAAGACGATAAGAACTATAATGCTGTTAAGGCTCTAACTTCTTTTATTCCCGGTGTTGGAGGAGCAGTTGGAGAATTTTATTCCTCTTATGTTACCGCACCAGCGACAAAACGACTTTATGAATTTCTTGAATCTCTGGTTATTGCCATTCAAGAGTTAGAAGAAAAAGTCGTTGATGAACTAAATCTAGAAAAAGAGTCGTTTCAAACTAATTTAATGTATGCGTTACAAATTGCAAGTCGCAATCACCAAAAAGAGAAATTAGAAGCGTTGAGAAATACCGTGTTAAATTCTGCCTTGTCTATTTCGATTGAGGAGGATCGACAAATACTATTCTTGAGTTGGTTGGATGAATTAACCATTACTCATCTTACATTATTAGATTTAATTTGCAACTTATCCAGTTATGCAGAAGATAAAATTATTCCTTGGTTAAAAACTAATACAGGACAAGAAAGTTTTAAGGTTGAAATTCCTATATTGGGGAAGTTTAATAAAAATCCTGATTTTTATAATGTGATAATCAAAGATATTGAAAGTAAGGGGTTAGTTGATTTGAATGAAATTCGAGAAATATCTCTTACAACGAATTTTGATTATTTGGGGAAAATTAATGATTCAATATATTTAACTTGGAATGATAATATTTCTGTTCACTTGGTTAGTGCTTATCAAAGTAATGACTTTAAGACCAAGGTTGGATTGGACTTTTTATTATTTGTAAAATCCCCACTGTAAAAGTATAAATAGTGCTAAACAAAAAAATAATCGCCTTCAATATCGAACATTTCATAACTAGATAATGAAAGCGATCTCCCAACAATTCTAAGCTAATTCTTCTCTACCAAACGATGGCGAGGGATCTCATAATTGAAAAAATCCTTTGCCAAACAAGTATTAGGAAAGATTGCCTTTGCTTCCTCCAGTAAATGCTCGACTTGTAGGGCATTTCCGGGGGCATAACGGGGGCTGAAATGGGTCATGATTAATTGCTTCACCCCCGCCAAAAGTGCCACCTGTGCCGCCATTGTCGAAGTCGAATGCAGGCGATCGAATGCCATATCCGCATCTTGATGGGCGAAGGTTGCCTCGTGAATTAAAACATCCGCATCTTGTGCCAACTCCACCGCCGCATCGCAAAAGACCGTATCCGTACAATAAACTGCCTTGCGCCCCGTTTCTGGCGGTTCGCAGAGAGCGGATCCGGCAATTTTTCGACCGTCGGGAAGGGTGACGGTTTTGCCCTTTTTCAGGTCGCCATAAATGGGACCAGAAGGAATGCCCAATGCCTTTGCTTCTTCCACTTTAAAACGTCCCGGACGGTCTTTTTCCACGATGCGATAACCGTAAGCGGGAACTCGATGTTTGAGTTGGATGCAACTCACCGTAAAGTCCTTATCTTCATACACTAAACCCGGTTGCACGCGATGAACTCTCAAGCGTCGCGATAAATCCATATACGAATACTTAGAACAGGCGCGGATGTACTCCTCCAAACCGCCGGGCCCGTAAATATCGATCGCATGACCCGACCCTGCCAAACCGATCGTTGCCAACAATCCCATCAAACCGAAGGTATGATCGCCGTGCATGTGGGTGACGAAAATCCGGCGAATTTGGGAGCTTTTTAGGGGGCTGCGGAGGAATTGATGCTGAGTACCCTCGCCGCAGTCAAAAAGCCAAATTTCAGCCCGTTGAGGGAGGCGCAGGGCAACACTAGAGACATTACGCGATCGCGTCGGCACTCCGGAACTGGTGCCTAAGAAAGTGATTTCCACGGGTCAGGAATGCAAACCAAAAAATAGACTGACTGTTTTTCCTAGCCTAACGCACAACAATTCTCTAGGGGGGAAACCCTTTTTGAGAAATTCGGTATTTTCATCCTTGTCTCATCACCGTAAAGCGATAATATGGTCATTAATTCAATTCAAAGAGACAAAAAAATTCCCGTGCTTTCCACTCTCATCGCTGATTTTAAGATCGTTTTCGAGCGCGACCCTGCCGCTCGTAATTGGTTAGAAGTTCTCTTCTGCTATCCGGGGTTGCAAGTTCTATTATTCCATCGCCTGGCCCATTGGCTCTATCATGTGGGTCTACCGTTTATTCCCCGCTTCATCTCCCATATCGCCCGCTTTCTGACGGGGATTGAAATTCACCCCGGAGCAACGATCGGGAAGGGCGTTTTTATCGATCATGGCATGGGTGTCGTGATTGGCGAGACGGCAATTGTCGGCAATTACTGTTTGATTTATCAAGGCGTGACTCTTGGTGGAACGGGCAAAGAAACGGGAAAACGCCATCCCACCCTCGGGGAAAATGTTGTCGTCGGTACGGGTGCGAAAGTCTTAGGCAATCTGCAAATTGGCAATAATGTCCGCATCGGTGCGGGTTCGGTGGTGTTGCGGGAAGTTCCTTCCGATTGTACGGTGGTGGGCATTCCGGGGCGCATTGTATATCAATCTGGCGTGCGAGTTAATCCTTTGGCACATAACAAACTACCGGACTCGGAAGCAACAGTTATTCGCAGTTTGGTCGATCGCATTGAAACCCTCGAACGAGAGTTAGAGGCATTTAAAGAACAACAGAATGCTCGTGTTTTAGCTGGGGCTTTAGTTGCGCAAGAGGGCGAAAAAGAAGGGGCTGAACTGGGTCAAAGCTGTCAGTTACACGATCGCGAAGTTCGGGAGTTTTTGGGTGGTTCGTGAATTTAATTGTTTGAGAGGCGATCGAGAAGTGATGGCAAAAATTGAGGCGATCGCAAACCAACGTTGCGATCGCCGTTTCCAAAATTACAATCATTGAAATCCGTACTTAAGGAATCTTGAATCTAAATTTTTCGGCTTAAGATTTGTGTGACAGAGCCATAAAATCTCGGATTTTCTAAGCCCTTTAATTCGTGGGAAATATCTTCCCATTTGCCTAATTTACTCGTCCAGTTGCCGTCTGGAAGTTGTCGAGCCGCGTGTTGTAATTCTCCTTCAATGGTAGCGTAAAGCGCTATTTTTTCATAGCCCGATTCTAAGCGATCGCTTGCACAACATTTATATCCTAATGTTTGATAGGCTTGAATAGCCGCCTCGATTGTTTGCTCTCTTGGCACATTTTCCGGCCAGTAACCGTCGGGATCGATTGGATCCCACCAGCGATCGCCTTCTCCTGCCGCCCAAGCAAAACAGTTATAAATTCTTGATTCTGGACTCGTAACATTATATTTTGTGTTGGCTAAATTGGGAAATTTCAGTTCTTTGGTAATATCTAAGCGATCGCTCTCGTCTACCATTGATAACCTCGTTCTTTTCCCCATTGCACCCACGCTTGCGCCATCTGTTTTAAACGGCCTTTTTGTTCGGGTTGTATGGGGTTTTCTCCTGTGATTTCTCTTAATGCCCAAAACCAGTAATCAGGTTCTGTTTCTAATTCTTTTAATAATAAGGGAATGACGGGTTTGCCGATTTCGATAATTTTTTGGTATGCCGGATGAGCCGCCATTTGAGAAACGAGGGAGAGCATTTCCGTTTCTTTACGCCATTCTGCGGCGAGTTCTTGGAATTTTTGTTCGAATTCTTGTTCGAATTGAGATTTTTGTTGTAGTTTCATAACAATCTTGTTCTCAAAATTTGCTCGGCTGTTAAGTTTAAATTGGGGAAGGTTGGGGAAGCGATCGCGCGATCGCCTCGGAGTAGTTGAGTGTCGTATTCTCCATCAACGAGGGTGCAGATCGAAAGGGTGGGTTGTTTGGGTTTGCCAATGTATCGGATGCCTCCCAGTCCTGCATAATCGATTATCCAATATTCGGGAATGCCAACGGCCGCATAGTCTTCTACTTTACGAGCATAATCGTTTTGCCAGTTGCCGCTCACAACTTCTGCAATAAATTTAATCGAACTACCTCGGGTGAGAATTGATTGTTCGGGACAGAGTGGTTCGTTCGTGAGTTTCGTGCGATCGATGATAGCAATATCGGGTCGAAATGCGGTTATCCCGGCATTAGAGGGGCGAAATAGTCCTCGCTGAAGGACAAACCAAGGTAAACCCAATCTATCGATTTCAACACAGGTTTTTGTGGTGATATAACCCGCAATTTCTTCATGTCGGCCTGTGGGTTCCAAGTCGAAGAGTTCTCCATCAATGAGTTCGTAGCGGTTATCGCTGCCATAGCGATCGAGAAACTCTTCAAAGTTTAGCAGCCTTTGTTGTTGGGGTGGGTCACTTGCGAGAGTCATGGGGTTTTGGTGCGATCGGTGTTTTTAGTTTATCAAACGTTCGAGGGTTGGTTTTGTTGGTGCGATCTCGAACTTTGAGATCGTCTCTTTCACTATGTGTTAGCTTATTCTTTAGGGTGCGATCGCGTCTGCCCCATACAACCCAAAACTATCAAGAACTATGAGAAAGATTATCGCTGTTTGTTCGTTATCAGTTTTGATCGCGATCGCACCTCTAAAAAATGTTATAGCGCAAAGCGAGATCGCAGAAAATTTTACAACTTTTTCAGATTGGTGTAAGCATAAAGAACGTTTGACACCGGAAGCTAGGCATACAGTTAATGTATTGTTGGAAAAAGCCGGGACAGAAGAATGCGATCGGGCTGAGACTATATTAACAAAATTGACAGAGCTTGAATTGAGTTTTGATGACATTAAGAATTTAAAACCAATAGCAAGTCTAACAAATTTAACAAAACTCGATGTAAGTATCAATGATATTGTAGATGTGTCGCCTCTAGTTGAATTAACTAATCTAAGTTGGCTTTCTGTTCATGGCAATGATATAAAAAATATAACTCCTCTAGCAAGCCTCAATAATCTAAGAGTATTAAGTCTCGGTAGCAATGAAGTTGAAGATTTTTCACCATTATCTCATTTGATTGGTTTGGAAGAACTGACTATTTGGGATGGTAAAGTATCCGATTTAACACCATTGGCTGATTTGACCAACTTGGAGAAACTTTCCCTACAAGAAAATCAAATCCAAAATTTAATTCCATTAACCAATCTTACTAATTTAAAAGAACTTATTCTTTACTATAATCCTATTGAAGATGTAACCCCTCTAAGAAATTTAAAACAACTTAAATTACTCGTTCTGCGTGGAAATTTAGTTAAAAATATAAGTCCCTTGAAAAATCTTGTCAATTTAGAGAGTCTTTCTCTTGGACAGAATCAAATCGAAGATATAGAGCCACTATCTAATTTAACTAAACTGGAACAGCTTGATTTAATTAGAAATAAAATTGAGAGTGTAAACTCGTTGAAAAATTTGACAAATTTAAGACAGCTTTATCTTAGCTTCAATCAAATTCAGAATATAACTTCATTAGCATCTCTAAATAACTTGGAATATCTTAGTCTTTTCAACAACAAAATCAAGGATATAAGTCCGTTAGCTAATTTAACGAATCTACCAGAACTTGTACTCGCCGAAAATGAAATTGAGGATGTGACACCTCTAGCCAATTTAACTAACTTATCTGGTCTTATTCTCAATGGCAATCAAATTAAGGATGTTACACCATTGGGACGCTTAACTAAGCTATTCGATCTGTATCTTGAACGCAATCAAGTTGAGGATATTACACCAATTCAAAATTTGGATAATTTAATAGGTTTAAGACTTAGTGAAAATCAAATCAAGGATGTAAGCTCTATAGAAAACTTAAAGGATTTGAGATATCTTACTCTTAATGAAAATGAAATTGCTAATGTAACATCATTAGGAAATTTGACTAACTTAGAACGTCTTTCTCTGAACAACAATAAAATCGTAGATGTAGCACCTCTGGCAGACTTAAATAAATTAGAATCATTATATCTCAACAATAATAAAATTCAGACTGTAAAACCACTAGCAAATTTGCCACGTCTACGCCACATCGAGCTTCGTAATAATCCACTGGAAGATCGTGGTTGTCCCATGCGACATGAAAGAATCTGTCAATTTTGATGATATTTTAGAATTGAAATTGAGAGCGATGTTTCTTCATTCTTCCAAAAATTCCTCGTCATCCTCTTCGGGTTCGGGAGTGCTGCCAAAACGAGGTTGCGGGGGAATCGCTGCCACGATCGCATCGATCACTTTATTCACGGGAATCACATCCAATCCCAGATCGTCAGCATAAGCCTGTCCTTGCGGGACGATCGCTCGCTTAAAGCCCAATTTCGCCGCCTCTTTCAACCGCAATTCCATTTGCGAAACAAGTCTCACTTGTCCTCCTAAACCCACCTCGCCAATGAGAACCGTACGGCGATCCACGATGCGATCGCGAAAACTCGCCACCACTGCGATCGCCATCCCCAAATCTACGGCGGGTTCTGCCACCACCAACCCCCCAGCCGAGGCAACATAAGCATCTAACTTAGAAAGGGGAACACCCACCCGCTTTTCCAACACGGCGAGAATCTGTTGCAAGCGGCTGTAATCTACTCCCGTGGTCGATCGCCGAGGAGATGCGTAACTCGTAGGACTCACTAAAGCCTGTAACTCTACCAAAATCGGGCGCGTCCCCTCACAAGCCACTACCGTTGCCGTTCCCGGTGCCGACTCCTCCCGATTGCCTAAAAATAACTCGGAAGGGTTGGTCACTTCCGCTAATCCGCTTTCTACCATCTCAAAAATGCCGATTTCGTGGGTTGCCCCAAAGCGGTTTTTCACCGATCTCAATAACCGATGGGACGCATAGCGATCGCCTTCAAAATACAGCACCGTATCCACCAAATGTTCCAAGACTCTCGGACCCGCGATCGCTCCTTCTTTGGTGACGTGGCCGACAATTAACAAGGTAATATTCTCTCGTTTCGCCACCTGCATCAAGGCTGAAGTACATTCCCTCACTTGCGCTACAGAACCGGGAGCAGAAGTGAGAGAAGCAAAATAAAGGGTTTGAATACTGTCAATGACGGCAACATTAGGCTTGAGGGATTCCAACTCCCTTAAAATCTCCTCTAAATCCGTCTCGGGTAAAACATAGAGATTATCTGCCGTGCCGTTTTTTTGCGAGTTCTTGCCGTTCCCATTTGTTTCCACCTCTTCTGTATCGGGCGTATCCTCTAGCCCCACTCCTAAACGAGAGGCTCGCAATTTGACTTGTTGCCCCGACTCTTCTGCACTCACGTAAAGGATTCTCCGTTCTCTCGCCAACTGATTGGCCGTTTGCAAAAGAAGCGTTGATTTGCCGATCCCCGGATCGCCCCCAATTAAAATTAACGCTCCCGGTACGACACCTCCCCCCAAAACACGATCGAACTCCCCATAACCTGAAGGAAAACGAGCCTGTGCTGCATCGGAAATATCTGCAAATTTACGAGACGATCGCGGTTCTGCCACCCCTTTGGCTTTCGGACTCGATTTTTTCTGAGATTGCCATCCCGTCCTTGCATTCACCGTTCCCGACTGTACGATCTGCTCTTCTAGAGAACCGTAAGTCCCGCAATTGGGGCATTTGCCAAACCATTGGGGAGATTCTGCACCGCATTCATTACAAACGTAAACTGTTTTTGCTTTGGCCATAGCAGATCGCGATCGGACTTTCTCTTATCATTTAACCGCACTTAGATTTTCTTAAAGCCAATTTGAAAAATAAAACAAATCTTAACAATTAAGCAAATCTGAAAAACTACCGAAATCATTGTTAAAATTGGAGGCTCGCCGCTTGAGATTGTCCCGATCGGAGATATTCTAGAAAAACAAGTTAGGCAAAAAATAGCATTTGGCGCTCAACGCTTACTTTAAAAAAATCTTACATCGCGATCGAGAAGGAGCCTTAAT
This sequence comes from Cyanobacteria bacterium P01_E01_bin.42, assembly GCA_039194995.1. Classification (GTDB taxonomy): domain Bacteria; phylum Cyanobacteriota; class Cyanobacteriia; order Cyanobacteriales; family Spirulinaceae; genus CCY15215. Next base: position 9,377 of record JBCCVR010000013.1, on the reverse strand, counting down.
TCCTTGGAAACTCATAAAGAAAGAATTCTAGTTGTTGATGACGAAGCCAGTATTCGTCGAATTTTGGAAACCCGCCTTTCCATGATCGGCTACGATGTCGTCACGGCTGCTGATGGGGAAGAGGCGATCGAGACCTTTCGCAATATGGAACCGGATCTAGTGGTTCTCGATGTGATGATGCCCAAACTCGACGGTTACGGGGTTTGCCAAGAATTACGCAAGGAATCGGACATCCCTATTATTATGTTAACGGCGTTGGGGGATGTGGCCGATCGCATTACGGGGTTGGAATTGGGAGCAGATGATTACGTCGTCAAGCCTTTTTCTCCCAAAGAATTGGAAGCGAGAATCCGTTCGGTACTGCGACGAGTGGATAAAAATGGTGGTTCTGGGATTCCCAGTTCTGGGGTGATCCAAGTGGGATCGATTCGGATCGATACCAATAAAAGACAGGTTTACAAGGGAGACGAACGCATCCGCTTGACGGGGATGGAGTTTAGTTTATTGGAATTATTGGTCAGTCGTTCCGGGGAAGCCTTTTCGCGATCGGAAATTTTGCAGGAAGTTTGGGGTTACACGCCCGAACGTCACGTCGATACCCGCGTGGTGGATGTGCATATCTCTCGCTTGCGGGCTAAATTAGAAGACGATCCCAGCAATCCGGAATTGATTCTCACGGCACGCGGGACGGGGTATTTATTCCAACGTATTCTCGAACTAGGAGAGGAGTTTTGAATTCAAAATTCAAGCAATTATCAATTCAAAATTACGATCTCTTGCTTGGGGAAGAGTTGTAGGATGGGCGATCGCATGTTCGAGATTGCGATCGCGTTATAGTAGGTGTAATATTTGATTCTTGTCTGGGGGACAGTCACGATGGGATTTAGTCGTTACAAAGATTTGGGTGAAGTTCTCAAAGAATTTCAGATTACTTATACTAAAGCGAATTTTCTCAATGAACTCGAATTTAATATCTCTGACTATTTTCGAGAAGATTTGCAGATAATTATAGATTATGGAGTTCCAAATGTTTCAGAGTTTTCTATTTGTGAAAATCTTATTTATCCAGTGCTGAAAGAAGTGTGGAAAAGATATTATAATAATTTTGTCTTATGGGGCCATAAATCTCTGAATTATAATGACGATCTTTCCGGATTTCCCGAATATATTCTCGCCAAACGCTCTCCTCTAGGACAATTTGTATTTGAAAAACCTTATTTTTTATTAGTTGAAGCCAAACAAGATAAGTTTCAGGAAGGATGGGCGCAATGTTTAGTTGAAATGATAGCAGCACAACGGCTAAATGATGAGCTAGAAATTCCTATATTTGGAATTGTCTCTAATGGTCAAGATTGGGAATTTGGTAAATTAGAAGACCAATCTTTAATCCATCATAAGAATCGATACCTTATCCAAAATTTAGACAGTTTGTGTGCTGCTGTAAACTATATTTTTCAAGAGTGCGAGTTAAAGTTAAATGAGTTAGCTGCTGCCTAGTAATACGGCGAAAGTTACGCTAAGCGATCGCTTTCCTAGACCCTATTCTATCCCGACATGGCCAAACCCGATCCCAATCGAATTTTACGCCTACTGCCTTTAGTCGCGGGCAGTTTAGGAGGAACGTTACTTGTTATTAACCGATCGCTAACCATCGATCTAACTTCTACTCAATCTCGTTCCGATGCTTTGGGAATTCTTCTCAGTGCTTTGTTAGTTTTAGTGGGTTTAATTTGGCAGCAAATCCAACCGCGATCGCCCGAGGTTGTGGAGTTAATTGGGACGGAACAATTTGAACTGGATGAAGCGTTATCCGATAATATTAAGATTGAATTAGCTTGGCTCTCTCATTTGTTGCTAACCAATACGGTCACGAGAGCGATTGTTGTTTACTATCAAGGTCAAGTATTAATGCGTCGGGGCATTCTACCCGAGCAAAAAGAAGTAAAGCCGGGGGCGATCGTAAAGCGCGTTCTCGAAAAACAAAAACCCGTCTATTTAGTGGCACTTAATGTTTATCCTGGTCGCATTGAGTTTAACTATTTACCCGAAAATACTCAAGGTGTTATTTGTCAACCTTTGGGAAATGAAGGAGTATTGATTTTAGGTGCAAATGCCCCTCGCAGCTACACGAAAAAGGATGAAACTTGGATCGAAGGCATTGCTGATAAATTGGCAGATACGCTAAGTGCTAATCAGTAAGAAGAACCCACCCCCCAACCCCCTCCCAAGAGGGGGAGTTCAAGAGAGAGTGCAAGAGAGGGAGAACGATCGCTAACAACAAACAACAAACAACCAATAACTAACAACAAAAATAAGCGGTTAAAGCAACAGCGATCGCATCGGCCGCATCATCGGGTTGGGGTAAATATTCTAAGTTTAATTCTCTGGCGACGGCTTCTTTGATATCTTCTTTACTGGCATTCCCGTATCCCGTTAACGATTGCTTCACTTGGGCGGGGGTAAATTCGACATAGGGTAACTCTGCTTGCGCTAAAACTAAGACGATTACGCCCCTCGCTTGGGCCACGGCGATGGTATTGCCCATACGATAAAAGAATAACTTTTCCACAGCCACCACATCCGGGCGAACTTCCCGGATTAACTCCTGCAAGTCCTCGTATATCGTACACAGGCGTTGACCAAAGGGGGTTTTTGCCTCGGTTTCGATAATGCCAAATTCCAACAATTGCACCGTTGTCTCCTTCTCCTCCGAGGGCGTTGCGATCGCGCCAAACCCCAAACGTGCCAAACCGGGATCGAGTCCTAAAATTCGCATTAAAATTATTGATTCGAGTGCAGTACAAGAGAACTTTATTCCCTTGATGCCACTTTAACAAGTATCTGGCACTGAGCGATCGCCTGTCGAAATTGATAAAATAGCCGCGATCGCTTCTACATAACCAAAAACCAATAACTAATAACTAATATGGAAAAATCGAGTTGGGCTACAGTCAGTCGCAAAACCCCCAAACGCTTAAATCATTGGTTCAAATGGTTAGCACCCGGTCTTTTTATCAAACGCTGGTTATTTATCAGTGTCACCGGAATTCTCTGTACGGTTTTTGGCTTGTCGATTTGGGTGGGACTGACCCCTGTTTACCGTTTAATGGAACTCATTTCCGATATTTTGGAAGCGATCGCCCGCTTTGTTCCCAGTTATATATCGGGACCTCTGGCGGTTGCTGCGGGGCTGTTTCTCGTGTTTTGGGGGCAAAGCCGTAGTTTTGGAACTATTAGCGAAGTCCTCAAACCGGAAAGCGATGAAGAATTGATCGACATACTCACCGCTTCTCGCCGCTTGAACCGGGGTCCTAAAATCGTTGCCATTGGGGGAGGGACAGGGCTATCGACCCTGTTGCGGGGATTAAAGGAATATAGCGCCAATATTACCGCGATCGTTACTGTAGCGGACGATGGCGGCTCATCGGGACGCTTGCGCCGAGAAATTGGCGTATTGCCTCCGGGGGATATTCGCAACTGTGTCGCGGCTTTGGCGGCGGAGGAGAAGTTATTAACGGAGTTGTTTCAGTATCGCTTTAATGCCGGAGATGGTTTATCGGGTCACAGTTTCGGGAACTTATTTCTCACGGCAATGAGTGAAATTACCGGAGACTTGGAACGGGCGATCGCAGCCAGTTCTAAGGTTTTGGCGGTGAAAGGGCGGGTTTTGCCCGCGACCCTCTCGGACGTGCGGTTATGGGCGGAATTTGAGGACGGACGGCGAGTTGAAGGGGAATCGAACATTCCCGAAGCGGGGGGGAAGATCGCCCGCGTGGGCTGCATTCCAGAAAATCCTCCCGCCCTTCCCGCCGTGATTAAAGCCATTGAGGAAGCTGACTTTATCGTCATGGGCCCGGGGAGTCTTTATACCAGCGTGATTCCGAATTTACTCGTTCCTGAAATTTGCGATGCGATCGCCAAGACGAAAGTACCGCGTATTTATGTCTGCAATATCATGACCCAACCGGGAGAAACGGATGGTTATACCGTCGCCGATCATATTCGGGCGATCGATCGGGTCTGCGATCGCCGCCTATTCGATGCGGTGGTCGTTCACGGTCGTTCGCCTTCGGAACGAACCCTTATTCGCTACGCCCGAGATAATTCCCATCCGGTTTACCTCGATCGCGAAGAAGTGGCAAATTTGGGACGGCGGATCGTTCCAGCCAATATCATGGATGAGGATCCGACTTTGGGACACGTGCGCCACGATCCCCCCAAATTGGCTAAAGTTCTATTACGCTGGTACGGTCGGACGCATGGGTTTAAATTCCCCGAATTGTAATGGAAAGTTTAACGTTAAAGGATGCAGCAGAAACTTTAGAATGGGGGCGAGAGCTAGGGCGTTCCTTAACTGCAAATACCGCACTTCTTCTCTTCGGAGATTTGGGCGCAGGGAAGACCACTTTAGTGCAAGGACTCGGGGAAGGATTGGGAATTCGCGATCCCATTGTTAGCCCGACTTTTACATTAATTAATGAATATTTAGAGGGACGTTTGCCCCTGTATCATCTGGATTTGTATCGTTTAAATCCTGCGGATGTCATAGAAGTGAACCCAGAAATGTATTGGGAAGGAATCGAAGTCACGCCGGGGATTACAGCGATTGAATGGGCGCAGCGCTTGCCCTACAAACCCCCCAATTATTTAGCAATTTATCTCGAATTGGCAGGCGATCGCGCTAGAACGATCCGCGTTCATTCCGTTCGAGAGTGAAAAAAGAAGAAAGAACGGCGATCGCTCTTTCTTCTTTACACGAGAAACACTTCATACAAGCAAAATTGTGGGTGCAAAATGAATGCCGCAAATTAATCCATGCCTAAATAACTGGCTTCGGCTTCTAAACTTTTTAAGAGTTGTTCGTTGCCAGCATTGCGGGCGGCTTCCATGCGACGTTGCAGACTTTTCCGCAAGCTATCGCGATGGTTTGCAGCAGCTTGTTTTAAGACTTCTTTGCGGTTGTTGTTCATGATTGTTCTATCCGATTGCCGATCTTGATTGCTTATTTGTTATGATATCGTGACTTACTGAAAAAAGGTATAAATTGTTACAAAAAATTTACGAATCATACCATTTCGTAACTAGAAAATCCTTGTTAGACTGACGTTTGAATGTTGTGCCGTGTCGAAGAGACGCGAAAGCCGGAAAAATGAGTGGAATTGTGGCATTACTAAGTGATTTTGGGTTGCAGGATGTTTACGTTGGGGTGATGAAAGCGACGATCGCACAAATTAACCCCCAACTCACCACAATCGATCTCACCCATGACATTCCCCCCCAAAATATCGCTGCGGGGCGTTTTTGCCTGTTAAATGCTTATACTTATCTGCCCTCGCAAACGGTTTGCATTGCCGTGGTGGATCCGGGAGTGGGAAGCGATCGCCGGGGTGTTGCGGTGCAGATTGGCGATCGCTATTTTGTCGTCCCCGATAATGGCTTGTTAAGCGGTATTCTGCAACAGGAGGCGGCGATCGCGGCGGTACAATTGGACAATCCTCAATATTGGCGCACGACCTCCCCGAGTTCTACATTTCACGGGCGAGATATTTTTGCCCCCGTCGGGGCGCATTTAGCGAATGGCATCCCTTTAGCGGCAGTTGGCACGGCAATCGATCCCCAAAGTTTGGTATGTTTGCAATTGCCTCCGGTACAATGTGCGGGGGCAGAAATTCGCGGCTGCATTCAGTATATCGATCGCTTTGGCAATTTAATTAGTAATATTCCTGCCTCTTCAGTTGCGGGAAAATCTTGGGCAGTTCGATGGGAAGGAGGGGAAATTTTCGCGGGTTTGACTTATAGCGATCGCCCCAAGGGAGAATTAATCGCCCTCGTTGGCAGTCACGGATGGGTAGAAATTGCTGTTAATGGCGGCAATGCTGGCGATCGCTTGGGGTGGGATTATGGGTTTCGGGTATTGGTGATATGTGGGGAATGAACCACAGAGACACAGAGGAACACAGAGAGGGGAAATGTATCGGCGAATAACTGCATCTGAACTTACGCAGATACGCTAGATATAGTGTATAGGGGGTGAAACCCTCTTGCACAAAAAAATAGTAAGTCATCCCGAAAGTAGTAAACTGAAAAAAGTGGAGTTAACTGAATCAGAAAAAATCATGGGATTTAGCTATCGAGATTACTGTCAATATTTAGTAAGCAGTCAAAAAAATTATACATTAACTTATTTGGCGGAACATCTAGAAGGAGTGAGCCACGATCGGATTAATAGATACTTAAAAAATCAGCCATTCCCATTAGAAGAGTTCTGGAAATCCGTAGAAAAGGAAATGGAAATAGATGAAGAAGGAATTCTAATTTATGACGATACAGTTCTCAATAAATACAGTTCAAAAGAAATCGAGATAGCCCGCTATCAATATAGTGGAGCAAAAAAGAAAGTTTTGCAAGGAATTGGTTTAGTGGGTTGTATCTATCTGAATCCGAAAACAGGAAAATATTGGCTGATAGATTATCGAATTTATAATCCGGATGAAGATGGAAAAACAAAACTAGACCATCTGATAGATATGCTAGAAGCAGCAATATTCAAGAAAAAATTGCCAATAAAAGCAGTTTTAATGGATAGTTGGTATGCCAGCAAAAAAGTGATGTCTGTGATTGACAACTGGGAAAAAATCTATTATTGTCCTCTGAAGAGAAATCGTTTAGTTGATGATACGGGAGGCCAAGAAAAATACAAGAGAGTAGATAGCCTTAAATGGAATTCTCAACAAGAAGAAGAGGGAAAAGTCATTAAGATTCGAGGTTTTCCAGCTGAGAAAAAAGTCAAACTATTCCGGGTCACTATTTCTACCAATAGGACGGAATATATTGCTACTAATGACTTGAGCCAAAATTCTACTTCAAGAGTAAAAACTTATTGTGCTTGGCGCTGGAAAATTGAAGAATTTCATCGTGAAGTTAAACAAGTTACGGGTATTGAATCTTGTCAATGCCGTAAGGCCGCTATTCAAAAAAATCATATTGCTTGTGCTTTATGGGTCTGGAATTTTCTCACCACCATTGCACGGCAAACTCAGACCACTGTTTATGCACTCAAACAGCGTCTTCTTGACGATTATTTGACTGCCCAACTTTGCTCTTCTACTCTTTCTTTTCCTTAGATTTCTTCTATTTTTCAGACACTATATCTAGTGTCTGTGCGTAAGTTCAGTGCATGATAAATTAGTTTTGATAAATTTCTTACATTCACTATGAATCTCAAAGCGATCGACAATAAGGTTTTAATTTTCATTAAAGTTCTCTCTACGGTTTTGGTAACGGGGGCGATCGCTTTGGATTCCTGGATCGTGACTCATTCCCTTCCCGTTTCAGAACTGCCTCATTTGTTCCGGTTGCTCTTCTGGTTTACTATATTTGCCTTGGGGAGTCATTTGCTAGAAGGGATTATCGGTGCGGTTGTTGCTTTTCGTCGCGAAAAAAATGCGATCGCTGCGGGATTTTATATCTTTTTTACCGGAACAGTGGGATTATTAGAGGTGTTGGAATAACCCCAAAATTTTAGCTCATTGCGATCGCTGTGAGTTCGCTGTTTTGGAGTTCGTCAGGATGCAAGAGAACTTGTTGCAAACAAGTGCTGAAATATTGTATTTCGTAGTTGGGGGCCAGTTCTTGGCGGAGTTTATACCATAACTCAATGCCTTGGCGTTCAAAATTAATTTTATCTTGTTCGCTGGCAAAACCAGATGAGGCGGGATCGTCCCAATTTAAAATCGTATCGTAGGTTTCTCGCCAACTTTTCAACTGTTGAATGGTTTCCGGACTGAGAGGAAGGGTTTGCGGATCGATATCGCCGATATTATCGAGATCGAGTCCCCATAATGGATGAGAAAAATAATCGGGCATGAGTTTGAGCGATCGCTTCATTTGCAGTCTTTTGGGAGTTCGTCACTCGTTTGCACTGTTTTTCGGTATTTTTACTCTATTTTATCTAGATTGGGGACTTTCTCGCTTTTCTAAAAGACAGCATTCGTATATTATAGGTAAATCGCGATCGCAATCCCTTTCCCGTAAGTTATTGGAGGTTAGCTCATGTTGGAGCGGTTCTTTTATTATAAAATAAAAACTTTGAATTGGCAAGAAAAACTAGAAAATCTTGCCTCAACACTCGCCAAAATATCAGATCGAGCAAAAATCCCCAAACAAGATCAACATATGCTTAAATTGTTGCGAGAAGCAGCATTAATCATTGAGTGGAGTATCCCAGAAATTCCAGAGACATATCATCTCGAACTGACTGCAATGCAAAGAGAATGTGTAGAATGGTATTGGGCTTATCCGGTAGAACAAGCGCGTAATATCCTCGCCATGCATTCGCAGAATCAGAGCGATCGCATTCTCCAAATTTCGGGTTTACTGACTTCTGAAGCGCCAGCAGAACAGTTAGCACAAAGTTAGCTAATATTCAGAAAAATAACAATAGAAGTACCAGAAATAACCAGTAGTGTAAACATAAAAACAATTGCCAAAATTACAGCATGAGCAGTGGAGTCGCTACGCCCTTTTGTGATTTCTGGTAATACTTGCACGGATTTTTGATATGAGTCTGATAGTGGATTCATTGGATTTTTTGGGGATAGAGTGGATGTGCGATCAGAGACAGATAACTTTTGAATTTGATCGTTAGCTTGAGTTTGTTGAAAAGAAGTAGGATTTTTCATTTTACTGCTAGTATTATTGAGAGATTAACTTTGTGAATGAGATATACCTAGGGAGAGACATTTGAGTTATTTGATCGAATTTTGACTTTTTAGAAGGTTAAGGTTTAAGACTTTCCATTATTGCTTACAAGTCAAAAGGAAGTTTGTTGTATATCCAAATTTTTATTAGTGCTATGTGTAAGTCCATCCGAATCAAGAAAAGATGAAGCCAAATATATACTTTTGATAATTTTTTCTCTTCCAGATTATTTTTGATTTCAGTTAGTGTAGCAAAGTAATCTTCTGGAAAAGTAAAAATCTCCTCGATTTCATCTTTAAAGAATCCGAAAGATCTAGATTTTCGTATTTTTCCAGCCAAATAACTTACTATAAATATAAATACGTTCGCGCCATAGTATATTAACTCCAAAAGACTTTCAAAGATATCAATTAAAAAAGAAAAAAATGATTGAAACAAATAGCTTGATATCAAAATCAGAAAATCTCGCAATATGAGCAGTAAACTTACAAAAACTAGAAAAGCGAAAAAATCTCCATGAAATATTTCAACAAATATAGTCAATAAAAGTGCTGAAATAAAAATGAAAATAAATGAAACACCAAAAGAAAATTCATGCAAACCTCTATTTTTGTTCAAATAGTGACTCGTTTTTCTTCTAGCATATTCTTTATTGTTATTCTTGAACACAATGTTTG
>JBCCVR010000012.1:0-66093 GCA_039194995.1 Cyanobacteria bacterium P01_E01_bin.42 | reverse complement strand
GGGGTCTGGGGGGCTAGCCCCCCAGTAAACTCACGGTTTTGAGCAAAGATTGATCAACATTCTGACGTTTTTAACCCAAACCAACATCGTTTTAGTTTTCCTCTCTCCGATGAATAGCTCCTACTGCCCCTTGGGAGGTGGGTTAAGTCGGAGGAGAGTTTTCAATTCCGAAAGTCGATCGCAGGAAAGAAACGAGAGAATTTTGTACGTCAGTTAATTGTTCTAAAAAGGGTTGTTGTTTTTGGATAAGAACGCGGGCGCAATTTCGTCCGGGCATTCCAGAAATTCCCCCGCCCGGATGAGTTCCCGCCCCAGTTAAGAATAAGCCATCGATGGGGGTTTGATAATCGGCTAATTCCGGCAGGGGACGGAAGAAAACCATCCGATCTAAAGTCATATCGATATGATAGGGACTGCCTCGGGCAAGCCCCAAACGCGCCTCGAGTTCTGGAGGACTTTCGCTGCGACAGGCGATAACCGATCGCGGAAGATTGGGGGCATAGGTCGCCAATTTCGCCAAAACGCGATCGCAGACCGTTTCTTTTAATTCTGCCGTCCAACCGCTCCCATTTAGCCCCACGCCGTCATGATGGGCAATTTGATAGGGAACGAAACATTCGATCCAGAGAGTGTGCTTGCCTTCAGGTGTCAAACTGGGATCCAGTACCGTAGGACAAACCGCATATAAAACCGAATCCGTCGGAATTTCCCCGAAAGTGCAACAAGCGTGAGCCTTTTCGACGCGATCGGTCGAATCAGCGATTAAAATCGACCCCATTAACGCTTCCTCTGGGCGATCGCGGGCGATAAACTCCGGAGCCTCAGACAGTGCCAAATCGATTTTTAAAACGCTGCTATTGCTGTTAACCACCCGCCGTTCTAATTTATGCCCTAACTTGGGTGCAACGCCATTTACATCCGTGCGATCGCACAGGTCTAACAAAAGGCGACGGGCATCGATATTAGACACGACCCCAATTTTGACGCGATACTCTTTTCCCCCTGCAACCCGCACCCCGATCGCCCGACTGTCATCATTGACCAAAACTCGCTCGACCCGTTGCCCTGTCAGGATTTTACCCCCTTTCTCCTCCACCCGCTTAACCAGAGCCGCAATCAGCGCACCCGATCCTCCTTTAGGTCGAAATAAGCCCGGATCGTGACGCATTGCCATGCGCATCGCCCCCATCGCAATGCCTTTTTGAGAGGGAGGTGCGCCGATTTGCGCGGCGAGACAGGCAAGAGGGGCTTTCACTGTTTCGCTGTCAAACCATTCATTGAGAAGATCGGCAGGAGAAGTGACGAGATTGTGGAGAAAATCGAGAATTTTGGGACGAGAACCGAAAATTTGCCATAAATCCTGCCAATTGCCGCGATCGTAGTTTTTGGCAATATCGAGAATTGCCATAGGCGAAGCGTTAAAAATAGGAGCGAGAGCACCGTTCAAATGCTGCCAGTATTCGATAAACTCGACATATTTGCGGGCATCGCGATCGCTGTACCGGGCAATTTCTGCGTAAGTTTGTTCTAGCGATCGCCAAGCGAGAAAATGAGTGCCATCGGGTTGGGGACAGAATAACGCCGGATCGCAAGCCAAATATTCTAACCCGTACTTTTCCAATTCTAATTCTCGCACCACAGGACTGAGATGGATGGCTTCGTGGTCGATGGCGCAGAGGTCGAAGTAAAAACCCGGTGCTTCTTTGGGTAGGGCTTCTTCCGTGGTGGCGGCTCCTCCGGGGAGCGATCGCGCTTCTAAGAGTAACACCTTGTACCCCGCCTCGAGCAAATAAGCCGCACAAACCAAGCCATTGTGACCTGCCCCGATGATGACAACATCCCAATTCTCCATTTTTTTCTCTCCCGACAGCCTTCAATCTCAGAATACAATCTCTACTGACAGATGGCGATCGGGCTATTATAGTTGAGAAGTGTCAAGCATCTACAAGTTGCCAAAACATCGCCAAATCCGGTTTAATGAGGGAAGCTCGCCTATTCTCTAGCTCCGATCTCGACTGGAATATCAAAAGGGCGAAACGTTGTCAAAATCTCAATTTGAAGCAAACAAAGGAAGTATGAGTTCCACCAATACAAAAATTAAAGTGATCGAACCTGCTGGGATTTTAGATGGAACCAAGGCCAGCGAATTTCGCCAAGAGATCGGTGAAAGCGTTAAAAATGGTGCCGAAACAATTTTGATCGATTTCAAAGACGTAACATTTATGGATAGTTCGGGACTCGGGGCGCTAGTTCTCGCCCTGAAAACCGTTCGGGCGGCTCATGCCTCTCTCTGTATCTGCTCCATTAACGAACAAATTTCCATGCTGTTTGAGTTGACAAGCATGGATCGAGTATTCAATATTTTTCCCGATCGCAAAACATTTGAGGAACAACACGCAAATTCTTGATAGTTTGCCGATTGATGAGCGATCGCGCCTCTGGAGAAGAAAACGCGATCGCTCATTAAGTTACTCTTGGCTATCAAAAATAGCAGCCCACAGCCAGTAAAGTACGACACAACCAGCAGCAGCAGCCCAAGCATAACGAGTCCCGTAGACCTGATACCAAGAGGCAAATGTTTGGAGGAAGCGTAAGAGAGATTGTAAAATGAAGTCAAGTAGGCGGAAAGCAATATAGGCAGCCGCTCCTATTCCCAAAGAAGAAATAACTCGTTGATTCATGACTCTCCGTGCTTAGTAACATTAGAGAGTATTTTACTTTTTCCGAGAAGAACTGTTTAAACTTGACTGTTTTGATTTAATAAAGATCCGTTAAACCCGACAGAAGTCGTCTTCATAGCTTTGCTCTCGAACAAATTATGTACAAAAAAATCGTACATAGTCCGTACACATCTTGAGGAACGAGATTATGGGTAAAACCTCAAAATTAACGTATAACAAGGGTTTGGGGATGGAGGTAAGCGGACTCGAACCGCTGACATCCTGCTTGCAAAGCAGGCGCTCTACCAACTGAGCTATACCCCCGTGTGGGTTTCCATTTTAAAGCATATTTGCTATTATACACAATATTGACCATTTGCGTCAAAAAAATCAAAGAATTTTTGGATTCGCGATCGCGCATCGCCTCAAAACCGCCATGAGTCTTGTCGTTGCAACATTCTACCAATTCGTTGCCCTACCGGATTATCGAGAAAAACAAGCCGAGATTTTGCCCTTTTGCCAAGAACAAGGCATTAAAGGCACGATTTTACTGGCTGAAGAGGGGATGAATGGCACGATCGCAGGATCTCGCGAGGCGATCGCAACCGTCTTGACATTCTTGCGATCGGATTCTCGTTTTGCCAATTTGGAGCATAAGGAATCCCAAACGGAAAAGCAACCCTTTGAACGGTTAAAAGTGAAACTCAAGCGAGAAATCGTCACCCTTGGCGTTCCCGAGGCGAACCCGAGCGATCGCGTGGGGACTTATATCGATCCCCAGGACTGGAATGCACTGATTACCCATCCCGATGTTACCCTGATCGACACCCGCAACGATTATGAAGTCGATATCGGCACATTCCAAGGGGCAAAAAATCCCGAAACCCATTCTTTTCGAGAGTTTCCCGACTACGTTCGCACCCATCTCGATCCCGAAAAACAATCGAAAGTTGCCATGTTCTGCACTGGCGGCATTCGCTGTGAAAAAGCAACTTCCTATCTTTTGAAACAGGGATTTTCCGAGGTTTATCACCTCAAAGGCGGCATTCTCAAATATTTAGAAGAAATTCCCCCAGAAGAGAGTTTATGGAAAGGGGAATGTTTTGTTTTTGACGATCGCGTGGCGGTTAGACATGGATTAGAACAGGGGAATTATGAAATGTGTCGCAGTTGCGGTCATCCAATTTCTGAAGCAGATAAAGAAAGCGATCTCTATCAAGCGGGAATTTCCTGTCCTTACTGTTTTGATACATTAACCGAAGAAAAGCGATCGCGCCAGCAAGAACGGCAAAGGCAATGGGAAGAAAAGCACGGATAGAAAGGGAAATGCCTTGGGATCGGCTTTGGTTTTAGAGAAAAAAATCCCTAAGTCACCTTCCGATGAATTAGGGATTGCCAATCAGGGTGCATCTACCATTACTCTTTTCTCTCCTTACCCAAGCCATCGGGACATTTTGCAAAAATTTTTGCGGGATTGTTTGCTTTTGAACCACAGAGACACAGAGGGACACAGAGAGGAGAAATTTCCTAAACCATCAGTGTAATCTGATGGTTTGTTGTGATATGGCAAACCTAAATGAATTGTAAGCGAGTGGAACAGGCTGGAAGCCTGTTTCTAATTTTCTCAAACACTGGCATCTTGCTCCCCCCTTTGGGGGGAATAGGGGGGTCGATGCCAGTTCCACACCTAGATATGAAAATTTTGTTAGGTATCAATTTGTTTATAACTCAAATGGATTTGCTATAGCGTAACAGGGCTTTTATAGTAAACTGAGTTGATTTTCTTGAACTTCTGTGCGATCGCTATCGAGATTAAAATCAATTTCCTCGCCATTTAAGAGCCGTTCTGCTGCATCGATCATCTCCGAGGATAATTCCTTTAAATCTTCGCGATTCCCCAAATAAGTTTGTAAGGCTTCTAGGGGATCGAGGCTATTATTTGCCCCCAATTCTGGCAAGCGAGGGCGAGCAAGCTGGCTGACTAATTCTGGTGTAATCGTATGGGTATGAGCGATTTTTAATGCTTGTTGAATCCTTTTCGTTTCAATTTCTTCAATTTGATCGGAACGCAATTTATAAATTAAGCGAACCACAGCATCTTCAAAGTCTCGTTTTGCGATCGTTCTCAAGATTGTTTCCGTCGGATCGTCTGCTTCGGAAACATCAACATTAATCGTACAAAACGGGCGGGCGGGAACGGGACAAAACTCCCATTCTACTTTTCCTTTATTGATGTCAATTAAAACATAGCCTTTATCTTCTTTTTCTTCACTAAAATCAACCCGTTCGATACTCCCCGGATAAATTACGGGTGGATCGTTAGAAGGATTGAGATTTTGATGTTTGTGAACGTGACCAAGGGCGACATAATCAAACTCTTCCCGGGTTAATATAGACATGGGTAGAGTAAATCCTTTCCCCACGGCTAGAAAACGTTCTGCTCCTAAATTTGCCCGATCTGCCATCAAATGTCCTAATAATACCGTCGGCAAATCCGGATCGAGTTTGCGAATTTCCCCCTCTAAAACTGGATTTAAGCGATTGATTAACATGGTATTCACTTCTGCCATCGATCGCCCTTCTGTCTCCGGACGAGTTAATAAAGTCGATCGCGTCAGCCAAGGCAAAGTGATCACCTGAATATCGCCGTTTTTCGTTTGAATGCGGTAGGTTTCGATGGAATCTCCCACGATAAATCCGGGAACGGCTAAAGTGCGATAAATCGATAAACTTGCCCCTCCCGTCCCTTGAGAATGTAAATCGTGATTTCCCACCAATAAAATTGTGGGAATATTAGCAGCGGCAAGGCGATGAAATTGACGTGCAAAGGCTTGTTGCACGTAAGGCGGCGGGGTTGCATCGGGAAAGGCATCGCCCCCAAAAAGTACCAGATCTGCTTCTTCAATGGCGCGATCGATACAGTATCCGAGAGTCCTAACAAAATCTTCCAAGCGCGTATTTAAACCCGTTTCTGGATTGATGCGACCGTGGGTAAAACTGCTGCCGATGTGAATATCAGAAAGGTGTAAAATTTTAATCATATTTTTTTTGGTTATTAGTTATTGGTTACTCTCCCTCTCTTGGGAGGGGGTTGGGGGGTGGGTTTTTGGTGGCTGATGTTCGTTTCCTCTTGTATTTTAGACTAATTTACGTTTAACTGTTATCTGTTGGGTATTGGTGGATAGTTTCGTGTTTTGGAATTTAGCTTTAGTTGAACTCGAAAAAATTGTCAAGCGACCTCTATTTTTATTTTTGTTTGGATTGTTTGTCGGACTAATTATCTTTGTCTTCCTTGGGGGATTATTTGCTTTTGAACTCGCTGACGACCCGAGAACGAAACTCTTTTTTCAAGAGAACCTTGCAGGGACGGCAGGAGGAGAACTTGCCCTCGGTTTAGCCATGAGTCTGGGGGGACTTTCTCTATTGATTTTAACAGCCGCGATCGCAACTTCCGAATATCAATGGCGTACTCTCCATTTATACTTGAGCCACGGTGTCAGTCGCACGCAACTTTTACAAGCTAAATTTACTGCCCTCACCGCGATCGCATTATTATTTGTTCTAGTTTCTCTGGTTTTGGGGTTGATATTTGGGATTCCTTTAACGATTCCGATGGGAGGAGAAGTCAAAACTGCAGAAATTGGCAGGCTTTTCTTGCAAGGCACGCGGGTCTTTTTAGCAATCTTGCCCTGTATTGCGATCGCCTTTCCCATCGCCATCTTAACCCGGTCTCTTGCCATAACTAACACGATTACTTTATTGTATGTTTTTATTCTCGAACCCGTTCTCACCACGGCTGGGAGAATTACTGGCGAACCCCTTTCTCGACTGACCCTTTATTTACCTTTCCAACTCGCACAATTTTTGATTGCCACACCACCCGATAATATTCCTGAAGAAAGAATAGAAGAGTTCAGGCAACTATTTGTCGATCCCAATGTAGCTGCTTTTGGTCTGACCATTTGGCTTTTTATTTTTGCGATCGCAACGTGGTTATTATTTCGCCGACAAGATTTGACAAGTTAGCGATCGAGGCGATCAAAATGAACGACCAGCAACAAAAACAAACCCACCCCCCAACCCCCTCTTGGGAGCAGGGCTGTTTCATCGGTCAGAGAAAAATGATAATGAAAACGACATCAAAAAGTGTTGTTGAAGTTGATGAAACTATCGAGTGAGAGATTACCCTCTTATTCAACCATTCGACGAGCAATGGTCAGGATTAACTTTACTTGTTGGAAGCGCTGAATTTAAAAGGAGTTTGTTTCAGTTTTGATGCCTTGCACGCTCAAAAAAAACCGTCAAGCAAATCATCGACAGTGATAATGACTATCTAATGGCGGTCAAAGCCAATCAACCGAAGTTATTTAACTCTCTCAACCATCAATTTCAAGAGCATGTTCCCATGAGTGTAAATCGTCAAACCGAAAAAACCCGCGATCGCTACACTCAGAGAACAGTGAGTGTTTTGGAGGCGACAGATGACATTGACCCCTAGTTCTCTGACTTTCAATGCAACGGGATTTGCCCAACAAATTCGTCAACATTGGCATATTGAAAATCGGTTGCATTGGCCTAAAGATGTCATTCTACAAGAGGATACTGCACCTTTATGTGATGGACAAGCTCCGGTCAATTTTGCCATTTTACGAACGATTGTCCTTAATCTCTTTCGTCTTCATGGTTTTGCTTCTCTTACTAAAGGACTTCGCCATCTGTCTCATGATGTGCATCGTTTATTTTCCTTTTTTCAATGAAACAGCCTTGGCTCCCAAGAGAGGGTTGGGGGGTGGGTTGGGATTTAGTTGCTGGTTGTTAGTTGTTGAGAACTACATTGTATTTCTGTATTCTTGCTCTTGACTCGGAGAATATTGCAGGTACTAAAACCCACAATCCCATCAGCGAGCAAATTATTTTGTTGCTGGAAGTTTTGGACGGCAAGTTCTGTGGAATAACCATAATCGCCGTCAATACTCAAGGTATAATAGCCCAATTCATTGAGTATAGTTTGCAACAGGGTGACATCAAAACCACGATCGCCAAGTTTGAGGATGGGGCGAAATAATGAGGTTTGCACATTTGCAGAAATGCTGCGATCGCGAGAAGGTTGTGTAGAAGCAAGCGAATTGATTTGATTTGTTGTCGAAAAATTACTCGTTCCTGTCGTGCTAACAATACGATTCTGAGGCGAAGTTACAGTTTGAGAAGAAGATTGTCCTAAGTTTTGACTTTGAGATACTGGAGTACGAGAAATATTAGGATTATTATTTGCTGGCTTTTCTATTTGTTTATCTTCTAAAGTCTTTCGGGACTTCTCCTCGTCCTCTACTTTTTTGTCATCATCCTTTTCGGGATCTTTTGCTTCTGCTGTTATTGTCTCTTTTCGATCTGAATTGTTTTTTGGGGAATTTTCTTCTTGCTTGTTTAAAGACTTTTTTTTTGTTTCATTATTATTCGTCTTATTTGCTTCCTTATCTTCGAAATTGCTGGACTTTGTTGTATCAATCTGAGTTACAATCGGCTCTTGTTCAAGTTCATTGCTTTCTGTCTCTTTCTGTCTTCCAATTAAGGATTGGGCTGAGATTTGAATTGATGTATAAATCGCTAATAAACAGCCTAGAAACAAACTGGCAAATATCGATAGTCTGACTTCTTGGCTTTTTTTCTTGAACAAAAGAAAACCAAGAAATAAAAAGATAAAAATAGACAAAAACGCTAAACTTAAATAATTATTACTGGTGTTGGAAAAACCTGATGGCTGTACCTCCGATCGCTCTGAGGTCTGTCCTTCTCGAGCGGTTTGAGCAATTTGTAAAGGTTCTTTGGAAAAAGAAACAAGTTTTTTCATTGTTTTTGGCGATCGGCGATCGGTGATTGACTTCGACCTCTAGCAAATTGTGAGTGCATTGTCTCTAATCGGTTTATTGTATCAATTTTAAGGCTGTATCGACTTGGTGCAGTAAATTTTCGACCGTCGAAGAATTATCTAACACGATATTAGCTGCTGCAACTTTCTGTGAGAGAGGCATTTGGCTATCGATGCGCGATCGTGATTGTTCTAAGGAAAGTCCGTCGCGATCGCGCAAACGTTGCAGTTGTTGTTCGGGAGAACAAGAAACCACCCAAATACTATTGACAAAATTCGTCATCTCTGATTCAAATAGGAGAGGGATAACCAATACGGCGATTGTAGCGCGAAGAGTTGCTAATTCTGCCACAAAGCGATCGCGGACATAAGGGTGAATTTGCGTTTCCAACCACTTTTTTTCATCGGGATGGGTAAAAACAATTTCACCGAGTTTTTTGCGATGGAGACTCCGATCTCGAAGGAGAATCTCTGCACCGTAGCGTTGTGCGATGCGATCGAGGATGGGAGAATTGCGATTGACGGCTTCTCTGGCATAAATATCAGCATCGAGAATGGGAAGGTGATGCACGCGATCGAGATAGCGAGAAACGGTTGTTTTTCCCGTGCTAATTCCTCCTGTTAAACCAATACGATAAATATTATTGGTTATTGGTTGTTGTTTGCTCTCTCCCTCTTGGGAGCAAGGCTGTTTCATCGGTCAGAGAAAAATGATAATGAAAGCGAATGTCAAAGACTACGCTCAATCTTATCAAGATTTTGTGAGTGTGGTCTCGGCATTTAGCATTCAACAAGGAGTAGCCGTGGGAGTGCAACCGATGCACAACGGCAGGGAGAGTGAAATTGTTGTGGTGCAAAACTTGTTGGAAGCGCTGAATTTAAAAGGAGTTTGTTTCAGTTTTGATGCCTTGCACGCTCAAAAAAAACCGTCAAGCAAATCATCGACAGTGATAATGGCGGTCAAAGCCAATCAACCGAAGTTATTTAACTCTCTCAACCATCAATTTCAAGAGCATGTTCCCATGAGTGTAAATCGTCAAATTGTCAATGAAACAGCCCTGCTCCCAAGAGGGGGAGATCGAGAGAGAGTGTGCCAACAACAAACAACAAAATCAAAAATTTTCAGAAACCACTTGATTTCGTCCTCGTTCTTTTGCTTCGTATAATGCCAAATCTGCTACGCCGATGAGTGCTTCTGGAGAAAATTCACAGGAAGGAATTGTTGTAACGACTCCCAAACTTAAAGTTACATAATTTCCCAAAAATGAACGAGCATGAGGGATTTTTAAATCTTCGACAGCTTGACGAATATTTTTAGCAATTTCTAATGCCGTTCGAGCGTCGGTATAAGGTAAGATTCCAGCAAACTCTTCGCCCCCGTATCGAGAAAGCGTGTATTCGCCTTTGGAGTTCTCGCAGCCTTTAAGGGTTTGTTCGATCGCTTGTGCGACCCATTGCAAGCAACCATCTCCTGCTAAATGACCATAACAGTCATTATAGCGTTTAAAATAATCCACATCGCACAGAATTAAAGAAAGGAAGTCATTAGATGACATTAAATTGTTCCAAACTTTTGCAATTTCTGTATTAAAATAACGTCGATTGGTAACGTGGGTTAATCCATCGAGAAGAGCGAGACGTTTTAGTTCCTCATTTGCTTCTTGTAGAGCATGTTCTGCTCGCACGCGATCGGTAATGTCGTTAGAGAGAGAAAGTAAGCATTCTTGGCCGTGAATGGTAATAATTTCTGCTGAGAGTAATGCCGTTCGCAATGCTCCCGACTTCGTGCGAAACTGAAATTCATAATTGCGAATCACGCCATACATTGTTAAATGTTTGAATAACTGAGTACGCAAATCGGGTTCGACCCATAAACCCAAATCTACTGCCGTATGTCCGATGACTTCTTCGCGGGAATATTCCGTGACTTGACAAAATGCTTCATTGACATCGATATGACGGCCATCATTGAGTCTAGTCATTGTAATTGCGTTGGGATTAGAGCGGAATGCCTTGGCAAATTTTTCTTCCGAGAGACGTAATTCTTTTTCAATGCGCTGGCGTTCGCTAATCTCTTCAGCTAAGAGCGCATTGTGCATCATCAAGAGCTTTAACGCATTGCGAATGCTCAGTTGATTTTCGATGCGAGCCAAGACTTCTGCATCGTGAAAGGGTTTGATGATATAGTCGCGTCCTCCCACGGAAAAGGCTTTGACTTTATCCCAAACGCGATCGAGACTGCTGAGAAAGATAACGGGAATTTCCTGCGTTTTGTAATTGGTTTTGAGATGCTGACACAGTTCGTAGCCGTTCATGTCGGGGAGATCTACATCGAGCAAAATCAAATCGAGTTCTGAGTGCAAGACTTGTTCTACAGCTTCTTGGCCTTGTTGCACGATCTGCACGCGATATCCTCGTTGCGTCAGCAATAAAGATAAGCGTTCGGCATCGTCGAGGTGATTATCGACAATTAAAATACTCTGGGGTGATGCGCTAAAATCGGGATTCATGGGAAATTGACCCAATTCGGGAGAAGAATTTACCAACCACATCAACTCTATTATCTTCGGCATGACTATTTCAATCGTAAAGTTAATTTACTTGACATAATTTGGCGCGATCGCATGACAACGTAAAGAAGTCTCAAAGCGATCGCCATATTTGGATCGAGAGAAATCGATCTAAGTGAGTTTTTGTCTGTCCTGCTTGCAATTCAACTCGATAATTAACAAGAACTCCTTTACCGCTCGTTTCTTCTCCTGCTGAAATCTTGACCGGGAAAATTGCGATTGAATCAGAATTCAATCCGATCGATTCGGGAATCAGTGTGACCTCGATTCCTCGCCCAGATCGCTCGATCTCTGTTTGCAAAAAATTGGATTTTTTGGGACTTCTGTGGAATAGCAGTTTATAATCATAGAATCATTTTTCCTGATTTCTAGGCTTGATTTGGTTTTAATATAGCTAGATAAAATGGGCTTGAAAATACATAAAAACTGATAAAAACTGACAAAAAAACGTATTTTTTTAAAATGCAAAAACAATGATTTTACACAACGATCGCGGTCATATCTGACGGAGGATCTTTTCGTAATATTTTGCCTACGGAGATCGGCGTGCAAGGCGATCGCGATCGCTTGACTTGCTATTATCGAACGCAGGTATCTCTTGGTTAAATCCTCATGCTCGAACTGCACGCCCATACCACCTACTCCGATGGCACCCTCGCCCCCGCAGCATTAGTTAAAGCTGCTTTTCAGGCGGGCGTGCGCGCCCTAGCCATTACCGACCACGATACCCTTGGCGGCTGGGAAGAAGCCTTTGAGGCGGCGAGTCACTTCGATGTGGAAATCGTACCGGGGGTAGAATTAAGCACCGTCCATCGCGATCGCTCCCTGCATCTTTTGGGGTTTTATCCCGATGCTGACAAACTATCTTCTCATTTGCAAAGATTTGTAGCAGGCCGCAAGCGACGAGCCGAGGCGATCGCGGACAAATTAGCGGCATTGGGCTATCCCATCCAACTGCCGGAATTGGGAGCGGGCGTTGCTCCCAGTCGTCCCCATATTGCGAGGGCGTTGGTGGATGCCGGCCACGCCCATTCCGTCCGCGAAGCCTTCGATCGCTGGCTGCACGATGATGGTTCTGCCTACGTTCCCTACGAAAAATTTAGCGCGCGGGAGGGAATTCAACTCTTGCGAGATTGCGGCGGCATTGCCGTTTGGGCCCATCCCTACCTCTTTCGCGGCGGGGATATCGAGGAAGTTTTACAAGAATTAACCGATGGGGGTTTGCAGGGGGTAGAAGTTTATCATCCCTCCCATACACCCTCTCAACGCCAACATTTAGAGGCACGCTGTCGGAAATTGGGGCTGATAATGACCGGGGGCAGCGACTATCACGGCCCGAGCCTGCATCAAGGCATTGAAGAGACTCGGCTCAATCAATTGCAACTGCCCCTCAGTTTATTAGAATCTCTCAAACAATCCCGATGATAATCGAGGGAGGTTTCGAGCAAAATTGTCCGGAGACAGCGAAGAAAGCGAGAAAAACTAAATTGAGAACGGGATAACCCGAACCATTAGCAGCTCGGCCAAATCGCAAAGTGTACTATTCACCTGTCGGACAAATTCTCAAGCGTCGTTACGAGATTCTTCAACTTTTAAACTCTGGCTCTCTCGGCCAGACCTATCTCGCCCGCGACCTCGCCCAACCCGCCCGCCCTCGATGTGCGGTCAAGTATTATCCTGCCGATCGCGAATCCCCCAACCTCCTCAAGACCAGTCGGCGGATTTTTGTGACGGAAGCGGAAACCCTGAAAAAGTTAGGCTATCATGCCCAAATTCCCCGCTTTCTCGATTGTTTCGAGGAAAATCAAGGACTTTATCTCGTCCAAGAACTGATTATCGGTCATATCCTGAATACCGAACTCGCCCTGCTCGATCGCGAAAATGCCAAGGAACGAGAAGCCAAAACTATCTATTTCTTGCGGGATATTCTGGGGGTTCTCGACTTCGTTCACGCTCAAGGGATCTTGCATTGCGACGTTAAACCCAACAATATTCTCCGACGGACAAAGGATGGCCGATTGGTTTTGATTGATTTTGGCGCGGCGCAACCCGTTCGCCGACAAATCGTCAGCAGTGGGAACACCCATTCCACCGTCGCCGTTAGTCCCTCGGGCTATCTCGCCCCCGAGCAACTCATCGGCCAGCCCCAACCCGCAAGCGATCTCTATGCAGCCGGAATCGTTGCCATTCAAATACTAACCGGATTAGATCCGGCTAAACTGCAACTAGATCTCACTCACAATGAAATTCAATGGCAGCATTCAGGGAATAAAACTTGGGATTCGCGATTGGCAGACTTACTGGTAAATATGACTCGCTATCGCATCAGCGATCGCTATATTAGCGCTCGCGAAGTCCTAGCCGATCTTCAGCCCCTCTTGGGTCAAGCGCGGGATTCGATGGTGCAAGCCAGCAGTCATTACCTCGATAATTCGGGACTGCAAACCCAAGCCGGGGAAGAAGCGATCGTGTCTTCCCATCCCGAACTCTCTTCTAAATTTATTCAAAAGCCAACAACCGACTTGGTTCTAGACGCGGAAATCGATTGCGAGGAAGTTGAACTGCCAGAGAAAGAGAAAGCACCTGCCGTTTCGCTGCCCTATAACGCGATCGCCCCCGTTCCCTCCGTTCCCCTCACGAAAATGTCTTCCCGCTCTCTCAATCCCTCCCTCATGGGAATGCTCGTGAGAATGGGGGTGCTGGTTGCCCTCGTCAATACCTTTGCCATTGCCCTCGGCCTCTACACTCTCGCCGACAGCCGCGCCACCGACCCCGGCGAAATCCGCTTTGCCAAAGCCCAGCGCCAATTACACCAAGGTCGGTTCGAAGATGCGATCGCCCTCGCCCGCACGATTGCCCCCGATAGCCCTGTCTATGAGGAATCCCAAAAAGCGATCGCCCAATGGCAGCAGGAGTGGCGTAAGGCTTCCTCTCACTTCGAGACCGCCCGCATCGCTTGGGAGGGAGAAGATTGGCAAACCGCCCTCAATGAAGCCGCTCTCGTTCCCCCGATCGAATACTGGCAGAAAAAACTTAGACCTCTGCGGGCAGAAGTCCAGCCCCAAGCCGAAAGCCAAGCGCGGGAGCTTCTGCAACAGGCCTTCGAGAGAGCCTCTGAAAAAGACTTCACGGCCGCGATCGCCCATCTGCAAAAGATATCCTTGCATACGAGTATCGGTGCAAAAGTCCAGCCCAAACTGGTGGAGTACGGCCAAAAACAGCAAATTCGCGCTATGGCTCTCCTGCAAAAAGCCTACGATCTCGCCGCCGATCGCCATTTCGCCGAAGCCATCAAATTTCTGAAAGTAATTCCTGCCAATACTCCCGCCGGCGCGATCGCTCAAGAAAAACAAATCGAATACGCTCAAAAACAAAAAATTCGCCAAGAACTGGCCGGGGAGAATTCTCAATCTCCTCCCCAACGAGTCGGGCGCATTCCCATTTCTTTCCCCTTTGCTTTTAACCCCGGCGATCGCTTGCAAGAAATTGCCTCGACTTTCGGTTAATTATCGGGGGTAAAATCGCGAATTCCGATAAATTGCCCATTTTTCTCGCGCAGAATGACCCATGGAACGAACCCGCGATCCTGAGTTATCCTAGAGGTAACGATCGAGCGCACGGAACTCGAACGCGCTAATTGCCATCATATAGAAACAATTGAATCGAGCGCCTCTCAGTTGGAGAAGGATTAACAATGGGTTTTTGCAACAAGATACAGTCTGTCGGAATTTTATCGGCCCTGTTGGGAACGAGCCTGCTCGTTGGATCGAGTCCAAACCGAGCGACTGCCGGCCAAGCTATCCCCGAGCTTATCGGCAGCGAAGTTCTCGTAAGCGTTGATTTTCCACAAAGCGCCCCTTCGGGCGGAGGCACCTTAAGCCGTACCTATGGTGGAGGCTCCCGAACCCTCGCAACTTCCTGTCTCGAGGAGGGGCCGGATATCGAACCGCTCACGGCATTGATTCCCGAAGATACCTTAGTCAAAACCGCAGATTCCGAGCCAACGCTCTACGTTTATATTCCCAAAAAGCTAACCCCTGCCCAACTTTCGGCGACTGTCGTGATCTTGTCTCCCTCTCGACCCCAAAGCCTTCCCGAAGAAGTCTACGTGGGCAAAACCACGATTCCCAACGATCTGAGTCGGGGTGGCGGCATCGTTCGCTACAGACTCGACGGAGCCAATCTAGAACCCGGAGAAACCTATACTTGGTCGTTCTCCATCCACTGCGATCCGGAAAAGTACGATCTCGATCGCTTCGTCCAAGGCGTTTTTCAGCGCGTTGAGAACTCCACTCCCCTGCCGGAAAGTTTAGAGGGGATGAGTCCGACTGCTTTGGTGAGTAAAGCCAATGAATACGCCGCGAATGCCATTTGGAACGAAACGCTGAATTTAACCGCCCGGGTGCGAAATTCCAATGCCAACGAATGGACGGGATTATTAAAATCTATTAATTTACCGCAATTTGATTTGATTCCTTTTGTTTCCTGTCAAAATAATGGGGAATATTGCGTTCCCCAAGCCGAAGATCTGAGTCTGGAATTTTGATGGGCAAAACCAAAAAATCTTGGAAAGAGAGAGCGTGGCAATGGCGAGGTGTTTGGGTCACAACACCCACTATTACCGCGCTCGTTATTCTGATCCGAACTGCGGGCCTTGTGCAGGGCTGGGAATGGGCGGCTTACGATTGGTTTTTACGCTTGCGCCCCCGAGAGCAACCCGACGATCGCATTGTTATTGTCGGCCTGACGGAGGAAGATTATCGCCGACAGGGACAGTTAATTTTTCCCGATGGCGTTTACGCCGAATTGCTAGAAAAACTCAAGGAACAAGAACCCCGAGCGATCGGCTTGGATATTTATCGCCCCCGCCCCGTAGAACCCGGTCATGCAGATTTACTTCGGGTTTTCGAGTCCACCCCCAATCTCGTCGGCATTCAAAAGGTATCCGGCGATAGCGAACGAGAAACGGTGGATCCGCCTCCCATGCTTCAAGCCAACCAAATCGGGGCGAACGATACTCTCATCGATGCCGATAATAAGGTGCGTCGGGGTTTGCTCACCGTGGCCAATGCCCAAAACCCTGACGCATGGGTGCCGAGTTTTGGCATGAATCTGGCCGCCCGCTATTTAGCCCCGGAAGGAATCGGCATTGAAATCGCCGAGGGGACGGATAATTGGTGGCAGTTGGGAGATGTGGTCTTGCGGGATATCGACACCAATGAAGGGGGATATATTCGCACGGAGACGGGAGATTATCAAATTCTTTTGAATTATCGCAGCACGCCCGAGGCGTTCGACCAAGTTTCTTTAACAGATGTCCTCGAAGACAAGATTCCTTCAGATTGGGCAAGAGATCGAATCGTTCTCATTGGGGCAGTGGCAGACAGTGCCAATGATGTCTTTTTTACGCCCTACAGTGCCGGATTGTTAGAGCTTCCCCAAGCCATGCCCGGGGTGGAAATTCACGCCCATCTCATCAGTAAAATTATCAGTGCCGTTCTCGACGATCGCCCCCTCATCCGAAGCTGGCCCGAATATTGGGAATGGGGTTGGATTTTTCTCTGGTCAGGCGTGGCGACTTCCATTGCTTGGACCCTCAGACAAGTGGGAACCGATCGTGTTGAGGCAGCCAAACGCATGGGCCTGATCCTTCTGAGTATTGTTGTGCTGCTGGGTGCGAGCTACGGTGCTCTAGTTTGGGGATGGTGGATTCCCATCGTGCCGCCGTTATTGGGGGTCGTGGGGGCAACGGCGGCGATCGTGGCGTACATCGCGCGATCGGCAGGAGATATTCGCAAAACTTTCGGACGCTACCTCACCGATGAGGTGGTCGCCAATCTCCTCGAAAATCCCGAAGGTTTGAAGATGGGAGGGGAACGCCGCAAAATTACGATTTTAACCTCCGATTTGCGAGGATTTACAGCACTTTCCGAACGTTTGCCTCCAGAACGAGTGGTTAAAATTCTTAATTTTTATCTGGGGTATATGGCCGATGTCATTACCCACTATCAAGGCACGATCGATGAGTTTATGGGGGATGGCATTCTCGTCCTTTTTGGCGCGCCGACGGTTCGAGAAGACGATCCAAGACGGGCGATCGCCTGTGCGATCGCCATGCAGCAAGCCATGACCAAAGTTAACGCCCAAATGCGAGCTTGGAACATGCCCGACTTAGAAATGGGGATCGGGATTAATACGGGGGAAGTGGTGGTCGGTAATATTGGCTCGGAGAAGCGAACTAAATATGGTGTTGTCGGCTCGCAAGTTAATCTCACTTATAGAATCGAATCTTATACTACAGGCGGACAAGTTCTCGTTCCAGAAGCCACGCTAAAGGAAGCAGGCGAACACATTAGTATTGGCGGACAAAAAGAGGTCTCGCCTAAAGGGGTGACGAAGCCAATTACAATTTATGAAATAGAAGGGATTGGTGGCGAATATCAACTTTACTTGGAGCGAGAGGAAGAGGTCTTTTTTGCATTAACTCAACCCCTTCTCCTCCAATATACGGTATTAGAGGGCAAGCATATCGGTGCGGAGGCAACCCCAGCAAAATTATTGCGCCTCTCGAATAAAGGGGGGGAAATTCAATTGGCAAGCAATGGCAGCCTTGAAAAACCCGCACCCCTCCAAAATATAAAATTGAATTTTCTCGATCTCTTCAATGCCAAAGGTGCAGGCAATGAGACGGGTAATGAGACGGGTAATGAGACGGGTAATGAAACAGAGATCGGTGAGGATGTTTATGCCAAAGTTATCGAAAAAGAAAGCACCGAGAGCAATTTTTATGTTAAATTTACCGCAAAGCCTCCTGATGTCAATCAAAAACTACAAGAAATCTATCAAACTATAGAAGGATAAATCTGGAATCCGAAGGCTGAATTGTATTCGTTCCCCTTCATCTTTCCGCCTTCATTCTGTCACAGCAAACATTCATGGAAAGAGCGATGAAGTTATTATTTTTAGGTTCGGGTTCGGCATTCACCGTAGGAGCTAATAATTACCAGTCCAATATGCTCTTAATGGATGAGAGGGGGCGCAAACTTCTAATTGATTGCGGTTCGGATATTCGTTTTTCTCTTCACGATCGCGGTTATTCTTACC
Source organism: Cyanobacteria bacterium P01_E01_bin.42 (assembly GCA_039194995.1). Lineage (GTDB taxonomy): Bacteria > Cyanobacteriota > Cyanobacteriia > Cyanobacteriales > Spirulinaceae > CCY15215. Next base: position 47,893 of record JBCCVR010000012.1, on the reverse strand, counting down.
AAGACATTACTGATATTTATATCAGCCATCTCCATGCCGATCACGTGGGAGGTATGGAATTTATCGGTTTGGCGACATTGTTCGATCCCCGATGTCCCAAACCTAATCTCTACGCGAGTAAGGATGTTATGGCAGAGTTGTGGGATCGGTGTTTGGCAGGCGGAATGCAATCCATTGGCAATGATTTAGCGGATCTCGATACATTTTTTAACGTTCATAAGATTCGCCGCAATAGCTATTTTGTTTGGAATGACATCCAATTTTTTTTAGTGCGGGTTTTACACATCGATAATGGCTACGCTTTGATGCCCAGTTATGGGCTATTTTTTACTCTCGGCGATAAAAAAGTTTTTCTGACGACAGACACGCAAATTGCCCTCGATACAACCCAAGAATATTATGAAAATGCTGATATTATCTTTCACGATTGCGAAACATCCCGCTTTCCCACTTCCGTACACGCCCACTATCAGGAATTAGCCAAGCTCCCGGAACGGTGGAAAAATAAGATGTGGTTATACGGCTATCAACCCGGCGTTCTCCCGGATGCTCGAGGGGAAGGGTTTTTAGGATTCGTGCAACGAGGACAAATTTTCGAGTTTTACGATCGCGGGGTGAGGGATGCGATCGGGTCTGCGGTGGAACGAGAGGGTAAGTTAATTTAATGTCTTCTCAACTGCAACGGGTGACGATTGCTCCCCAGCAACGACAAGATAAGACGATCGCCCTCACCGACGCACAAAAACACTATCTAGAACGGGTCTTGCGTTTGAAAAAGGGCGATCGCTTTATTGCGATGGATGGTTGCGGACAAGGTTGGCTGGCCAGTTTGGGGGAGGGGGAGGCAATGGCGATCGAGCCATTTCTTTTGCAAGAGGAATTACCCGTTAATTTAACCCTCATTGTCGCTTTACCGAAAGGAAACGGGTTTGACGAAATCGTACGCTGTTGTACGGAGTTGGGAGTCAGTACCTTTGTTCCAGTTGTAAGCGATCGCGTGCTTCTCCGTCCCAGTCCCCAAAAGTTAGTTCGCTGGCGCAGGATCGCCACAGAAGCGGCAGAACAGTCAGAACGGGCGATCGTGCCTGCCATTCTCGAACCCCAGCCTTTTCGTAGGGGTTTGCAAACTTTGGGAGACAGAGAAAAATATATTTGCGTTGCCCGAGGAAAAAACCCGCTTTTATTATCTTGCTTGCAAGAAGGCGAGGGGAGAGAGATTGCTCTGTTAACCGGACCGGAGGGGGGATGGACGAAGCGAGAAGTAGAAGAAGCCAAGGAATGGGGCTATACATCGGTTTCCTTAGGAAGAAGCATTCTCCGAGCCATTACGGCGGCGATCGCGTCGGTTTCTCTGGTGGCAGCAGTCTCTCAAAGGCTGAATATGGAAGGGATTGAACTATAGTGGAGGAAATGCGATCGCTGGAGAAAAGCCATGCAGTTAGAAGACTATTTTGATTTTCAACGTCCTGATGATATTCGCCTGAAGGGGACGAGAGTTGGAATTGAAAATATTCTGTACGAATATATCTATTGCAGTCGGACTGCTGAGGAAATTGTTCATTGCTTTTCCACGATTACTTTAGAGCAAGTTCATGCAACCATTCTTTATTATTTGCACCATAAAGAAACGGTTAGCCAATATATTGCCAATTGGTTGGAATGGGGGCATCAACAGCGAAAAGCCCAAGAACTCAATCCCACGCCAGCAATGCTACGCTTGCGAAAATTAAGGGCGGAACAAAACGCGAAAAAACAAGAAAATAATGTTGAGCTATTTACTGGACGAGAATACAAATCCACTATATAAAATACAATTGCGACGACGACAGCCCGATCTAATGGTTTGGGAAATCGGTGAATTACCCGCACCTCCGAAGGGAACTCTCGATCCAGAAATTTTGCTTTGGTGTGAAGAGTATGATTTTGTGTTGGTCACAAACAATCGGACTTCTATGCCCGTTCATTTAGCAGAACATCTCGATTGCGATCGTCATATTCCGGGAATTTTTATCCTAAATCCTAAATTAACCGTGGGTCAAACGATTGACGAACTCATTTTTCTGGCTAGCGCATCCTTGGCAAATGAATGGCAAGATCGCATTGTTCATCTTCCTCAGAGTTATTCTCTTTCAGAATTTATTTGAAGGCGAGAGCGATCGCCCTCTGACGATCGCTCTCGCTTTGAGTAATGGGATTTCATTTCTTTGGTGGCTGTAGCCTCCCAACTTCAAGCAATGTCTTAAAAACAGGCTCGCAGGATTCAACCCAAAACCCAATTCACTAGAGTTCTAACTGGATATCCCGTCCCGCCAACATTATTCACGCCTCCTTCTTTATCTGCCCAAACGGGTCCAGCAATGTCCAGATGTACCCAAGGGGTGGACTCGACAAATTGTTTTAAGAATAAGGCTGCCGTGATCGATCCCCCCGATCGCGGACCTGTATTTTTCATATCGGCGATGGGAGACTTTAAACCGTCAAAATATTTCTCTTCCAAAGGCATTTGCCAAAACTTCTCTCCTGCCGAGTCTGCTGCTGCTTTGAGTTGCCCAGCGAGATCGTCATCGGTACTCCACAAACCGCCAATATTTTCCCCCAGGGCAACAATACAAGCTCCCGTTAAGGTGGCGAGATCGACAATGGCATCGACTTGCAATTTTTCGGCATAGACCAAAGCATCCGCCAAAGTCAAACGCCCTTCCGCATCGGTATTGTTGACTTCAATGGTTTTGCCGTTGGACGCGGTGAGAATGTCTCCGGGGTGCATGGCTTTGCCACTGACCATATTTTCCGTTGCCGCGCTGATAAAATGCACCTCGACATCGGGTTTGAGTTGGGCGATCGCTTTGGCGGCTCCGAAGGTTGCACCGGCTCCCCCCATATCCATTTTCATGGTTTCGATCCCCTTGCCCACTTTAATATTCAAGCCGCCAGAATCAAAAGTGAGTCCTTTCCCCACGATCGCCACTTTACGACGAGGCGTTCCTTCGGGTTTATAGGTGAGGTGAATGAACTTAGGCGGAAGATCGGAAGCCTGGGCTACCCCCAAGTAAGATCCCATCCCCAATTTTTCGCAATCTTCCCGCTCTAAAATTTCTAATTCCAACCCGCCGCTAAAGGCAATATCCCGGGCGGTATCGGCTAGGGTAATAGGGGTGACGGCGTTGGCAGGAGCATTGACCAATTCCCGGGCGAGAATGACCCCAGAGGCGATCGCTTCGGCAGTTTGAATGGCTGTCTCTTGGTTGCCCAACCCTAAAAGTTCTACAGTTTCGAGTTGAGAACCCGTATCTTCGACCTCCGATTTGAAGCGATTATCGACGTGTAACGCCAGCAAAAAGCCTTCTACTAGGGCGCGGGTGGTTGAGTCTTCATTTTCCGCGACAGGCATACCGATGCCAAGGGTTTTAACCTTTTCGGTTTTGGCAATGCGGGCGATCGCCGCCCCACTGGCTTGAATTCCTGCCAACTCTAAATTTTCTTCTTTGCCCAACCCGACTAAAATCACTTTACGGATCGGACTTTTCGATCCCACTCGCGTTGCCGCAGAACTGCCCGCTTTACCCGTAAATTCCGCTTCGGCAATTAACTCCGCGATCGTCCCCTCCAGCTTGTCATTTAATGCAGCTAAATCGCCGGCGATCGCCACTGCATCTTCAAAGAAACCGATCGCCAGCGCATCGCCGCTCCAATCCCATTGTGTCGTTTCTACCGCTTTAATTTCCATCCGTCGATCCAATGCTCGATTACCAAGCATCAATTTTAGCGCGGAAGTTCCCCCCTCACGACTATTGGGAAATATTAACTATTGCAACAAATGGCAAATTTTTGACAAAGAATTCTTATAATTTTCTAAATTTTAGTCAATCTTTTGTACGAACAAGGCAATTTAAAACCATGAATTTTGAACTTCTGGCGGTCGTTCCCACCACCATCGAATGGAACTCTAACGTGGCAGTGGTGATGATTTTTTGCAATCTCTTCGCGATCGCGATCGGTCGCTTTGCCATTCAACAGTCCGGACAAGGTCCCGATCTTCCCATCGCCAAACCCGCACTCTGGAAAGGTTTTGGCGTTCCCGAACTCTTAGCAACCGCCAGTTTCGGCCATCTCCTCGGAGCAGGAATGATCTTGGGGTTGAGCAATGCGGGCGTACTTTAGGAAAAGATAAGATTTCCCAATTTTCCCGACCTCCCTCACCCTGTCGGGGGTGGGGGGCGCTAACATCTAGCGAAAATGGCTGACAATGCTGGATAATCGATCTGCTATTTCCCTTAAGGTTGTTGGAGAAACCCAACCCGATCGGGAGTACAAGCAAGTTGAGATATTGGCAAACTGGATTGCTATTTTCTGGTCAGGCCCGGTCTCAGCCTGTACAATAGATAGTAATTCTACGCCAAACAAAGGGCAGAGTATACTTTGAGTTAAAGTTAAATTTTGCTACCTGACCCACTTCTATGAACTCCGGAACATCTGAAGAGTTACAAGTCAATCCGAATCTGGACTCGAATCATTCAACTGCCGCCATCGTGCTTACTCTGCTGCATCCACTGCAAGCCGTGCCGGTTCAAAGCTGGACATTTGAACCGAATTTAGTCATTCGGATCGGGCGATCGACAGATAATGAAGTTATTCTCTACAGTGCAGTTGTCTCCCGCCATCATGTCGAAGTCCGACCGAGCAGTTCGTCAAGTTGGGAAGTGGTCAATCTGGGGGCAAATGGAACCTATATTGATGGCAAACGCATTACTAAGATTGCCGTGACAGATGGCATGATTATCCGTCTGGCGAGTTCGGGCCCTCAGATTCAAATTCGGATTGAAGAGGGCGATCTCGATGACAAGCTCAGACGCGGTTCCAAGCGACCTTTACCGAAATTGCCCGGTGAAGATAAATCTAAAGATACATTGATCACTTAGTTGTTGGTTATTGGTTATTGGTTGTTTGTTGCTCTCCCCCTCTTGGGAGGGGGTTGGGGGGTGGGTCGGGTTCGATCGCCTTTTCTGTTTCTTGTTGAATTTGTGCGAGAGTCAGATCGATCCCCTCCCCTTCGGTACTCAACCAAAGGAGATATTCGATATTTCCGGCGGGTCCGGAAATAGGAGAGTGGGTGAGACCGCGATCGCGCCAGCCCAATTTTCGGGCGGTTTCCAAGACTCGAAAAATTGCCTCGGCTCGATCCTTCGGGTTGCGGACGACTCCTTTTTTGCCGACGCGCTCTTTCCCCACTTCAAATTGCGGTTTGACCAGTAAAACCGCTTCTTTGGGAAAATCGAGCAAGTTCCCGAAGGGTTCTAAGATTTTGTTGAGAGAAATAAAAGAAACATCGACAACGCCTAAATTGGGGCGAGGATTGTCGTTGTAGAGTGCTTCGGGTGTGAGATAGCGGAGATTTGTGCGTTCTTTGAGAATGACACGATCGCACTGGCGCAATTTCCAAGCCACTTGGCCGTAACCCACATCCACGCCATAAACTAATTTTGCCCCAGCTTGCAATAAACAATCAGTAAACCCCCCTGTAGAAATGCCCCCATCGAGGCAGATACGACCCTCTACGGGGATTTTAAAGGCGTTTATAGCTTTTTCGAGCTTTTCACCTCCCCGAGAGACGTAGCGGGGTTTGACTTTGATAGAAATGGTTGCTTCTACATCCACTTCTGTCCCGGGCTTGTCGATAAGGCGATCGTTAACCTTGACTTCTCCCGCACGGATTAATCTCTGTGCTTGCTGTCTGGACTCCGAGAGATGGCGATCGACCAGTAATATATCTAATCGTTGTTTGGCCATTTAATTATTGATTGATTATTGGCTACTCCCCTTCTTGGGAGGGGGTTGGGGGTGGGTTCTTATGGGTTGTTGGACTTCTCTATCAAAAAAGAGACTAATTCGCAAAATCCGTCGCATTCTGGCAAGGATGTGATGTAAGTCGGACAATGAGCGAGAATTTCGCGATATTGGACAACATTGGCGACACCGACGGAATGAGGAAAACGATCGCGATCGAAGAGGGATTCATCGTTGGGACTGTCGCCGATCGTCACGAGTTGTTGGGGGGTGAGATGGGGAAAATGGCGATCGAGGAGGACTTCTAAACCCGTTGCTTTATCTTGGTTGAGGGGTTTAATATGACATTGCACCGTGCTGTAAGTAGAGCTATATCCTTCTTGCTGGCAAAAATGAGCAATGGTTTCTAAGTCGCGATCGCTCAATCCTTCCACGCTAAACGTCCAATCCGTGAGGCGATAGCGATTATCTTCTGCTTCTTGGAGTTGGGGGTATTTGTTTTGCAGTTGGCGAAACATCGCGGCGAGTTGCTGGCGGTGTTCGGGAATACTGGGGAGGGGAGTCAGGATTTGAGGCGTATCGGAATCGTGAGGGTAGAAAACGCCACCATTTTCCGCGATCGCCCCCACGATGGGAAAATAATGTTTTACTGCATGCACCCATCCCGCCGATCGCCCCGTCGTAACCAAAACATTGATATTAGCTTCTACGAGAGATTCTAAGGCTTGAAATAAAGCCGGAGTGAACTTTTCATCCTTGGTGAGGGTGCCATCCATATCCGTCGCAATCAAGCGAATCTCGCGAAAAAATTGGGCATTGGTTAAAGGAATTAGCATGGGGGAGCGATCGCCGAACAACTCCTCATTTTCTCATCGATCGCGCTCCTCACCCCTCGATCTTTCCGCTAACATCAACAATACAGCCATTAGATAACGCGATGACTACGATAATATCCTCGCAAAATTTTTCTGCCGATACAAAGCAACTCGACGCACCTTTATTGCGGTTGAGTGTCGAACAATATCATCAAATGATTGCTGCAGGAATTCTTGATAAGGGCGATCGTATCGAATTATTAGAAGGATTGCTGGTTTTAAAAATGGCAAAAAATCCCCCCCATCGTGCAGCAACAAAACTGGCGAGAACTACTCTTGAGGCGATTGTACCCCAAGGATGGTATGTGGATGCACAAGAACCCATTACGTTAGACAATAGCGAACCCGAACCCGATATTGCGATCGTGCGAGGAGAAACGAGAGACTATCTCGATCGCCATCCCGGTGGTAGAGATGTTGCTTTAGTGATGGAAATTTCCGATTCGACCTTAGAACGCGACCGTACCATAAAAAAGCGCTTATATGCTCGTGCTGAAATTCCCATTTATTGGGTGCTTAATTTATCGGAGAGACAATTAGAAGTCTATACGCAACCCGATCCTTTAGGCGAAAATCCAACCTATCAACAGCGTCGCGATTTTCAAGAGTCGGATCGGGTCGAAGTTGTTATTTCGGGACAAGCGATTGGCGCGATCGCTGTTAGAGATTTGTTGCCTTAGTAAGAATGAGAAAATCGATGGCTCTAGAATTAAGCAACAGCAAACCCTGTATCTTGTCTAATTTCGGGTGCGTAAAATGCCAAAACAATTTTATCTTTAGGAATGCCTGCATCGAGCAGTTCTGACGTAACACCTTCCTCTGTACCATCCCGTTGAATCCAAATTTTTTCATCAATAATATCGATATGAATCAAACAACCGTGAACTCGTTTTGTTGCTGACGTTCTACGATCGATTTTCTCGCGACCTACCAACATCAATAAATAACGATCTTGCTGGCGATCGAAAATTGTTTCCAGTTGAACGTCATCCTGATAAGGGATCTCTGTATGTCCGATAATAATTTTTTGGATTAGTTCTCGGTAGGTTGACATGGTATCCATTCGATAATTTCCTCCGATTTAATGTCAAAAACAATGAGTAAAAGTTGATAGTCTTCTCTGAGAAGTTGTCCGATTGGTTCTTCAAAGATGTCGATATAAGTATCGCTAGGAATGGCTAGATAGAGAAGGCGATCGGGTTCTGTTTTTCGCATTACAGAACGATAGAGTAAATATTGACCTAGAGCATTTTCCAAAGCATTTATCTCTGATATTGCCATAAAGGTTTTAATCTCTACAGCAATTTTTGTTTTTTCTTTTTCTGCAATAAAGAGTTTTTCAGCCCCTAGATCGACATACATATCTTTTGCCCCCCATCTCAAGCGTAAGGGGTCTTGTACGATTGTCCAACCCTCTTTAATTAATGCCTGTTTGACACAATCATGATAACGATCTTTTGCTGGCATAGTTTTATATTTTTCGATTGACGATCGCACGAGTCACTCTAAGTTCTAATATACCAGACTGAAGTGCGATCGCATTTGGAAACTCTCTGTTTTTCAGCTATTCGATATCCTCCTCGTCATCTTCAAGTGCAATATCCTCTAAAACAAAAGAGCTAATATAATCGCGGACAACACGAGCGAAAAATAGAGGAGCAGGTAAAGCAGTCCATTTATTATAATGCCCAAATCCGTAGCGGAGAGACTCGACTAATCCAGCAATGCGATCGGGATCATCTCCTTCTTGACGCAATGTAACAACAATTTCAAGGGCTTTAGGAGTCGCCCATTGTTTTTTGAATGGTTCTAATTCTTGTTGTTTGTACAATTTCTGTCCTGCCATGCTCTTTTGCTGTTGCGATCTTCCATCTTTTTTATCCCAATACTCTTTCGCTATTGTTAAGGTACGATAGCAACTCAGTCCTCGAATCTTCCTAGTTTTTCCTTCATGCTGAATCGAAAAATAATTAATGCACTCTAATCGACTTCGATTGGATTTATTGTTCGCAGTTTCTTCTGCTGGTACATTCAATCGAAATAAACCGGAAATTTGAGCAGATGGTGCAGGAATTTCGAGATCGGGCTGTAATTTCTTCAGTTCTTTTTTGGGGCGATCGTCTTCTAGTGAAGATTCAACTAATTGATGAGCTTTATCTTCGATTAGTCTTGGTGCATAGCCTTGTCGGATACGAACAATGCGAGCACCTTTCCATTCTTGGTGCATTCGCATAGACAATATACGATTTTTACGAGATAAATCTATATTTTCTGCATCAATCTTTTTATCGTTTAACCATCCCCAAAGTGTCGCACAGTTCGTGGATTCAATCATCACCAAAGGTTGTTTTCCTTCATTAACAGAATTTGAAATAACTTTCTCGACAAATTCCATGAAACGATCTTGAGTTTTATCTCGGTAATTGTCCTCCTTTATATCAGCAAGACGAACTGGTGATATCTGAGATATTGTAGAAATTGCATCAGGAAATTTTTCCCAAGTGCTAGTTTGAACTTGATTGGATTCGTCACAGTAAGTGCAGCACATTTCGCAGTTTCCATCTTCAACATTAATACGAATGGCAATAGGAATAAAAGTAGGATCGAAACCTAAAAAGCGATCGCGGTTTTTCCGAACAATCGTAATCCCGATAATCTCTTTAGGTTGCTTTTCTTCACTTATATTCATCCAGTCTTTGACTTTTTTCGAGACACCATCAATACGAGCAGAATGAGCAAATAACAACTCTTTAGTTGCTGTTTGAATTCGGTGAAATAGATTCTCGAGTTCGAGTTTTCCTTTTTTAGTTTTTTGAGAAGGGCGTAAGAATTGTACGCATGAACCTGCAAACGAGGAAAGTACCTGCCGAGTCGCAAGTTTGTTAACCTTATCATCGTGTTTTTTATTGAACCATTCTTTTGCTACAACTAAGCAAAATGTTCGCCGTTTTAATTCAGAAATTTCTGTTATGCTACCTTTCCAAGCATTAATACGTTCTTGGAAACGTTCGCTAGACTTTAAGGTTTTTCCCGGTAAACTTTCTTTGGCACCATGGGTATATTCTGGAAGTTGATTACTCCAAATTTCAATGTCATCAGGATTACCTGTATTACCAAAAAATACTTTGACGGCTGTTTCGATTAGCTTCTTTTCTCCTCGATCCATCGATTCAAAGAAAATCACCAGTAAGGGATTTTCATCAGGATACATTTGCTGAATTGCTTCTTGATTAGCGTTAATAATTTGATTTAGCTCTCCAATCTGAGATTTCTGCTCAAAAAGTTTTTTTTCATTTTCCTGAATCCCATCTGGGTGAATCTGAAAATATGTTTGCAGTAATTCAATGCTTTTATCTTTTCCCAGATTTTTCAGATAGTCTTCTGTAAAATCAGAGTTGCGATCGGTTTCCAACTTTTCTAAAACAGCACTGAGTAATGTTGATAGATTAATTGTGCGATCTTCCGTTTTCAAGCTGTTAGATTTTATGGGAGAATAATCTGTAAAAGGTTTTAACCCTAATGGCTCTAAGATTTTGACGATTTCTTTAAAAGCCTCTAGTTTGTCTATTTCAGGAACACCTAACAAAACTCCATTGCTTTCTTTTTTGTCTTGAATACCGTAACGCTGAGTTAAAACAACTTTGCAATCTTCAGTCGAGGCTTTCCTTTCAGCAATTTCATAGCCATTAAAAGATTGTATGGATTCTCTTATTTTTCGATTTAGTGCGTCAAATGCACTGTCTGTTTTCCAGTTTCCATTTTTGTTATTTTTCTCATTTTTTTGTTTGTTTTTTTCATATCTTACGCTATAGCAAAAGGCGCGATCGCTATGTTTCTTAGAAAAGAACAGGCCATTGATCTTTTTTTGTTTGTAGGATTTATCAACCAGTTTACTTGCCCACAAACGCTTTGAAACATCAATAGTAAGAAGCGGTTGGGGTAGAGAAGGAAATGTGACAACATTCAAGTTAATAACTAAGCTGAAATATTCTTTTTCTGGAATTGGATCGGTAATCAGTTGAATTGCTCCAGAAGTTTTTCCACCTTGATGAGTGATGATTCGTTTAATTGTTCCTAACCCTTGAAAAATTTCTTTTCCTGCAATTTGTCTGGCTGCATATTCTGCAAAAAAGCGGAAATATTGTGTATTTTTTCCGAGTGCTGTTCCTGTTTCTTCCGAACAAGGCCAAGGAAGAGCGCAGGAGATTGGTCGGATCGAGAAAAGCTCGCACTTATCTTGAAGTTCTCGTAGTTGTGCGATCGCATTTTTAGATTTTTCATCTCCCTCAGCATAATGATTGAGAGAATCTGTAATCCATTCATTGAGAAGCGATCGCAAATCTTTGTTAATATCTTGATTCTCTTGCTCGTTCAAATACGCAAAAGGGTTTGGACTTTTTCGATTGTAGGGTTTTAACGATTTTGGATCGAGTCCCATATTAGGTTCGAGACGCGAAATATTAGGAAGACTTAGCTCAATTAATTCTCGAAACCAAGTGTAAGGAAGACTTTGCTTCTCTTTCTGAATAATTGCAAAATAATTGAGCGCTTCTTGTGTCCACGCAAGAGAATAACCGTGAATCGTAACAGGTGGTAAATTTTTGGGAATCGTTAAAGCCAGTAAGAGATTGCCTTTAGATTCTCTTCCAATCGAAGCATACAACTTTTCCGATCCGTTCATTTCAGTATCTGTTTGGTTTTCATCAAGTTCGGTGAGTCGATCCAATACTTGATTTGCGATCGCATCGAGTTCAGTCGTTTGAGCTAATGATTGAGTCATAATTACATCTCCTCAAATAATGTGGAATCATCAAAATCATCATCCTCGTAAATCGAGTCTGTTTGTTCGTGCAGTTCTTCAGGATATTCCACCCCTTGAATGTTGCTTAATGGTTCGAGAAAAGCCTTATAAAGTTCGCGATAAATTGCGTTAATCACTGGATCGGGATGCTCCATACATTCTTGAAGAATTTTGAACATTTGCACGAGCATACTATCCTTGGGAGTATCGGTTTTTCCCTCAGCCGATCGCGGTGCCCAAGCTGCATCGATGAAATAAACCGAGACCGGACATCCATTTCGCATTCCTCGTCCTATAGTCTGCAAAATAGCCACCATTTGATTCGCTGTAAAGGGTGTAAATAATTCCTCTCCAAGGCGACTGGCCATGAGTGGTTCTTGTAGGAGGCGACGAGCAGTTCGATAAATGTTAGATCTTACTGTAGTCCATTCCCTAGACATTTTAGCCAACATCTCCTCAATTTGGCCTTCAGACATCTCAGTTAAATTGATATTCTCGAAAATTCGGCGATCGAATTGCTCTGTTTCCCGTCCGGCTAAACCGTATAAAAGCTGCATATCATCTATCGAAGGATGAGGACGGGTAAGAAAGTAAATCGAGCCGATCGCGGCATCTCGTTCTCGTTTCCCTTGGGTAAATACAATATTGACACCCCGACCGATCGCGCTCATGGGGAATACAATAATATCGCAATTTTCATCATCCCCAAGGGCTTCACATTGAGCAGAAGTGACATAATCTGAAGGTTTGTCTCCCTCCTCTAGATATTTCACAACTGCTTTGGTACGCTTACCAATATTCGGATGATGGCGATCTAAATGTTGTTTGATCGTGCGTGCTTGTACATAACTATTGACCACAAGTGCAGCTTTGCGATAGATGTCCTCTCGAACATCGAAACCCTCAATAGATTTATAAATTTCTGGTTTTTCATCCTTAACAAGGTAATCGACCATCAGTTTGAGATTGCGATCGCGTAAATCTCCCGCACCGCTATATCGTAACGGTTCACCCCTATTCTGTGAATCTGGCAACCAATAAAAATAATAGCGACTTTTCTCTGTACTTCGTTCAGTTTCACTGGCTTTAGACTTGAGGAGATAATGAGGATTACAAGCGATATGATAAGTTGGACTAGCTTCTAAAAATGATGTTGCGGAGGTCATTAAGATTGCGGGTCCTGATAATTGTCCATCAGCCTCGAGCAAGCGATGAAATCGATACATTAACATTCGTGGCGCACCCATAAATGTAACGTAAGACAATTCAACATCGGGAATTCCGAGGGTACTTTGAGCATTTTTGAAACTATATCTTAATCCCGAAAGCGATCCGAGAACATTTTCGGGAATGTGATGGCGCAGATCGAGACTGGTGGACGAAGCAATAATCGAATCTTGAATTAGTCCTTCTGCAATCATTGTTTTTGTTCCCGGTATAATACGCTGATACCCATAAATTGTGAAAGTGACACAAACTAATAGCTTAATAACATCTTTTTCTGAAGGTTTTGGCACTCTTTCAGGAAAACACAGAGCTAGAAAAATTTTGGCAATTTTTGCAATAATCTTCTCGCGTTGTTCGACCCGAATTTCAGCGAGATAACCGCGAAAATAATGAACGAGTTTTTCTCCTTGTTCAATGAGATATTCGCATTCGCAACCAATAGTTTCTGCATAAAGTTCGATATTTGAGATGTTGTGACGAAAATCTACATTAGATAAATCGTATAAATCATCTGCTGATGGTTCGTCAGAATAAAATCCCGTGCGATCGTAAAAAGCAATATAAGCTGTAGTTCTCCAAAAATCCGTGAGTGCATGGCTTTTGCGAAAATCGGAAATTACTTCCTTTTTTTTGACGCGATCGCGTCGAGATTTCGTCTCAAAACCATCTAGAAGCTCGGTGACAATGCGAGAGACCGTTAATAATTGATTATTGAATCGCTTCTTAACATCATCTAAAATACCGTGTATCGTTGTGATGAGAGAGGTATTGTAATTGCCAAACTCGGCAAGATTGCGGCTGTACAGTTCAACATCAGGATCGAAAAGACGATAGTTTTCTCCTCGTGCGAAACGACCGTGAATTTGCTCTTGAATAACATGATGTACTGATTTTTTTGCGCCCGATAAATGTAATGTTGCGGCACCAGAAGTATCAAGATTAGCTTGTACCATATCTGCTTCATCAAAAATAACCACATCAAAAGTACGAGCAATTAATTCAAAATAACGAATCTGTTCATCGATCGCATGAACGGGAACGGAGGTATCCATCGAAGCAACGTGACCCACCCAAATATCAGCATCAATTAAATCCCGAGGGGCTTTATTTCGTCCGCATCTCGTCCAAAGCGGACACAAACATTTTTTCAAATTTCCTGCCTTCGTTGTTACCTGTAAAATGCTTTGGCAGGGTGCATCTCCAAAACCCCAAGGAAAATCACTATCGCTATATTTAAAGGCGGGTAAGACGCAATTTGCGGCGAAAGAATCCACCCCCGGAAGCGTCCAAGCAAATCCTCCTTGTCCATATGAAGCAATAGTTTCAGCGATATTATCGCCATGTCTTTTCCGAGTGATAGGATTTTGACCGACTAGCATTCCCACTTGAGTTTTGTGAAAAGAAAGAACATCCATGTATCGTCTAGAAACTTCAATAGAAGGAAACACTAACATCGCTTTATAGTTCTGTCTTCCCAACCAAATAGCAATCAGCGTTAAAAGCGTTGTTTTCCCAGAACCCGGAAGTCCAATCAGGTGTTTTAGTCCTTCTAGAACGATCGCATCGTCTTCTCGCAATCCTTTCCCGATTTCCGGGACTCGCAAGGAAATGCGATCGAAGCGATTTTTCCAATTTTCCCGCCGTCTTTCGGGATGTTGAGCCTCGCGATCGTCCATTTCTACTGCTAATTCCCTCAATTCTGACCAAGGAATGTAAATATCGCCTCGGGGTTGGCGTTGGAGTTGATGGGTGCGACGAGGAGGAAGGGGAACAGAAATGGGTTTGATAGGTAAACGCAAAGATGTAGAACGATCCCCCAATGCGATCGACATGGGTTGACGCGGATCGGCAATGGTTTTTGTGGGGTAAAATTCGTGGCGTAAAGGTGCAGAAAGAATACGATAGGCTTTAGCAATATTGGAATGTTCTAAAGGATCGATACGTTCAAACTCCAAACTTGTCGAATCAATCCGATATACACCTTCTGTATTCTTCCGATAGTGATAATCGTTATAAAGAGCAACTGCGTGTTTAATACCACTCTTTGTCACATAGATAGAAGAGATTTGACGCATATTAAAAATGGCTTGGCGAACATTGGGAGGAAAAGCATGAGCAATGCTCGTCATTCCTGACATTAAAGCTGGTGCATATTCTAAGGAATTGGTATGAATAAATTTTTCCATGAGAACACATAGCCAGCAAATACGTTCGTTGCTCGTCCAAAAATCAGGTTTATTTCGCATTTTTGACCTCCTGTAATAAGTCAAGAACTTCGGAAACAGATTTAATTTCTAACTTGGCGAGATCGCTTTTTTTATCAAGGGACGATCGCAGAATATCTAAATAACCATCGGTATTTTTGACAATGCGATCGCTGACAGCAACAATACGTCGGCGATAATTAATTAAGCCTCCAATATCGCGGTTGAACCGCATTGCTAGAGTAATTGGACTGTTATAAGATTTCGCATCAATCCCGATGGTATAGTTATCGATTGAGATATCGCAAAGATCGGATTCGGGGTAAAGTTTAGCATCTAAACCGTATTCTCTCGCGCGATCAAAAATCTTAATTTCATCGATTGCTGGCGCTGTCCAATAGGTTAAAATTTGAGGTTGAACGACGAGCAATCTATCTTGTGTCGGATCGAGTTTTTCCAATACTTTTGGATCGGAATTTCCGTCACACAGTCGAATCGGACAGTAACCTTCAGAAAAACGGGGATGAGGACGCATGAGTGTCCCACAATGAGCGCAGCGATGAGCCAAACCTTTAATTAACCAAGCCTCGGGAATCTCAACAAAAAAATCATCGATTATCATTTTTTGAAATGGTGTCAAGTCATGCTCGTCTAAATAATCTATTAATTTTTTTTCTTCAATTAGTGAATATCTACCAACAAGTTCCCGAAGAGCAGTATAAGCAAGGTGTTGCCTTTCTCCCAGATGTTCGGTATTTTCTTTTAAATCCTTATACAAACGATGTTCGATAACATTATCTTCTCCAAATCCTCCTCCCGCACTTCTAGCGACTTCCAAACATTCTGAAGTGGGTACTCGCAGATCGGGATCGACTAAAACAGCATCGCGAAAAATAAAATCGGATTGTTTAAATATATCTAATTCCCATTCTTTAGAATGCAAAACATAACGGGAGCGATCGAGAACATCATGAATGCAAGCAGCGCGATCGCATTTTTCTTCTTCAATATAAAGGCGACCCAAGTTATACATTGCTTGGTGTAATGTGGCGGGTACGCTGCGATCGTCTTGGCGTACAATTTCAATATCATTCAAAATGCGAGTATATTGCTGAAGAATGCCTTGTGCGAGAAGAATAACAGCATCTTTTGCCCGATCGTTAAGATCATTTTTCTTTTTAGATGTAATAAAAGATTCTGTTGTCTTTTCTGTGACTGGGGATGCTGCCATAATTTCCTGTTCGAGGGTCTTATCGTCAAAAGAAGGAAGAATATCTGCGATCGCGTTTAATGTCCAACCTTGTTTCAATAAAAGTAACGTTTCCAACCCTTCCAAAATTTGGCGAAATTTGAAATTTTCTCCTTTAGAATGTGAGAAAATCCCTTTAGAACGCCATGCACGTATATTTCTAACGCTCGGAGGTTTTAACGACAATTCCAGATCGGCGCTTTTACGCTCTAATTCTTCGATCAGCGTTTTAGCCGTTCCTTGCCAATCTCGTACATTTTCAAACCGCATTTGTACTTACATCAATCAATGACACCATTATAGAGTGTAAATGCAGGAGTTGACAAGAAGTTCAGCAAAAATTTGCTGAGAAGGTAAGGTATCGTCATCGATCGCAGTATTTTGCCTCGATTGGAAGATAGCGATCGCAAAAACAATCAAAGTCTTGTGGTGCGGTAAACTGAAGAGAATACAGAATTACCAAATCGAGCAATGGTTCATTCTCCAAGCCCGATCGCAGACGAACTCCGTCCCTTTCCCGACCATACTCAACTCCCGGAATCCGACGGCACTTTCGTGAAAAATTTTCAAGAACATCCCCAAAGTATCCTTCTAACGGACTCTATCGAATCCGTCCTACAAGAACTGCATCCTGACGGACAGTATGCGATCGGTCAAGATTGCGGCATCTACTGGCGAGAAACCGACCCACCAGAAAAAGGAGCAGAAGCCCCAGACTGGTTTTATGTACCCGGAGTGTCGCCGCGCCTTGATGGGCGCATTCGCCGCTCTTATGTTCTCTGGCGGGAGTATGCCGTGCCTCTCATTGCTTGAGAATTTGCTTCGGGGACGGGGGCAGAAAAACTGGATAGAACCCCTTTGCAGGTTGTTGATGGAACGGTGCAAAAACCCGGTAAATTTTGGGTTTACGAACAAATTATTCGCATTCCCTACTACGGGATATTTATCATCAGTACGGGAGAGTTAGAGGTCTATCACTGGGAAGATGGTACTTATCAGCGCATGAGGAAGAACGATCGCGATCGCTATCCCATTAACCGCATGAATGTAGAGTTAGGCGTATGGCGAGGGACTTATTTGGGTCAATCGGAACAACCTTGGCTGCGGTGGTGGGATCGCGAGGGAAATTTACTCCTGACGGGGAAGGAACGGGCAGCGATCGCGGAATTTCAAGCTGAGGAAGAACGCCAAAAACGACAACAGTTAATCGATCGCTTGCAGGGACTCAGCCCCGAACAACTCGAAGCACTGGGAATCGATCGCGCTTGGTTGGAGTAATTTTGGGGTTAATTCGCGGTAGAGTATTTGAATGTGCAAATTTTACCTAGAATTATGAAATCTGGAGTCGGAATGGAAATCGGACAAAAAGTTAAAATCTGCCGGATTCGCGATCGCGTCGGCCGAGATGTCGCCCAGAAACTCGGAGCAGTGGGGACGATAACCGGCTACAAAATGACCGATGGAAGCGGCGTTGGCGTTGTTGTCGAATTTGAAGACAAAAGCGCCAGTTGGTTCTTTGAAGACGAACTCAAAGAAGTTTAATATCTTGCGTTGACAACATTATAATGGCTCATCTGATCACCTTTTTAGGCAAAGGCGGAGTCGGTTGTACGACCGTTGCGATCGCCGCCGCAAAAAAACTCGCACAGAACGGCGATCGCGTTCTTCTCGCCACCCAGGACCCCAGCCCCGCATTTGAGTTATTGTGGGGAAAGTCCGTAGGAGTCGAACCCGCAGAAATCGAACCCAATCTTTGGGTGGTACGCTTCGATACCCCTTTTTTGTTGGCAAAAAGTTGGGAAGAAGTCAAGGAATTTGAAGAAAAATATTTGCGCTTCTCGACTTTAAAAAATGTCTACGGACAAGAATTGGGAATATTTCCGGGGTTTGAAAGTGCCCTTGGTCTCTACGAAATTCGCAATTATAATGCCAGCAAGAAATTTGATGCGATCGTCTATGATGGTACGGCGGATTTAAGCACGATTAGCGCCTTGGGCGTGCCGGAAAATACGAATTGGTATGTCCGCCGCTTCCGAGAATTGATCTTAGAATCGGATTTGGGAAAGGCTGTTTCTCCTTTCGTACAGCCCATTACTTCGGCTATTTTTAACGTTTCTTGGTCTTTGGAAAATTTTGCCGAAGAACCCATCAGCGAAACGCGAACTCTCTTAGAGGAAGGTATTGCGGCGGTTTCCGATCCCCAGCGAGTTTTAGCTTATTTGGTGACGAATAACGATCCGATCGCGATCGCAATGGCGAAATATCTGTGGGGCAGTTCTCAGTTAGCCGGCCTGCACGTGGGAGGCGTATTCTGGAATCGAGAAGGGGCGAAAGAAGCCTTCACACAAGAATTTTCGCCTTTATTGTGTCGAGAGGTTCCCGATGCGAAAGATTTAGATGCGATCGCCTCTGCACTCCCCAATATCCGCGATGTGGGAGACATTCCCAAACCCCTCGAAGTCGATATCAACCAACGCAAAGTCAAGGTATTCTTGCCCGGATTTGATAAAAAACAAGTCAAATTGACCCAATACGGGACGGAAATTACCATCGAAGCGGGCGATCGCCGTCGCAATATCATTTTACCCCCACCTTTAACCGGGCAACCCGTAAAAGGCGCAAAATTCCAAGACTCTTATTTGCTTCTCTCTCTTTAACATTCCCTCATCACCGATAATTGAAATGGCAGAACAAAGCAACGATACTTCTAAAACCCGCCAACTTTTAGGAATGAAGGGGGCTGCATCGGGAGAAACCAATATTTGGAAGATCCGCTTGCAGTTAATGAAACCAATTACATGGATTCCTTTAATCTGGGGCGTAGTCTGCGGGGCGGCTTCTTCGGGGGGCTATGTCTGGAGTTTCAATGATTTTTTGATGGCGTTAACCTGCATGCTTTTATCGGGTCCGTTGATGGCGGGTTATACCCAAACCTTAAACGATTTTTACGATCGCGAAATTGATGCGATTAACGAACCCTATCGCCCCATTCCTTCCGGTGCAATTTCCGTTCCCCAAGTCGTTGCGCAAATTATTGTTTTGCTCTTGGGTGGCGTGGGGATTAGTTATTTATTGGATGTTTGGGCAGGTCATGATTTTCCCATTATGGTCTGTTTAACTGTATTTGGCGCATTTGTTGCTTATATTTATTCTGCGCCACCCCTAAAGTTAAAGAAAAATGGTTGGTTGGGAAATTATGCCCTCGGTTCTAGTTATATTGCTTTACCTTGGTGGGCGGGTCATGCTTTATTTGGGGAGTTAAATGTAACGCTGATTATCCTGACTTTAATCTACAGTTTGGCAGGTTTGGGGATTGCTGTTGTTAATGATTTTAAGAGCGTGGAGGGCGATCGCGAGTTGGGTTTGCAATCTCTACCTGTCATGTTTGGTATTACGACTGCTGCATGGATATGTGTTGTTATGATAGATACATTTCAAGCGGGTGTCGCGGGTTATTTAGTCAGCATCCATCAAAATCTTTACGCTGCTTTGGTCATGTTGTTAGTGATTCCTCAAATCGTTTTTCAAGATATGTATTTCTTGCGCGATCCTTTGAAAAATGATGTTAAATATCAAGCCAGCGCCCAGCCTTTTTTAGTTTTAGGAATGTTGGTGGTTGGTTTGGCTTTGGGTCATGCTTGAAGCTACGATCTCAATTGCGAATTTCAAATCCTTTTAACCCTTCCCATTCTTCGGATTCGACAACAACTTCGCGCACAATCGCCGCAGGAGAACCGCGATCGCACCATTTAAGCATTGCTTCAACTGCCTCGCGATCGCCTTCAAAAACGGCTTGTACCCGTCCGTCTGCCAAATTTTTCACCCAACCTTTAACCCCCAACTCCTGCGCTTGTAGGAAGGTAGAATAGCGATATCCTACGCCCTGTACTTTTCCCGATATCCATACTCTAACGCGCACTGGTTTCACTTTTTTGGCTCCTTCTCCGAGTCTTTGGCTTGGCGATCGCCTATGCTACTATAGGGCTACTTTAATCGATTGCCAAGTTGTTAAGACTCCATTAATTATGCAAGCTGCACCTATCCTCCAATCAAAAACTAACTTTGCCGATCGCGTTCTTAATTTTTATCCCGGTCCCGGCGCTCTCCCTTTCCTCGTACTCGAGCGCATTCATGCAGAACTGTTTAACTTTAATGGGACGGGAATGAGCGTGATGGAACTTAGTCATCGCAGTCCTCAAATCCAAGCAATTATTGACGATGGAGCAGAACGGATTAAACGGTTAATGAATTTGGGGGATGATTTTGATGTCATTTTCCTACAAGGGGGGGGATCGCTGCAATTTCTCATGATTCCGATGAATTTTTCTGGGAGTGGCGATCGCATTGATTATATCGATACGGGATATTGGACGCAAAAAGCCATTAAAGCGGCAAAAAGTTTGGATCGGGATTTGGAGATTGTTGCCTCCTCGGGCGATCTCGATCATACTTATGCGCCTGCGATCGATAAAATTCAACTCAGAGAAGGAACGAAATATTTACATATATGCAGTAACAATACAGTGGTGGGAACCCAATATCATCATTTCCCCAGATTTCCCGCTCCTCTCATTGTCGATATGAGTTCCGATTTTATGAGTAAGGTTATCGATACAACGAATTTAGATTGTATTTACGCCCACGCTCAAAAAAATGTCGGACTTTCTGGCGTGACGGTCGTTCTCATTCGCAAGGAAATGCTGGAGAGAATTCCCGATAATTTACCCGAACTTTTCGATTATCGCACCCATATCGAACGAAAATCTAACTATCACACTCCTCCCTGTTTTTCCATATACGTGACTTGGCAAATTTTAAAATGGATCGAGGAAGATATCGGCGGACTGAAAAATCTCGGAGAAATCAATCAAAAGAAAGCCGATACACTCTATCATTGTATTGATGCCAATCCCTTATACCATTGTGGTGTTGAAGTCGAATCGCGATCGCAAATGAATGCGGTTTTCAATCTTCCCACAGAGGAACTAGAACAGCAATTTATTCAAGAAGCGCGAGAAGCTAAAATTATTGGAGTTGCCGGACATCGCACCCGAAGTGGATGTCTCGTTAGTCTTTATAATGGCGTCACTTTAGAAGCTGTTGAAACCTTGGTCGAATTTATGGAAAAATTTGCACGAAAACATTCGTAAAATATTCGAGGCGATCCGCTTTAAATAGTTTGTAAAAGAGGACAATCACAATATTCATGCAAAATCACAAACGGTAATTGATGGCAACAATCCAAACCTCTCTCGGTCAAACTGATGATAGCGTTAAACTGGGTGCTTTAGCCAAAAATGCAGCGACAATTTTGATATTGCAAGGCATTGGTATGGCCTTAACTTATGTCGTGCCAGTTTTTCTCGCGCGTTGGATGGGAAAAACGCAATACGGACTCTATGAATATGCAATTTCGTGGTCGTTGGTGTTGGCAATTCCTGCGAGTTTGGGTTTGCCTCGAGCGGTTTTGCGCTTTATTTCGGAATACCGCGTACGCCAGGAATGGGGAGAATTGCGTGGCTTAATTCTCAGGAGTTGGCAATTCACGGCGGGAACGAGTTTAATCCTTTGTTTGGCAGGAATTGAACTTATTTCTTTCCTCGATCGCCACGATGATTTTCTTTATGCTCCTGTTTTACTAGCAGGTATTTGGTTAATTCCCTTACAAGCCTTTATTCAGTTACAAGAAGATATGGCGAGGGGAGTCGATAATATTCTTTTAGCTTATGGTCCTTCAAAGGTTCTCTGGCCGCTTTTCGTCCTAGGAGGCGGTTTTTTTGTCTTTCGTCATACCTCCCCTGTTACGAGCATTCCCATGATTCGCGTGGCACTTTTAATGCTTTTTGTTGTGGTTGTTTTTCAAGGTGCTTCTCTTTGGGTTAAATTCGATCGCGAAATTGGCGAAACTCAACCCATTTATAAACCGCGTCAATGGTTATTGGTGGCACTTCCTTTGTTATTCGATCGAACATTTGAAATTCTGCTGACGCAAACAGATATTATTATGGTGGGAAGTTTATCGGGTGCAGGAGAGGCAGGAATTTACACAGCAGCTTCGAAAACGGCTTTATGGACGACGTTTATTCTAGAGAGTTTAAATCTCGTTGCTTCTCCTGCTTATGCGATTCTTTATGCGAAAAGCGATCGCGAAGGACTGCAAAAAATAGTCGCGGCGGTGACACTTTGGATCTTTGCGCCTTCTATGGCGATCGCGGTTACTTTAGCAATCTTTTCTCAACCTATTCTCGGTCTTTTCGGTTCAGAATTCTTAACGGCACATTTAGCCCTAAAGATCCTTCTGATCGGTCATTTAGTTGATGTATTATGCGGCTCTGTGGGCAATTTAATGATGATGACGGGACATCAAAATAAATCGGTCATTGTTTCGGGATGCTGTGGGGTAATGAATATTGGTTTAAATGCTTTATTGATTCCTAAATTTGGTGCAGCCGGGGCCGCGATCGCGACGACTTCTACATTAGTTATTTGGAATCTTTGTATGTCTGTTCTCGTCATGAAGTATGTTAAAATCAATCCCTCAATTTTTTATGCTTTGATAAGAAGGAATATCGCACCAGAAAAGGATCGATCGAATATTTAGTTAATCATCACTTCGGGTTCAGTTTCGAGACGGTTCATATACTCATCTGCTTCTTGCCTTACTTCGCCACAGAGGAAATACAAACCCAAGATATTAGGCAATGTCATGACCAATAATGTTATATCGCCAAATTTAACCACCGATTCTGAATTCACAATCGGCCCTAAAAAGAGAAAGATCAATTGGATAATTTTATACATTATCGTGGTTCTCGAACCGAATAAATAAGCCCAACAAGATTCGCCGTAATATCCCCAAGAAATTGCCGTGGAGAAAGCAAATAAAAACATGGATGCTGCTAATATATAGGGAAACCAAGGTAGGGCGCTCTCAAAGGCCATTGCTGCCAAACGACCGCCTTGAGTGCTGACGAGATCGGAACTTCGATATACGCCCGTGACGGCGATCGCCAATCCGGTCATGAGGGAAATTAATGCGATAACTAAAGGTTCGAGAGACGCTAAAAATCCTTCGCGCAGGGGAACGTGTTGTTTGGAAGCAGCATGGGCGATCGCGGAAGAACCCACGCCCATTTCATTCGCAAAAGTCCCTCGTTGTATGCCTTGTAAAATCCCGCCTATTAATCCTCCCAATCCTGCTTTTAATGTCAAAGCAGAAGCAAGAATTTCGACGATCGCTTCTGGCAGAAAATGCCATTTGATGACTAAAATCGAGATAGTTCCCAAGAGATAAATTCCCGACATGAGAGGGACGAGAAGTTCTGCAACTTTGCCAATTCGTTCGATGCCGCCAAGAATGACCGTGCCGACGCAAACAACGAGAAAAAGACCGTAACTCCAAGGCGGAATAAAGGAAAAAACGCGAGAAAAGGCACTGTAAGATTGATTGACTTGAAATATACCGCTCGATCCCCAAGATGCAAAAATACAACAAAGGGCAAAGAGAATCGCACAAAATTGCCCCAATCTTTTTCGCCCTTGTTTGGCCAATCCTTGGGAGAGGTAGCAGGTCGGACCGCCGGAAAAATGACCGTCAGCACCCAGAATACGATATTTTTGTGCGAGGGTGCATTCGAGAAATTTCACGTTTGTTGCCAATAAACCGATAACCACCATCCAAAAAATAGAACCCAACCCCCCCAAGCCGATCGCGATCGCAACTCCGGCAATGTTACCAACCCCCACCGTTGCCGAAAGTGCTGTTGCGAGGGCTTGTAATGATGTTACCTCACCGCGATCGCTTGGATCGTCGTATTTCCCTCTGGCAATTGCGATCGCGTGAGAAAACCCGCGAAAATTAATAAACTTCAATCTCAAGCTGAGAATAATTCCGCCAACCAGCAACCACACCACAATTAAGGGACAGCCAAAAATACGAATAAACAGGAGATCGTACAGTCCATCAGCCAAAACTTGAAATCCGCGATCGGCTTGGACAAACAAAGAACTCCAATTGAGTTGCAGCATGGATTTTGTTATTAGTTATTAGTTATTGGAAATCCCCCCTAACCCCCCTTTGTAAGAGGGGAAAAGAAGGGGAGTTGGGTTTTCTTATTCTTTGCGGAAGGATTGGAAGGCTTGCAAAATCGGCAGTAAATCGGGTGATTTTTGTTTTAATTTTGCCACGTCTTCGGTGGTAAATCCGGTGTCGGATTGACGCTTGTTGAGCAGGCGAACGATCGCGACGAAATTTCCGTCCGAGTCGATGACGGGAAATAAGAGAATATGTTGCAATTGTGCCGCCCGGTCTTTTCGCAAGCCGACGCGCACGAAACTATCTTTAATCTGAGCGACTTTATTGCTTTTTTTTGCTTCGCGATCGCTCAATAATTTCCCGGCAATGCCGCGATTTGCTGGAAGATGAAATTCTTTGGCACAGGCGGTTTTCCCATCGAAAGCAAGAGACCAAATTTCCTGTTTGTCGGTATCGACGAGAAAAATATGACTGTGTTCGGCGGCAATATATTTACCG
The DNA here is from genome assembly GCA_039194995.1 of Cyanobacteria bacterium P01_E01_bin.42. Lineage (GTDB taxonomy): Bacteria > Cyanobacteriota > Cyanobacteriia > Cyanobacteriales > Spirulinaceae > CCY15215. Next base: position 23,220 of record JBCCVR010000012.1, on the reverse strand, counting down.
ACTGAAGCTGTTAGAGAACTGAGTAGGGAATAGAGGGTATTGTAACGACTGTCCTCGTTTTCTTCAAAGAGATTGCCAAACAGAGAAAGAGTCTGTTGAATGGCTTCTTTCGGTTCGATATAACTGGCTTCTTTGAGATCTTCGTGAGCTTTGGCGTATTGGAGAATTGCCCCGACTCGTTCGTTAAAAACCTCCATCGATTGGCGATCGTTTTTATCGAAACTTGCCTGAAAAAATTCTGGAACTTTGGGATAGGTACTGGGATTGTAAGTTCCCTCCATTCCGGATTTAATTTTATTCACTAACTGAGAAACACCAACCAGTTCGCCATCAGGAGCGATAACGGGCATACAGAGCAAACTACAGGTACGATAGTGAGTCTGAGCGTCGGTTTTCTTCGCATTTTCGGCGTTGGGATCGTCATAGAGATCGAAGGGAATCACCATCGGCTTGCGGCTATCCGCCACTTGTCCGGCAAAACCCACCCCAATGGGACAGCGAATTTCCCCTTTCCCGGGAATTTTCGTCCATAAATCTCCCCGCCGCCGATCCACTAACCAGAGGGTGGCGCGATCGGCGTTGAGCAATTCTTTCGCGGCTCCCATGACCCGCTCTAAAATCATATCGGTGTCTAAGTTGACCTGATTGAGCGATCGCGTGGCTTTGGCTAAGGCGGCGGTTGCTTGAGCTTTTTTAATGCCTTCGTAGCAAGATTGACAGGTTTCTAAAATCCCTCGCACGGGAATCACGCATTTCGCCAAGCGCTCTAAATCTTGATGGGTAAATCCGGCGGGATCTCCTTCTTTTTTAACAATCTTATTAAGGAGTTGGACGACGGCAACAATATCGGCTTCGTCGTTTAAAATAGGAAAGGCAAGGATATTTTTGGTGTGATAATTATATTTTTTATCGGATTCTTTGACGAGGCGCGATCGCGGATCTTCGTAAACGTTATCGGCAATATGAACCACTTGTTTATTTTTCGCCACCAAGCCGGCAATCCCTTGGCCGACGCGGACGCGGATATCGAGAAACTGTCCGCTTTCATCTTCGGCGACCAGAGACCAAAGTTCGGTTTTCTCGTCGTTGAGCAGGAAAATCGTGCAGCGATCCGCTCCGACTAATTGCCCCACTTTTGCAGTTAAATCCCGTAAGGTTTCGTAAACGGGTTGACTGACGGTTTGTTCGTCAGCATCGCCGCTTTCAATTTTGGCGAGAATATCGGCTTGACGTTGGAGTAATTTGCGTTCGAGTTCGCTAAAGGCTTGTAAGAATTCATCATCATCGGGTTCGAGATTGGCTTCTAACTTGGAAATTGCTTTATCGATCCACTCGAGATTAAAAACTTCTTGATAGATTTTATTGTGAACCTTTAATCGTCCTCTTTGTTGGACGATTAACCCCAATAAGCGCAGGTCTTTTTGTTCCGGACTATTATCGGCAAAAACGGATTCTTTTCTGACAATTTCGCGATAAAACTTCAGGAGCTTGATATTATTCTTTTTCTCTTTGCTTTTGAGAATGCGATCGCGAATGTTCCAAAGGGGTTTGAGTTGGGGATTTTTCTCCCAGTTTTTGATAATGCGCGATCGCACCATCTGATTGACCCACTCTTGCTCCTCCCCAAAGATCGGTGCTTCTTGTCCCCCTAAAAGCATTTTGAAGAGAATTTGCGTTAGGAAAGGTTCTTTACCCGTCCATTCTAAGACCAACCCCAACATTTTTTTGTAATTGTGGGAGCCCTCCAGCATTTCGGGGGTTAGGGGCATTCCATTGCTGCTGGCATCTTGGGTGGGGGAAGAAAATGAGTTTGAGGTCATGATGCAACTTTGGGGGTCACTGAGTTGTGCCGAGGTTGTGATGGTGTAGGTGCTGAGATAGGTTTGGGGGCTGGGGACATTGCAGGCAACATCCTACCATCGAATAGCGGGCGATCGCATTGATTTGAAATCGTAGACTCTTATTCCGCCATTTTAAATCTCTTTGGGGATGTCGTTCGGGAATTTCTTTCGCGGTCGCCAAATCTTGCACGGGATCGAATTGGTGTTGGATTTTTAAATCCGATAAGTGTGATTATCGGTATTAAAGCAATCTCGTAGCATTCAAAACTCTTGCACGATAAGGTATACAGCCGATTTACTTTTTCAACGCGACTTATCCCCAAAAAACATTTTTTTAGCGATCGCTCGCACTGCCAGAAGGGAAAAGATACAAGCCACCGGAAATTACCGTTAAAATGACGGCTAGCCAAAAGAGACCCAGAGAAAACAATCGCCAAGCATCCGGTAGCGGGGCAATTAAACAAGCGATCGCCGCAATTTGCACCACGGTTTTGAGCTTGCCCCAAATATTGGCACCGGAAATAACGGTTTGATTGACGCGCCAGCCCGCGATCGCCAGTTCTCGTGCCAAAATCAAAAATACGCCCCATGCTGGCACGACACCCCATTGAATTAAGATTAAAGAAGGTGCGAAGACCAAGAGTTTATCTACGAGGGGATCGAGGAATTTGCCCAGCTCGGTGATTTGGTTGAGTTTGCGAGCCAAATAGCCATCCAGCCAGTCGGTTCCGGCTGCGAGGAGAAAGATGCCTAAAGCGATGAGACGATGGCGATCGCTGGGATCTTGGAGGAAAAAGAAAATAAAAGGAACGCCCAACAGTCGAGACAGGGTGATCCAAGTGGGGAGATTGATGCTGGACATGGCGATCGCAAAAACAGGCTGAAAAAATTATAGAGGTGTTGCGAACAACACCTCCAGTAGATCCAAATTTCTCCCTTACGAAGGGGAGCTAGAGGAGATAAACTCTAGCGACGAGAAGACAATGCCATCAGAATTCGCAGCATATACCAGAAGAGCAAAGCAACCGCAGCAAAGAGTTCCAGAGAAGCTGCCACATAATGCTCGCTTGAGTAACGGTGCATCACGTTAGAAGTCGTGTAAAGAATCGCCGCCGAAGCAAACACAACCATCACCACCGAGAATAATAAACCCAAAGTAAATCCAAAAATGGCGCTACAAAGAATCAATCCCAGAGCCACAAAACCGCCCAATTTCAAGATTCCGCCGAGGAAGGTGAAATCTGTTCCCGAAGTAAACGCGATCGCGGTTAAACCGCCAAACATCAACAAAGTGAGGATTCCCGCCGTAGGAATGACAGTTGGATCCGAGAAAAATGCCGCCATAAATAAAAGCGGTGCAAAGAGGATGGCTTCGCCGACAACATATAAGCCGAGTCCCATATATTGTACGTTTGGTTCGTTAGCGCGAGCCGTCAAGCCCCTAGACATCCAACCCAGCAAAGCAAATCCACCCAAAATTGCCAACCAGCTAAAGCGGCTAGAAATGGCAACCCGGGTGATTAATTCGGCAATACCCGTTTGGAAAAAGATAAATTCGAGTGCGATAAATGCAGCGATCGCCCCCGCCAGATGGGTGTAGGTTTTTTGAATAAAGCGGGCGCGTTCGTTGGGCTGTGCCTGTGCGACAGTAATCATGGTAAGTTTTCTTGAATCAATGAATGAAAGTTCAATCTCACGCGATTTCCATTCTAACGAAATTGACCGGAGAGCGCTTACCAACAAAATGTTAATTTTCTTGACGCAAAGAGAGAGGGGATTGGCGATCGCGCAACTATTCTTTGCAGGATTTCTTTAGATGCTGAAATATTTGGCAACGGGATGATAAGTAACAAGTGCCGTTGTCGATTGTTCGGGATAGAGTTGTTCGCTTTCATCCATGTACAAATTAATGCGATCGCATCCCAATAATGCCAATTGTTTGTCTTGATCCTGAATATTCGGACAAGCGGGATAACCAAAACTATAGCGAGAACCCTGATAGCGTTGTTGCAAGATATCCCGCAGATTATCCGGTTCCTTATCCCCGAATCCTAATTCTTTCCGAATCTGAACATGACACCATTCTGCCAAGGCTTCAGCAGTTTGTACCGCCATCCCGTGGAAGTAAAGATAATTGGCATAGTCATCGGCATCAAACAGTTTTTTCGCGTATTCCGTGGCGATTTCTCCCATTGTTACCGCCTGCATGGGAAAGACATCCACAACTCCCGATTCTTTTGGTGCAAAAAAGTCAGCAATGCACAATCGTCGCTTATCTTTTTGTCGGGGAAATTCAAACTGGGTGACTTCTCGTTTGGCTTCGGGATCTTCTGGATCGTAGATGTAGAGTGTATTTCCTTCCGACTGACAGGGAAAATAACCATAAATTAACGTGGGATGTAGGGATTTTTCCTCGATAATGCGCTGTTTCCATTCTGCTAAAATCGGATGTACTTTTGCCTCTAAAAACGCATTGTATTCTTCTTTCGATTGATCTTTTGTTTTCCTAAATTGCCACTGTCCGACGAACAATGCCTGTAAATCCAAATATTCGAAAATCTCCTCAATCGGAAGCTCCTCAGACTGTAAGATTTTCGATCCCCAAAATGGAGGTGTCGGACGCGGAATATCAATATCGACAGCTTCCGAACGTCGCGTATCGATAACTTCAGGAACTTGAATTTTCTCCTCTGTTTTCGATGCTTCAACCGATTTGCGATCGCCATTTTGAACCGCTCCATTTTTCTCGGCAAACTCTCCCAAAAAACCCTTGACATTATCCCAACTTTGTGATTTTTTTGCAGGCATTAACTTATCCATAAAATGCAAATCGGAAAACGCATCTTTCCCGTATACAACCCGACCTTTATAAGTATTTTGACAATCCTGATTGACGAATTTGGGCGTTAATGCTGCACCGCCAAGAATGACAGGAACTGTAATGCCGCGATCGTTGAAGGTTTCGAGATTATCCTTCATAAATGCCGTCGATTTAACTAATAAACCGCTCATGGCGATACAATCGGCATTACTTTCCTCATACGCCTTGATAATGTTCTCGACAGGTTGTTTTATGCCTAAATTGATCACTTCATAGCCATTGTTCGAGAGAATAATATCCACGAGATTTTTACCAATATCGTGAACGTCTCCTTTTACCGTCGCAATCACCACCGTTCCTTTTGCATTGCCCGCACTTTCGTCTTTATCCATCAATGGCTCTAAATAAGCAACGGCTGCTTTCATGGTTTGAGCGGATTGTAATACGAAAGGAAGCTGCATTTTTCCAGAGCCGAATAATTCGCCCACCACTTTCATCCCATCTAAAAGAAAAGTATTGATAATTTCTAACGGTGCGTATTGCTTTAAACTCTCTTCTAGAGCCGCATCCAAACCAATGCGCTCTCCATCGATAATATGCTGTTTCAAGCGTTCTTCAATGGGAAGATTGAGATCGATCGCTTCGCCTTTTTTCGCCTTTTTCCCAGCAAAGATATCCGTTAATTGCGTCAGGGGGTCATAAGTGCAAACATCCCCATTGAATTCCCGGCGATCGTAAATCAAATCCAAACAGACTTTTTGATGCTTTTCATCAATCTTAGCAAGGGGTAAAATCTTACTGGCACTAACGATCGCAGCATCCATTCCTGCCTGCATGGCTTCGTGCAAAAAGACAGAATTCAACACCTGACGCGCCGCCGCATTCAAACCAAAAGAAACATTAGAAACCCCTAAAATAATGTGACAATCGGGCAATTCTTGGCGAATTCGGGCGATCGATTCAATCGTAGCTTTGCCGTTTTCTCGATCTTCTTCAATTCCTGTAGAAATAGGTAAAGCAAGAGAATCAAAGAACAATTCGCGACCGGGAATTCCATACTCAACGGCGGCATCATATGCACGTTTTGCGATTTCAAACTTCTTATCCGCCGTCCGTGCCATACCATCTTCATCAATCGTCCCGATAACCACTCCCGCACCGTATTTCTTAGCCAACTCTAACACTTTATAAAAACGGGGTTCGCCATCTTCATAGTTTGTCGAGTTCAGAATACATTTTCCTCCAGCAACCTTTAAACCTGACTCCATTTTTTCCCATTCTGTTGAGTCTAACATTAAAGGCAGAGGAGCACTTTTACTAACAACGAGACGAGATACCAATTCGTGCATATCTTTGATTCCGTCTCGTCCCACATAGTCCACATTCACATCAAGAACATGTGCGCCTTCTTTGGTTTGAGACTTCGCTAAATAAACCAATCCATCCCAATCTTCTTTATTAAGTAAAGTCCGGCATTTTTTCGAGCCGCTTGCATTCAATCTTTCGCCTACAATCAGGAAAGAATTATCGTGGATATAGGGTTGAGGACTATAAATAGAAGCAGCTGAAGGTTCATAATGCGGTGTGCGTTCTTTCGGAGTCAGAGTTTTGGCAATGTCTGTGAGTTGTTCGATATGTGCGGGACGGGTTCCACAACATCCCCCGATAATTTGTACGCCCAGATCTTCAACAAAGTGCATTAACGCCATTTTCAGTTCCATGGGCGTTAATCTATAATGCGCGTGTCCGCCGATATTTTCAGGTAAACCTGCGTTAGGAATACAGGAAATCGCAAACGGGGAATGTTCGGATAAATATTTAATATGTTCTTTCATTAAATCGGGACCGGTCGCACAGTTCAGCCCCAAAATATCAATGGGATAAGGCTCTAAAATTGTCATCGCAGCCCCAATTTCCGTTCCCACTAACATCGTTCCCTGTTGTTCTACAGTAACGGAAACCATAAGCGGAAGGCGTTGTTTTTTGTTCGCAAAAACTTCTTCGATCGCATTCAATGCCGCTTTAATTTGTAAGACATCCTGACAGGTTTCCACGAGGAGCAAATCTACTCCCCCATCGATCAATCCTTCTGTTTGAACGATATAGGATTCTCTCAGGGTATCGAAATCGATGTTACCCAAAGTCGGTAACTTTGTCCCCGGTCCCATGGATCCAGCGACAAATCTAGGCTTTTCGGGGGTTGAATATTCGGCGGCGACTTTTTTCGCTAATTCGGCGGCCGTTTTGTTGAGATAATAGGCTTGGTCTGCCAGATCGTATTCCGCGAGAACAAAAGGCGTTCCCCCAAAAGTATCTGTTTCGATAACATCTGCACCCGCTTCCAAAAAGCCGCGATGCACAGTTGCGACGGCTTCAGGTTTCGTATGAACCAAATATTCATTACACCCTTCGTATTCAGCCCCACCAAAGTCTGCTGCCGTTAACTCTTGAACTTGCAGATTCGTTCCCATCGCACCATCAAAAACAATAACGGGACGTTGGGGGCTATTGAGGCGGTCGAGGAAAGGGCTGTTCATGGCGATCGCGAAAATTGAGAGAAGAGATATCAATCATACTTTGGATTACTCTCCATTATTGCCTATTTGCGACAAATCAGGCGAGATCGATCGTTAAAATAGAATCGATCGAGGCGATCGCACGGATGTATCGACGGATGGAAAAATTGCTAATATCTCAAACTATATCTCATTGAGAGAAGCAAAAATGAATGAATCATGGGTTGAAACCGTCGATAATGATTGGATCAAAATTAATCTCATCGATATTGAGAACTGTTTTACCAATCCCAACTACGTTTGGGATGCGTTCGGTTTTAGCGGAATCCTCTCCTTCGCCCAGTTTTTTATCGAGGTTCGCGATCGCCCGGGAATTCTTAATCCAGAACTCGATCGTTCCTTCTTGAATGACGATCGCTTGCCGGAAAAATTAGTTTATGCCTTAAAACAGATGCTGGCAGATTCCAATAGTCAAGAACAGCTTGAGAATATCTGGGAATACCTGACAAATGAAATTCAATATTGTTTGAGTCGATTAGAAAATTCAAATTAAAACGATCGGGTAAAAAAAGGGCGATCGCAAGGGCTATTTTGGCATTTTGCGATCGCTCCTACTCGTTTCAGACAAACATTAAGAAGTAGATTTCCGAGTCATGAGCGTATCTAAAGACCACTGGCCCGATCCGCATACCAGAAAAAAAGTATAAACAGCCGCATAGAGCGATGCCGTTTCTAGGGGATGAATCGTAAGTCCATCGGCTTTAATATGAAAGAAAATGGCGACCCCCATTGTTGAAATCAGTGCGATCGCATTAAGTCGCGTTAGCAGTCCCAACATAATGAGAATGGGGCTGATTATCTCAATATAAGCCGCACAATAGGTAAAGAAAACAGGATAGGGCAGTCCGATATAATTGCTGACAACATTATCCGCAAAGCCTTGAACATCTGCCAGCTTGTCGAAGCCATTGGGAATCATTAAAGCTCCTACAATGACTCTAGCAGCCAGCCAGAAGGCTTGAAAGAAAAAGCCATCGGGAGTGTTAGATACGAGCAACTTTTGAGGAAGTGATAGAGTTGTTGCCGAACTTGTTGTTTGGGTTGTGGGTTGGGATTGCATATAAGTCCTAAAAGTGCTGAGGCAGATCGCGACATTAACTCGATTATTGCTAGAAATTCTCAATTGTCAAGTCACGACCAGAAGTTCCAAATTACAATCATACCAAACCCGAGGGGGAGCAACTGGCGATCGCGCTACAGAAACAGCCTTTGCTCCCTCATCCAACTTGACAGCCGAGGACTTTCCGACTTTAGTTAAGTTAGGTTAGGGAATTTCTCTGAATTAAATTTTGCGGTACGATAGGGATTAGTCTCCAACTCTGGCAGATTAAGAGGTCAGTTCAAATGGTACAAGCACCCAATCGAATACTTACATTGGCAGAGTTTCTTAAATTACCAGAAACCAAGCCTGCAAGCGAATATATTGATGGCAAAATCATCAAAAAACCAATGCCACAAGGAAAACATAGCGTAATTCAAGGAGAATTTGTCCTTGCTATAAATAGTACGCTCAAACCCAAACGCATTGCTCGTGCTTTTCCCGAGTTGCGTTGTACTTTTGGAGATCGCTCTACTGTTCCAGATATCGTCGTTTTTACTTGGAGTAGAATTCCTCGAGATGAAAATGGAGAAATTGCCAATACATTTCCCATAGCACCAGATTGGACAATTGAAATTTTATCTCCGGGTCAAAATCACACCAAAGTTATCAAAAATATTATCCACTGTCTCAAGCAGGGAACGCCAATCGGCTGGTTAATCGATCCAAGCGAAAAAACGATATTTGTCTATCGTCCCGGACAAGAAGTTGAAGTGTTGGAAAAACCCGATTCAATTCTTCCCGTACCGTCTTTTGCCAGCGAACTCAATCTTACGCTCAAGGATTTATTTGCTTGGTTGCTCGAGTAAATTTTTAGGATTGTTATAAAATTTTCGTAATTTATTACTCATTATTATTCTAAGGTTGGAGACCAAACAATGGGTCAAGAAATTCAGCGTTTAAAGAAACGAAAAAAAGTAATTCGAAAAATTAATTTCCTTTCCGAGCAAGGAGAAAATACACTTGTGATTCACTACTCATGTGAAAGTTTTTATAATAAGACAGATGGCAAAACTTCAAGAATTACGAGCATTGCAGTTCGTAATCTTGAATCAGGACAGACTGATTCATTCTCAATTCATCAAATAGCAGAAGAGCAAAAAATCTCTTTTACAGAAATTTCAGACAAATATGACATTTTAGAAAAGGAAATGCTCGATCGTTTTTTCGACTTTGTTAAAAGTCGGCTATATCATAGTTGGATTCACTGGAACATGAGAGATGTAAACTATGGTTTTGCTGCAATAGAGCATCGTTATCGAGTTCTAGGTGGAGAGCCGACCTCTATTCCAGAAAACAAAAAATTCGATTTATCTAGAGCTTTTGGTGATTTGTATGGAGTTAATTACATAGAGCATCCAGGGCTTGAATCAATTATCCAGAAAAATAATATAACTGACAAAGACTTTTTAACAGGACAGCAAGAAGCAGAAGCATTTGATAACAAAGAGTTTGTACGCTTACATCAGTCTACTTTGCGAAAAGTAAATGCGCTGGCAAAATTATTTGAAATGGCATCATATAAAAGTTTAAAAACTAATTCAAGCTGGACAGAGCAGTATGGCTTTACACCATCAGTATTCATTGAGTTAATTAAAGAGAGCTGGGTTGTTAAATTATTGATAATTGGTGGAGGCGTGCTAGCTTTTATTACTCGTTTATTTGATTTAGTTAAAATATTTAATTGATTTATAAACAATCTGCAAAATTATCCCTCCAGCATCATGGTACAAGTTAAAATTTTTGGTCTGAAATCCTCCCTGTCTGGAAATGCGGCTGCTCTCTCATCAGCAATTCACAACGCCGTTATCGAGGCACTGACTTATCCACCTGAAAAGAAATTTCACCGATTTTTTAGGCTGGAACAATCGGACTTTATTTATCCCAGCGATCGCAGCGAAAATTATACAATTATCGAAATATCCATGTTTGACGGTCGTTCGGTAGAGACCAAAAAAGCATTAATTCGACTCATCTTTGAAAATATAGAACGGGAAGTTGGCATCAAACCGCAAGACATTGAAATTACAATCCAAGAATTACCCAAACATCATTGGGGGATTCGCGGGCTTTGCGGCGACGAACTGGCTTTGGGGTATAAGGTGGACGTGTAATCTAAATATCTTTTCTGAAAACCAAGCAGGATTTTGACCGGATCGAGAGGATATTCCCACGAATGAGGATAGCGTTCCTTTGGGGACGCTTGCTAATATTTAAGCAACCCCAGACCGTAACGCCGTCAAACCCTCTCGCCTGATAATCAAGATGACTCACTGGCTGGCTCAAACCGAACGACAAAGCAAACTTCTCCAAGCCATACTCGATCCCCAAGACTTTACCATTCTTTATGGCAATGAGGCATTTTGTCGCTTAACCGGGCTGGTTGCACCTGAAGGAGAGGTCAAAGAACAAAATATTTGCCTGTTCGATCTGTTTGCCGATTTTGACGCGATCGCCCGAGAAAAACTCTATCGCCTGCATTTACTTCCCCTCGTGCTGCGGGATATCTGCGGTATCGAAGCCGATCGCTGGCGATTGCTCGAAGAACCCCAAACCGCTATCCTAAAAAGCGCCCTCGAAGGCGAAACCCGTACCCTACAATTTTGGCTGCGATCGCAACATCTCCGCGTCGAACGGATCGATCCCGATATTGACGAGTTTGCAGACATGGATCTGCAAAATAGCGCCATCCCCTCCCAAGAAGCATTAGAGGCGCAAATTCAATGGGATAATTATCGCCTCACGGGTCAATTGCTATGGGAAGGATTGGATGTCAGCGATCGCGAAACCTTACAGAACCTAATCCACGCCCTCATCGACCCCCAAGATATCACGAGAGACCCCGAAGCCTTTTCGACAGTAGCGCGGCTCATGCGATCGCTCTTTCGCACCTCCCTCACCGCCATTCTCAGTCTTAAACGAGAAAACTTGCAATTCTTCACCTGTCAGGACGATCGCGTAGAGGCGATCGATACCCTAACTTGGGAGACTTTCGCAGATTCTCACCTACAACGGGCAATTCAAGCCAATCGCATCTGGAACGTTCCCAACCTGCACGAGGACTGTCCCTCGGCGATCGAAGCGGAATTATGGCAACGGGGATGCCGTTCTTTACTATTAATTCCCTTACGTTGGGAAAGTCCGACCGATAATGAGGGACAATTGTTAGGGATGGTCATTTTAGGAAGCGATCGCCGCGATTGTTTTGACCGACTCGATGCCCTCCGCGCCCAAAATCTAATTGCTCCCCTCAAAACCGCCTTACGTCAAGCCAATCGAGAGCATTTCTCCCGGGTTCATCCCTCCGTCGCGTGGCGCTTCCAACAAGAAAGCGAACGGCGCAGCTTGGGACTTGCCCCAGAACGGATCGTATTTGAGAAGGTTTATCCCCTCTACAGTATGTCCGATATTCGCGGCTCTTCCAAAATTCGTAACCAAGCCATACAAACCGACCTGCTGGCCCAGTTTAACTTAGCCTTGGCGATCGTGGATGCCGCCCTCGCCAGCCATGCGATCGCCTTTTTGCAACAGTTGCGCACGGATTTACTCGCCTATATGGATCGCATCGCCAAACAAATCCGAGTGGAAGATGAAACCATGGCACAGCAATATTTACAAGAGCATATCGAGGTTTATTTTCCCTATTTTCGCCAGTGCGGGGAAACCGCGATCGCGGCGATCGCAGCCTATGAAAAAGCCTGCGAAAACGACCACCAGTGCATCTATGACGCGAGAGAGGACTACGATCGCGCGATCGGGCAAATCAATACTCACTTAAGGGAAACGTGGAGAACATGGCAGCAACAGATGCAAGAAATCCTCTCTCATTATTGCGATATTGAAGTCACCGACGGCATCGACAGCATGATGTACGTGGGCAGTGCGATCGCCTCGCAATTTTCCCTCTTTCACCTCCACAGTTTGCGCTACGAACAGTTACGGGCGGTTTGCGACTGCGCCCGCACTTGTTTTGCGGTGCAACGGGACTATAATCTTCCTTTGGCGGTCTCCCATTTGGTTCTGGTACAGGATACAACCATCGATATTTTCCATGACGAACATACAGAAAAACTCTTTGATGTCGTGGGAACGAAAGATACTCGTTACGAAATCGTCAAAAAGCGCATTGATAAAGGCATCGATGCCAAAACCTCAACCCGCATCACCCAACCCGGAATGCTGACGATCGCCTATTCAACCGAGCAAGAATGGGCAGAATACCATCAATATTTGCGTTATTTGGTGCGGGAAGGTTGGATCGATTCGCAAATTGAGTCCGGCGCGATCGAACCCCTACCAGGAGTAACGGGATTAAAATTCGCACGGGTGAAAATACTTGATGTCGAGGAATAATAGGTTTGCGAGCGCTCTACCATAATCGCCGAATTCCATCAGCATCAAATAACACTTTCATTCGCCATCATCCAACCAAAACTCATCGAGTAAAGAATCGTTAAAATCCTCGCTCATCCAAATTTTTCCTTGGTATGAGCCCGGAATGCGAGGTTGATTTTCTGAATTTGAGAGGGTTGCAGAGGTGATTTTGTTTGCTTGGATAAAATCCAAAACCTGTAAAAGTAAAGATTCCGGTGCTGATTTTAATTCAATGACTATCTTTTCTGATAGTATCATGATTTTACCTCGCATTCGCTTCTATTTTACGGGGTGGCAGTTCGCTAGACAAACAATTTTCAAAGAATTATCATGGAATAAGGCGATCGCACTGATAAAGGAAGCAGTAATGTGAAAGAGCAAAAAGAAATTCTGCGCCCTGTAATTCATCTGCTAAAGGAATATAAAATTGTCGTTATAGCCGACCGAGAATTTAGCAATGTTAAATCAACCAACTGGTTGATATACAAGGGAATAGGATATATAATTCGAGTGAAGAAAGGCCGCTATTTTCGAGAAAAAGACAAAGAGTACAAACACCTGTCTAGCCTAGGATTAGCACAGGGAAAAAGTTTCTTCTATTCCCACGATCGGCATGGGATGAAGACTGCGATCGCGATCGCTCCTTTCCCGCGCATTCGCAGATTGGGAGATCGGTGTCGGGAGCGGATGAATTTCCCTCAAGCCAAGACTCCCATAGAATCTACAGGAGTTCGACATTTCGATCGGAATTCTCAAAATGAATTGATTTGAAGTGCATTAATGATTCGACTTTTTCTGTATTTGTGTAAACTTGCGATGAACCCCTTTGAGTTCTTCTAGCTTATCTTTATGATGCTCCACTTGTTGGGCATAGTGTTTGATTTGCTCTTCATGATATTTAATTTGTTCTTCAAGGCTAGCAGAGAGGATCTGAAATTCGGGAGTCATCTTTTTCCATCCTTAAGTTTTCCATACTTGTATTATTACAGTGTTAACGGAAAAATAAAGCGATCCGAACCTATCTTCTCTCGTGAAGTTTATCGCCATCTCTGCATGAATTGGGGCAATCGTTCAAATGACGGCGATAGGACAATGAATGCGATCGAGATCGCCCTGCTAAAATCTGGCTTCATTGCTCCCCCAGCGATCGCAATTATCGATTTTGCTGCACCACGTGAGTGAGTTCATGGGCGATTAACGCTTGACCGTCTTGGGTTTCGGGACGATACATTCCCTGTCGGAAAAAGACATCCCGTCCCGTTGTAAATGCCTTCGCTTGCAAAGACTGATTTAATAAGGTTGCCCTGTTGTCAATATGAATTCGCACCCCGCTAAAATCGAATCCCATCGCCTCTCCCAGCGATCGCTGTAAAGTTGCATCCAAAGGTTGCCCGCGTCCCCTCGCCCGACCGATCTCCGATTCGATCTCTCGGGAGACCACACCACCGCCCACGCCATCAAATCCCGATCTCATCTGAATAGAACGCATGATAGTAATCGGCTTTCTTATTATCGTTTTCTCTGGCTCTGGTTGCTCGGGGGTTTCTGACTCGATGTTGGGAGAGTTGAGGTGTCGGACGACTTCAGCCGCCACGCGATCGGCTTCTCGTTCGTAGCGATCGCCTGCCGCACCGACCGTTAATTTGGTTTGAATCGCGATCTCGCTGTCTCCTGAAGATGTTGTGGAAGATTCTGCGGCTCTTGTTTCGTGGGTTTCTTTAATGCTGTCCTTGCGTTCGGTGCTTTCCTCTGACATACGAGATTGATCCTCAGATTCATCGGTGGTAGACCACATGGTTTCCAAGGCTGTCGATCCTGCTTCTGCTGCGACTCCTGCTGCGGCAGCACCATATACATCTTGCGATTCCATACCGAGGGTTTTCGATGCCGAACTCGATGATGTTGTGGTGGTTTGAGTTGTCGAACTATCGCCGCTTTTGTCTCTATCTCGCATTTGTTCCTCTTCGGTTCCGCTCTCGCTGCTTTCGATGGGCTGGGGAAGTGCTTGGTGGGAGGAATCTTCTAATTTGCCTTCTCGTTTTAATTCTTTCAGGATCGATTGCCACAGGCTTTCGATATTGTCATAAGTATAGTTTTGCTCGTCATACAGATATTTTTCAAGTCTTTCTATAATGACCTCGATAAAGTCCTGCAATCCCAGTTTGACAGCTTGTTTCTGGATGGATGATAACAAAAACCCACTCATTTGCGTTAAATGAGAACCGCCGACTTCAAGAGTTCTCTGAATGATATTCTTGCTATTGCCCGTCCCGCAGAGCAATTGAACCGGAGAGAATTGCCGAAGCGATCGCACCTTATCCGTCCCGATCTCTTTCCTCTGAATGGGCAGAACTTCGCGATCGCCTGTTGGGGTTGGCGATCGCTCGAAGGCAAAAGAAGGTTTGGCGAAAAAGGGACGGGATAATTCATCCCGTTTTGCCACGTCCTCGAAAGAGTTGTCCCTTGCTTGTTGAATTCTGATTTTTACCATTACATCATTACGACTATTTATCCGGTTTTCAGGGCTTCTATTTTACTCCACTCTTGAGGATGTTGGTCTGCTGAGGGTGTCTCTGCACCTCAAATTCTGGTTTTTGCCCCTCTTGCAAACTCGGAGGCTTGTGGGCGGGGTGGAGTTGGGGAGTATGAAGGCGTTGAACCACCTCATTGGCAACGCGATCCGCTTCTTTTTCGTAGCGAGCGCCCACCTCACCGATTTCGAGTTTGGCTTGCAGGGGGAGCGGGGAAGGTTTGACTGGTAAGGCTGGACTGGCGAGTAATTGTTGCCCAGTGTATTGCGACTTTCTCCGTGGAGTTGCCTCGGTTTGCCTTAGCACGGAAGAAATATCAGAGGTTTGTTGAGGTGTTGCGCTGGGCGATCGCTCTGGCGCAAAGAACTCATCTTTGGAGTTTTCTGAATTGTTTTGCTTGTCGCGATCGCATTGTACTCTATCCATAATCTTTACTATTCTCTGAAGCCCACTTATCCAATCTAATCGGTGAATGTAGAAAAATGGGCTAGACAAAAGTATGAAAATTAGATATGAAAGGGCGGACTCCTTTTTCTAATAGAGCGCTCGTCCTTTTTTTAACGCCTTCCCCTCGCAGTCATCGATTCGGGAAATACCTAAACATTTTCTGCCGCAACCTTGCCATCCCAATGAAACTCACTTTCATAAATCGGCCGTCCGAGTTTGGTATATTCCGATCGCACTGCTGTAAGAATATGTTCCATTTCCAAAATATTCCCTTGTTCTGCTGCCATAAATGCAGCATTAATGGCAATGTTATAAATCGTTCCTCCTGTCAGATTCATCCGACCTAAATAAACATAATCCAAATCGCCGACGGGTAACGCGGAGGGAAACACTTTTTGCCACAACTGCTGGCGATATTGTTCTGAGGGAAAGGGAAAGTCGATAATAAAGCGCAGGCGGCGAATAAACGCCGTATCGAGAGAAGCCTTCAAGTTCGTGGCTAAAATTGCCATACCGCGATAGGCTTCAATCCGTATAGCCCCAGTTCATCCTCGGGCAAAACTAAATTCTCCCAACTGGCTTTTACGTCCAATCGTTGCGCCAAACTATCCAAACGGGGTAAAGTGCGTTGCAAACAGTTGTACCAGAGGACTCGCGATTGTTCTTCCTCGGCGCGATCGCGGGCAGATCCGGCAATCTGTTCGATTTCCCCAAAATTCAAATTAAACTGACTGGTCAACCGGGAGGGGGCTTCTCCAGCGCGATCGGCTAAGATATGTTCCCAAGCACCGCGTTGTTCTTTAGGGGTGGGAAAACCTACCTCAATCGCCACTGCATCTCGATTGGGGGGGAGTTTCACTTCGCGACTGTCTAGAAAGAGCAAGCCCCCGTTTTGGCTGAGGAAACGCCGCAAGGATGCCCCCCGGAATCCTTCTGCCATTACCTCTTGCGTGTCGATATAGAGGGCTAAAGTGAGGAGGTATTCTTCGCGCTGCCACAACCGCAAAAACTCGGCATATTCGGCATTAGATGCAGGAATGAGTTCTCCCATTAATCCGTAGAGCACCCGTCCGTAGCTGGCGGCGACCTCTGCAGCAACTTGTTGCTTGCAAGCGGTATTTCCCCCCAATAGCTGAATGACGGGCAAGGGTTTCTCCGCATCCGATCGCTCTAAAACCGAACGAATTTCCGTCACCATCTCTTGTTGAGAAGGGGCAAGCACCGATAATTCTCCGATCTTGTTGGAAACGCCCAAGGGAAATAATAGAGAAGCCAAACGGCGATCGAGGAAGTTCGATCCCGCCAGAAAATTGAGAATGCGATCGTCGATCTTCAGGGGACTCGACATCATCGGCAGGGAATCCCGCACCGCAATCTCCAACAAGCGCCAGTAGCGCAAGGCTCGTTCCGATGACATGGCATCCCAACTCGGCTCGTCAAAAATGTCAAACGCCAACGCAAAGGTGGGATAGGGCATATTTTTCCCCCCTTGCAGGCGATCGCACAGTTCCGGAATCGCTGGATCTAACTCCATTGCCGCGCATAGAAGAACGACCCCTTGTTCTACGGAAGAGAGACTGAAGCACTTTCCCAAATATTCGAGGGCGAGGGGAAGTTGCAGGGGTTGGAGAAGCTCGTTTTCCGCATTTTCTGATTCGGGGGGATTATCTGCCAACATCAACAGCATTCGCGATCGCAAGGCTTCGACCGCTTTTCCCAAGGCGAGGCGATTTTCGTTCGTCATTCTGCGACCTCCATGCGTTGATTCCGGGCAAATTCAAACGGTGCGGTGGTGAAGTCCACCGGGATGCTGTCTACCCCATCGACGCGCAATCGCACCACGTAATCCCCTTGAGGCACGTTTCGCACGCGAAAGGTGAGGACAGATGGTTCTCTCGGATTATCGGGGGTGGTCAGGTCATTTAGAGGAATGCCGCGATTGCCCAGTAACAATACGGCGCGTTGGGCGGGACGCACCCGGGGAACACAAGTTACCTCAATGGTAAAACAATCTGGAATCTCTTCTCGCGTGGCAATATTCAGAACCTGTGGAGCAAATGCAAGGGGTAATTCTTCGCTGGTCTGCTGGTACTCCTCCTTCGGCACGACGACGGAAAGACTATAAAATCCCGCGACCCAACGGGAGATAAGCGCTTCATCGGCTTCGCGATCGGGGATCTGTACCGAGAGTTCTTCTTCGGTAGGTTCTGGCAGAGGAGTCAGGGCGATCGCTTCATCAAGGAGGGGATGCAGCAATTGTACCGAAAGATTGGGGCGATTCATCAACATACCCCGCAGGGTTAAAATATTGCCAAACTGGGCGCTGCGTTGGCGATTGGGCAGGCGAATTTTTTTGAGGGACGGAACGCCCATACTGACTAACGGGCGACCGCTACCCACGCCGCGACCGTTCATTTGCGGGAGAACGGGTAATGCCACCTTGACGGGAATGTGACTGTCCAAAACCACCACAGAAATTTGATAGGCGACAGAAGCGCGATACTGAGCATCAAAAACTTGCCAAATTTTCGAGATTTCATCAAAAGAGAGGGATTGCGGCACGATATTAAGACCGTCGATTTGTTCGTGCAGATCGCTTTCGGGCAAGCGTTTTGAGGTGGCGGCAATAATTTCGGCGGGCTTGAGGATTTTGTGGTCGTGAAAGATACTCATCACGCGACCGAGAAGCTGATGGCTGGCCACTTCATCATCGTCTTTTCCGTAGGCTACGATTAAGTAATAAAGATCTAATCCTAACGGCGGTTCTTCGCTAATTCCGCGCTTTACTTGGGTCATTTTCGGCCGATTGCGCCAAGCCGGATTGGGGGTTGTATGGTAGAGAAATAAATTAATTTGATTGCTATCGCTGTTACTGCGTGCTTTATCGAGAGGAAGAGATGTAATGCTACCGCTTCCGAGTTCTTCCCGCAAGCCGGAGAAGAGCAAGTTTTGTAAGGTTGTTGTGACTGCTGCGATCGCGAGAGAGTTACTCATTAGTGATTTGATGAAAAGCTCGAGATTAATTTTTATCGCATTTGCCCTCTTGATGTTCTTCTCGAATGGGGACTTTTTACTCTGCTTAATAATAAACCAATTGTCGATAGGATGGCAACGCTAATAACAATCGTCAAAATTATCCGAATCTTTACAGTTCTTTACAAAATAGAAAAGCACGCCAGTATTATCAAGCCGATCGCTCGATGCAGCAGTCAGAAAATCAAGCCAAGGCGCTTTTTCTCCAAGAGACTGTTGAAGTGTAAAAGCACGGTTACAACGGGAATTTTGAGAGTTTCGACGGGACTCGACTAGAGCGAACAATGCTAGATTTAGCAGCTAATCGTAGCACGCTCTGCCAATATCGAGCAATCGAGGTTTACCACTTCCCAAAACGAGCCGATCGCAACCATCAAAACTTGAGGTCAAGGAGACAATAAGACTCATTGATTTTATCTAAAGAGAGATTATCGTGAAAGTCTTCAAGCGATCGAGTTCTCGACTGATTTTTCAAAGTGGGAGTAGCTCTTTCAGGGTTTGCTTATTTCAATATAGCTTGGGATTGGCGGCGATTGCCTTCCCCGCACTGGGAATTCTTTCTCGTGCTTATTCTCTTGGAGTTGCCATCCTGCGTTGCGATCGCCTCGGTCTGGCTACAATCTCCTGTCAGCAAAAACGAACTCACCTCTTCGGATTAATCGAAGAAAAACCGCAACGATGGGGAAATTTGACTCATACGATCGTCGTTCCCGATACTCGCACGAAGGGCAAGGGTAATAAGCATATTGCTAATCTATTATATGGCATTGATGTAACGGGTAACTGGCACTCGATCGGATCGTACCGCGATGTCCACAGTGTTGCCCGCAATATCAATGAATTTATTCGCACGCCTTCATCCCCCACTCTCAAAATTGTTCGAGATTATCGCTTCGATTTGGAATTATTATCCCTGTCTCTACTGATTTCTCCCCTCGTTCTTATCGGTCTCCTCATTTGTGCAAATACAGGACACCAAAAGCGATTGGAATTTAATAAAACTCAAAACTATACCCAGTTAAGTAATTTTAATCTCATCACGAAAAAAGCGCGCATTATCAACAGAATTCCCTTAGACGAGACCGAGATCGAAGCGATCGAAGATCTAGATATTAATTGTAATAGCCGCTATCGCATTGTCATTAAAGGATCTGGAATTAAATTTTTTGAAGTGAGACCGAGTCTGGAGCGAGAGGAGGTTATTGCCATGCTAGAAATGTTGAAAGCATTCCTCTCTCCATCACGGCACGAATAAATCTGTTGCGAAAACTGAAACTCCCGCGATCGCCCCTGTAAATGCCCTTAATCTAGAAGCATTTCAACAGGACAAGATCATGCAACTGCGACAATTGGCTTTAATGTGCGTTTTATGTTTTCCCCTAGGCTTGACCTCCAGCGCGATCGCTCTCCCGGAATCCAACGAAGCAAACGCCCCCACCAACAAACAAGAAGCCCCCAGATCTATGAGTTACGTCGATTATACCTTTTACCAACAGACCATCCAAAAGACTGTAGGGATGGTTGCGAACGCGCGATCGCAAACCCTCGCCCGACAATTCGGCTTAAATATTCTCAACATCACTTGGGAAGATACCGGACGCTATCACGGCTCTGCGGTGGGTCCGAATATCAGCGATATGAGCATTCAAATACAGCAGCGCAACCCCCGCACCGATGAGTATCGCTTGCACCTCATGCCCGTCATTCGCCATCCCAACTTTACCGACAAATCCGCTGATATTCCCCTCGATCGCTTCTTTCTCCTCGCGGGGAACGAAAAGGGTGCATCTCTGCAAAAGGTATCTCTGCGAGAATTTTTAGGGAATTTACGCCAGTATTTGAACGAGCCGGACTCTTGGGCGGGCAGAAAAACCTCACTCCTAGCCGATCGCGATACTCACGTCCTCGTCTCCGCTCAAGCCTGTTTTCTCCCCATTCCCCAAGCAGGCAAAGCCGAATTCAATCCCGTTTTATTCAACTATCAATCCTATGAAGGGGATCCGGCCGTCCTGACCATTTTAGCCACTCGGGAAGGCACGAGCGTCACGGTAATCGACAATAAACGAGATGCCTTTGATGCAGGCAGGTCTTGGGGACAGCGCTTATTTTTTAATTTGAATGGCGATCGCGCCAGTTTGACAGGTCAAAGACTCAGCGACTTTCAAGCCGAAAATCCTCCCGATCCCGCCACCAACCCGACAGTAGAAGCAGCCGGAGAAGAAGGGTTAAATATGGTGATGTTAATTCAAGTTCCCCTCAAACAAAAAAATCCCCTGGGTTTTGGCTTTAGCGGCGAACTGGAAGATGGGGTTGTTCCTTCTGCTCCTGTCTTACGCGCTCGCAGCGACGTAGAAGCCGCCGTTATCGGTCATGGAGAAGTTGAAGGACCCTTCACGGAAATTGACAATCTGGCGATCGAACGAGATCCCGATTTGCCCGTCCGCGTGACCGTACAATTTTATAAAGCCACCAGTAACGGGGTTGTTTCCGAAAAAGATATGCGCGAGATTAAAGAACAAATCGATCGCGTTTATGATGATGCCGATTATGTGGGGAGTTTGGTGGTAGATGGAGACACGGGACGACCGACAGAATACGATGGTGATAAAGTCGAACCCCCGGACTGGTGGGATGCTTTTTGGCGCAGACACGAAGCCAACACCGGACAAACCCGAGAAGAAGTGATGGAAATGTTGCGGCGCTTGTTGGGGGAAAATTGGCAGCCGCGATCGCCCCAAGAATTGCAGGAAAAATTAGATTCTTTGCATTGATTGCGTGCGGGAAGGGCGATCTCCATGCCATCATTCCCGAAAAAGGCGATCGCTCCCTTAGCAATTGTTTTACCCTGAAAGTACCCCAATAATGTGATTAATGTCATGCAATTGCGACAATTTACCCCCTTTTGCGTTTTATTCCTGTCCCTCGGTTTGACAATTGAGGCGATCGCTTTACCGGAATCTTCTCCGGCGATCGCTTCTCGCCCACAACAAAGCAGCGACGAGGATTACAACCGCTACAGACAGGTCATTGAAAAAACGGTCGGGATGGTATCTGACGGGGGATCGCAAGCCTTAGCGCGACAATTGGGCTTGGATATTCTCAACATCACTTGGGAAGATACGGCACGCTATCAAAATTCTGCGGTGGGTCCGAACATCAGCGACATGACCATTCAAGTCCAAACCCAGACCCCCAATACAGACGAATACCAACTGTATCTCATGCCCGTCATTCGCCATCCCAATTTTACCGATAAATCTGCCGACGTTTCCATCGATCGCTTTTTTCTCCTGACGGGGAATGAAAAGGGTGCATCTCTGCAAAAGGTATCCCTGCAAGAATTTTTAGGCAATTTTCGGCGCTATCTCCACGATCCCAATTCTTGGGCGGGTTCGGAAAACTCACTTTTAGCCGAGCGGGATACTCACGTCCTCGTCTCTGCCCAAGCCTGTTTTCTCCCCATTCCCCAAGGCGGTAAGGCTCAATTCAACCCGGTTTTGTTCAACTATCAATCCTCTGAAGGGGATCCGGCAGTCCTGACCATTTTAGCCACGCGAGAAGGAACTAGCGCCACCATCATTGATAACGTGCGAGATGCCTTTGAAGCGGGCAGAACTTGGGGACAGCGTTTATTTTTCAATCAGAATGGCGCTCGCGCCAGTTTGACGGGACAGCGTATCGGAGATTTTGACAACGAAAACCACACCTCTAGACGAAGACAAGAAGCAGCAGGGCAAACGGGATTAAATATGGTGATGCTGATTCAAGTTCCTCTCAAACAAAAGCGCGCTCCCGTTAACAATCCTTTTGCTGGCGGATCGCGGGGAATGTCCGATGAGAGCGATATTGAAGCCGCCGTTATCGGTCACGGAGAAATTGAGGGACCGTTTACGGAAATTGACAATCTGGCGATCGAACGAGATCCCAATTTTCCCATTCGGGTAACGGTGCAATTTTATCAAGCCACTAGTAACGGCGTTGTTTCCGAGCAAGATTTACAAGGCATTAGAGCGCAGATCGATCGCGTTTATGAGGATGCCGATTATGTGGGCAGTTTGGTGGTGGATGGAGAGACGGGACGACCCACGGAATACGATGGTGATAAAGTCGAACCTCCGGACTGGTGGGATGAGTTTTGGCACGGACACGAAGCCAACACCGGACAAACCCGAGACGAAGCGATGGAAATGTTGCGGCGCTTATTGGGAGAAAATTGGCAGCCGCGATCGCGCCGAGATTTACAAGAAGAATTGGATTCTTTGAATTGATCCGGGTGCGATCGCCGTTGTGGGAATTGCGATCGTTTCCTAAAATACTTCGGATAAAATAATGACGGCGATAAGTTCGTTCGCAATAATAATATCCAATCCGGTAAAAGGATGTAGAATAAAGAGGAAGGAATGCACAGAAGACGATGCCACGCCAAGTCAAACTGAACCCCCATCTAAGCACAAAGGAACTAGAAAGGCGCTATAGAGCAGCAAAAGAAGGAATAGCC